>JALHFX010000025.1 GCA_022837595.1 Propionibacterium sp.
TTGCACAGCGACGAGATAGCCAGCACCACCTGAGACTGCCCAATCGACCTTCACGATGCGCTCGGGTTGAGAAAGCAAGTTCGCCGCGTTCGTGCAATCACGACGGTGTACCGAGACTCCGTTTTCACGGGTGATGAAACCGATGATGGCGTCACCAGGCAGCGGTGTGCAACACTTCGCGAGCTTCACCCACATGTCGGGCTGACCTTCGACAATCACACCGGCATCGTTCTTGCCAGGAGAACGGCGGTGAAGGGTGGCCAGATGTTTGTCCTCGGAGCCCTCCTCGACAGCTGCTTCCAGGCCACCTTCAGTCTCCACCAGACGCTGGACGACACCCTGAGCCCCGACGTTGCCCTCCCCAATGGCCGCGTAAAGAGCATCAACGTTCTGGAGTCGATAGCTGTCAGCCACAGCGGTCAGGTGCTCAACAGTCAGCAGCCGCTGGATCGGCAATCCCGACCTGCGCAACTGTCGGGCAAGCTGGTCCTTGCCGCGTTCGATGGCTTCCTCGCGACGTTCCCTGCTGAAATGCTGCTTGATCTTGGAAATCGCCCGTGGGCTCGCCGCGAAGCTGAGCCAGTCGCGACTGGGCCCGGCATCCTCGGCCCGAGAGACCAAAATCTCGCAGATATCGCCATTGCTGAGTTTGCTACTGAGCGGCACCAGCCGTCCGTTTACCCGAGCCCCGATACATCGGTCGCCCACCTCAGAGTGGATCGCGTAGGCCAGGTCAACCGGCGTAGCATTCTTGGGCAGCGCAATGACATCGCCCTTAGGAGTGAAAACGTAAACCTCGGTGGTGTTGAGTTCGAAGCGCAACGAGTCGAGGAACTCCCCCGGATCGTCTGTCTCACGTTGCCACTCGTTGATCTGCTGGACCCAATCCAGCTGAGAAGTATCCGGATCTGCCCCTGATGCACCCTTGCCTTTGGAGCTCGCATCTTCCTTGTACTTCCAGTGCGCCGCAACTCCGTACTCCGCGCGCCGGTGCATCTCGTGGGTCCGAATCTGAAACTCCACCGGATGATTGCCCGGCCCCAGCACCGTGGTGTGCAGCGACTGGTACATGTTGTACTTCGGCATCGCGATGTAATCCTTGAATCGTCCGGGTAACGGATTCCATCTGGTGTGCAGAACACCCAGCGCACCGTAACAATCACGAGTGGTGTCGACCAACACTCGTAGCCCGACGAGATCGTAGATGTCCGAAAAATCCCGGCCTCGCACCACCATCTTCTGATAGATCGAGTAGTAGTGCTTAGGACGGCCATAGACCGTCGCTTTGATACCTGCTTCGACCAGATCCTTCTGGGCCTGATCAATGACCTCCCGTAGCTGACGTTCACGCTGAGGGGCCGCCTCGGCGACCATCCGGACGATCTCGTCATACACTTTCGGTTGCAAGGCGGCGAACGAAAGATCCTCTAACTCCCACTTGATCGCGTTCATGCCCAGCCGGTGAGCCAACGGCGCGAAGATCTCCAAAGTGTCCTTGGAGATTCGCTGCTGCTTATCGGGACGCAGGAAACTCAAGGTGCGCATATTGTGCAAGCGATCGGCAAGCTTGATCACCAACACCCGCACGTCGCGCGCGGTGGCCACGACGAGCTTGCGAATGGTTTCAGCCTTGGCCGACTCCCCGTAGGTGAGCTTGTCCAGCTTCGTGACGCCGTCGACCAGCAGAGCTATCTCGTCACCGAAGTCAGCGCGCAATTGGTCCAGCGTGTAGCTGGTGTCTTCGACCGTGTCGTGAAGCAGCGCGGCGCACAGAGTTGACTCGGTCATGCCCAGCTCGGCGAGAATCGTCGCTACCGCCAGCGGATGGGTGATGTACGGCTCGCCACTCTTGCGAGTCTGGCCACGGTGATAATGCTCAGCTGTGTGGTAAGCCCGTTCCAGTTGATCAAGGTCGGTCTTGGGATGGTTGGCTCGAACCACGGAGAAGAGCGGATCCAAAACCGCGGACTGGGGCGGACGATTGGCCGCGCCAAACCACGCCAGGCGCTGGCGCATCCGCAGGCGCGGCTGTTCTGGACCGCTGGACACCCGATCGAGCGTGCTTGAGCGGGGAGCGCCCGGCGTGCCCTGGCCGCTGCCGTAGGGCCCGTAAACGCTACTCTGCGACATCGCCTCCCCCTCCGCTCGAACGTTAAGCCTGAGTGTATTCCCTCGGCCGAACGCCGGACGTTCGCAGGCTAATCCTCAATACCGATCAGCGAAAAAAGGCCCTTGATGCCATCGTCCAATAATCGCTGTCGCCCGGGCTGCCCGATGAGCTCCAGCACCACCTGATCTGCGCGACGCGCGCGCCAAGGGTTTCCACCAGTCGGGTGGACGCCTGCAGGGTCCCACCTGTGGCGAGTAGATCATCCACCAACAGCACGTCGTTCCGCGGGCTCAGGGCATCGGTCTGAAGAGCCAGCGTTGTCGAGCCGTACTCCAAATCGTAGCTCTGCTCCACTACGGCACCTGGCAATTTGCCGGGTTTACGGATGGGCACGAACCCGACGCCCAACCGGAGTGCAAGTGGAGTGCCGAAGATGAACCCTCGGGACTCCACTCCACAAACCACGTTGACATCCCTGGGGGCATGCTCGGCCATCACATCGATAACATCAGAGAACGCCTGTTCATCACCCAGCAGCGGGGTGATATCGCGGAACTTGATCCCAGGTTTCGGAAAGTCCAGGACGGTGCGGATCAGATCGGCCGCACGCGTCACCCGCTGATCGGTCATCTCACTTCTTTCTCGCTGAACGAGGTTTCTTCGACGGCTGGTTTCGGGGCTTTGTTGCGGCACCTGGAGCCTGATCGCTCTGCGCGCGAGCGTCGGCCTGATCATGCCCAGCGGCCTCCGTACCTGAATCGGCCAACGTCAACGCCCCTTCCGCAGGCAATGCTGTCATCGGCACTCCAGCAGCACTCATGGCCGAATCGGTGGTGGTGACCGATGCGACGACCTTGGCCTTGGCTCGCCGCTGTGCCTTCTCGAGCGCAGCCCGGTGTTTGATCATCGCTGGTTCCCGTTCACGCAGCTGAGCCAGGAATGGAGCGGCCAGGAAGATGGACGAATAAGCTCCCGAGATCATACCGATCAGCATCGCAAGACCGAGATCAGCCAATGGTCCTTCGCCACCCAGCACTGCCAGGCCTGCGATGAGAATCGCCAATACGGGTAGCACCGCGATGATCGTGGTGTTGATCGAGCGAACGAGCACCTGGTTGATCGCAGCATTAGCTGCCTCAGTATAGGTACGCGACTGGTGTTTCAGGTCACGGGTCTGCTCACGCACCATGTCGAAAACCACCACGGTGTCGTACAGCGAGTAGCCCAGGATCGTAAGCACCGCGATGACGGTTGCCGGAGTGACGGTGAAACCGATCAGCGCATAAAGACCGACTGTGATGATCAGGTCATGTAACAGCGCCAACAAGGCAGAAACAGACATCTTCCAGTCACGGAAGTAGACCCAGATCAAGATGCCCACCAAGACCAGGAAAACGATCAGCGCAACCAGTGCCTGTTGGGTGATCTGCTTACCCCACGATGGTCCGATCAGAGAATAGGCAACCTCATCTGCCGAGACCCCCGCTTGTTCGGCGATCGCTTCCCGCACCGTGATCACGTCTTCGGTATCAAGGCTGCGAGTCTGAATACGAACTGTGGACTCCCCCACAGTGTTGACCTGCAAGTCGAGATCGGATAACCCGGTCGCGCTGACAGCGCGACCGAATTGATCGACCGTGGACGACGTGACCTGAACCGGTGCTTGGAAGACCGAGCCGCCGACAAAATCGATACCCAGGTTCAATCCGCGCACTGAGACTGCCAGCACCGAGATCATCAGCAATATCGCGCTGATGGTGTACCAACGGCGCCGATGCGACATGAAATCGAATTGGAACTCGCCGGTGTACAAACGATGAGCAAATGTCATCTTTTTGGCCTGCGGCTTGGGGGCCGGCGCAGCCACCTTGGTCTCATTCATTGCTGGCCTCCGCGACTTTCATGCTGGTGCCGGGCTTGCGGGCAGCGGACGCAGTGGTCTTTGTTCGCTTTCGAGTCCGACCGCGGCGGCCCAGCAATGACTCGCGGCTGACGCCCAGATGTTCAGGATCCAGGCCGGAGAACTTGTGGCCTTGGCCGTAGAACGCCGTCCGCCCGAGCAATGTCATCAGCGGATGAGTGAAGAATATGACCAGGAGCAGGTCGATCGCTGTGGTGATACCCAAGGTGAAAGCAAAACCCTTGACGCTGCCGATCGCGAGGAAGTACAGCACCACGGCGGCCAATAGTTGAACGCCATCCGCCACCAAAATGGTGCCTCGAGCCTTTCGCCAGCCCGACTGGATGGAATGCTGCAGGCTGTGTCCTTCGCGGATCTCGTCACGTATACGTTCGAAATAGATGACGAACGAGTCCGCGGTGATGCCGATCGCGATGATAGCTCCGGCGATACCGGGCAGGTTCAGCGCGAATCCGACGGCCGAGCCCAGCAGCACCATCACCGCGTAGGTGACGATCGCCGCCACTACCAACGATCCGGCCACCACGACTGTCAGACCGCGGTAATAGATCAGGCTGTAGACCAGAACGAGCAGTAGGCCGATAACGCCGGCGATGATACCCGCGGTCATCTGATTTCCGCCCAGCACAGGCGAGACGGTGTCCACAGAACTGGTCTCTAGATCCACCGGCAACGAACCGTAGCGCAGCGTGGTGGCCAACGATTTGGCACTGCTCTCAGTGATACCGGTGCCGGAAATACTGGCTTTACCGCCAGCGATCCGCTCGTTCACGCTCGGGGCCGAGACCACTTCGTGGTCGAGCACGATCGCGAACTGATTCTGCGGTGCTGATTTCTTTGCCAATGCCTCGGTGGCGTCGGCGAAGATCGTGGCGCCTTCGGCGTCGAGGTCCAGCGTGACGACCCAGGAGACCTCCCCTTGCGGGACGCCTGCACTGGCATTGGTCACCCGCTCGCCGCTCAGAATGACCGGACCGAGGAAGTACTTATAGGCGCCGGTCTCATCGCAGGCGATCAGCGGTTGATCGGTGACATCGGGGAATTCATCGCCGCAGGTGAACTCGGCGAACTCCTCGGCATCCTGAGCCGTCGGCACATAGTTCAGCTGCTCGTCGAGGGTCAGTGGCTGTTCGCCGGGGACTTCCGGACGTGGACTGCGCGGAGCGGGTGGCTCAGTCGGCAACTCCGGCATCGGACGCCGCTGAGCGCTGCTCGCCGGAGCAGAACTCGGTTCTGCTCCGGAAGTCTGAGGTGAAGGGGAGGACGGAGAGTCCGCGTCCGGCTTGGCATCAGGGGTTGGCTCTGCGGTGGAGACGTCGACCGTCTCGACCGGCTGCACAGCGATCACCGGTCGGAATGCCAACTTGGCCGTGGCACCCACGAGTTCGACAAGCTCGTCGCTGCTCATATTCGGGACCGCAACTTCGATTTTGTCGTTGCCCTGAATCGTCACCGACGACTCACCGACCCCGAGTGAGTCGACGCGGTTCTGGATGATGGACCGGGCCGTCTCAAGGTTCTCGCGAGGCACGGTGCTGCCGTCGCTGGTGCGGGCAGTCAGCGTGATCGTGGTACCGCCGCGCAGATCAAGCCCCAGCCGCGGGGTCCAAGTACCGGTCAGCGCCATCAGGCCATAGAGCATCGCGACGACGATCGCGAAACCGATCAATGTGCGTCCGGGCCTGAATGTGTTTGTGGATTTTGCCGATGATGCCACGGGGGCGTGCTCCTGTCAGCGTTCCTGTGGACGCTCGTCGGTGTCGGCGGAGGCGCTGCCCTGGTCCGAACCGGGCTGGTAGATGACGTTCTTGCCGGGCTGATAGATCTCGTCGGCAGGAGCTTCGATCGCCTGTTCGGTGAGAATCTCGGAGGCCTCGAAAGCTCCGGCGTCGGATTCGTCCAGCGAATCCTCGAATACCGCCTCGACAGCATCCGCTTCGAAAACATCGGAAGGCGAAGCTTCGAGTTGCGCGTCGGTGAACTCGAACTCTTCCTCGTCAGCGTGGGCAGTACGCACCACAGTCTGCTTGAGGGCCGTGACCTCGACGCCGGGGGCCAGCTCCACCACCATCTGTTGGTCACCAATGGCTCGGATGGTGCCGAATAGGCCTGAGTTGAGCACGACCTTCGCTCCGGGCTGCAGAGCATCGAGCATCTTGCGCTGTTCTTCCATGCGCTTCTTCTGAGGTCGAACGGTCATGAAATACATCAGGCCGATGAAGATCGCCATGATGAATAGAATTTCCATAGAAGACACCCCTACTACTCGGAAACCAGGCCGTTACCTGGACGTGCAAGAACGCGCATACGGGCACGCACCCAAGCGATCTTAGCGAGTCGTGCTGTGATCACCACATCTGACCTGACAGTTTCCGTCCGGTTTGGCCAATCTGCTGATGCAGGCTTAGCTTGAATCCGATCATGGGCCGCGTCGCGAGCGGCACCTGGCGGGGGCGATGGCAAGGCGGACGAACCAGGCGCACCGGGGTGCGCTGACTGAGGACAACGCAGCCAGCGCGCGCCAGGGGACGCGCAGCAGCGGGAAATCGGCGGTTTCAGGCTTAGCTGAACAGCGGTGGTTCCTCGCTCGGTTGCTCGCGGGTCGGCGGAGTCAACCCCAGATGTGCCCATCCGGCGGGAGTCGCAATCCTTCCACGGGGGGTGCGCATCAAGAAGCCCAGTCGCACCAGGAAAGGTTCAGCTACCTCTTCTATCGTTTCGGTTTCTTCCGCGACGCTGATGGCAAGCGTTGATAAGCCGACTGGGCCACCCCCGAATTTGCGGCAGATGGCGTTGAGCACAGCTCGGTCGAGACGATCCAGGCCGAGTGGATCGACCTCGTACAACTCGAGCGCATCGCGAGCCAGCTCCGCGCTCACCACTCCCTTGTTGTGTACCTGGGCATAGTCGCGCACGCGGCGCAGCAGCCGATTCGTGATGCGTGGTGTGCCGCGGGAACGCCGAGCGATCTCTGCCGCAGACTCGGTATCCAGCGCGATACCGATCTTGGCAGCAGAACGCCTGGCGATCTGCTCCAGGTCAGCCGAATCGTAGTAGTCAAGTTGAGCAGTGAAACCGAAGCGATCACGCAGTGGGCCGGGCAGTAGCCCAGCACGGGTTGTCGCCCCAACCAGGGTGAACGGCGGTATCTCGATAGGAATAGCGGTCGCCCCGGGTCCCTTCCCGACCACCACATCCACTCGGAAGTCTTCCATGGCCAGGTAGAGCATCTCCTCGGCGGGCCGGCTCATCCGGTGGATCTCGTCAAGGAAGAGCACTTCGCCTTGGGTCAGGCCAGACAGGATGGCCGCGAGGTCACCGGCATGTTGGATCGCCGGGCCCGAAGTGATGTGTAAAGGCACACTCATCTCGTTGGCGATGATCATCGCCAGGGTCGTTTTGCCGAGACCAGGAGGGCCCGACAGCAACACGTGATCGGGGGTGGTACCCCTGTGTAGCGCAGCCTGTAAAACCAGGCTGAGTTGGTCGACAACCCGGGGTTGCCCCTCGAAATCAGTCAGTGATGCGGGCCGCAGTGCACCTTCGGCGACGATTTCGTCCGGTGTGGGCCATGGATCGACCGGGGAATCTTTCACGATAGGAGAACTCCTCAGGCTCGGGCCAGCGACTGCAGCGCGGCCTTCATCAGGCTACCCAAAGAGATCTGTGGGTCTTCGCTCACCAACGGGGCGATCTTCTCGACCGCGGCATCGGCATCCTTGGACGACCAACCCAAGCTCTGTAGGCCACTCGAGACCTGCTCTCGCCATGGATCGGTTGCAACTTGTCTGCTGGGCTGATCACTGGTGTCCAGATCTGCGGCCAACGCGCCGACCCGGTCACGCAATTCGACGATGATCTTCTCGGCGCCTTTGCGTCCAATTCCCGGCACCTTCGTCAGTACCGCCACCGAATCGTTCTGGATTGCGGCCACGATCTCGGCTGGGCTGAGCACCGAAATCGCGGCGAGCGCCAGCTTCGGACCTACCCCGGAGGCCAGCTGCAGCGTCTCGAAGGTCTGGCGCTCGCGAACGTCGGCGAAGCCGAAGAGCATCATGGCATCTTCCCGGACGATCAGCGTCGTTGCCAGCGTGCACGGGTTTCCCGACCGCAGCGCCGATGCTGTCCGTGGAGTGCAGGAGACTTTGAAACCCACTCCGTTGACATCGATCACGGCCCAGTCGGGGCCGAGAGCCGCGGGGGTTCCGGTGAGTTGGGAGATCATCGTCGTCCTCTTCTGGCCGCATGCTCCTGCACGGCAGCCGCATAGCGGTTGACCGAACCGCCTCGCCAGAGCTGGCAGAGTGCTAAGGCGACGGCATCGGCGGCGTCGGCAGGTTTGGGGGCTTGATCCAATTTGAGGATGCGCACCACCATGGCCGCGACCTGTGCCTTGTCAGCCCGACCGGAGCCGGTGATTGCCGCCTTGACTTCGGTCGGTGTATGCAAGGCGACCGGAATAGCATGCCGGGCTGCGACCAGCATCGCGATCCCCGCTGCTTGAGCAGTTCCCGTGACGGTCATCACATTATGCTGGGCGAAGACCCGTTCGACTGCGATAACATCCGGACGGTTCGTCTGCACCCAGGCATTCAAGCCTTCTTCGATCGCCAGCAATCGGTGACCCTGATCCATATGCGGCGAGGTACGCACTACTCCGACGTCGACCAGGTGCGGAGAACGCGGCGAATCGGCATCGATGACTCCGACGCCACATCTTGTCAAGCCGGGATCAACGCCCAAAACCCGCATAGCACCACCCGCCGAATTGCGAACACACGTTCGGATTCTACGGAGTGAAGCCAGACGCGCGGCTCAGGCGCGCCGGACAGCCGGTCAGCCGTGAGGCGGGCGATCATTCCTCGCTATCAAGCGCGGCCTCTACCGCATCACTGAAGTCGGCGTTGGCGAAGACGGTCTGGACATCGTCCAGGTCCTCGAGAGCATCGACGATGCGTAAGAGCTTCTGGGCATCCTCGACCGAGTCGATGGCCTGATCGAAGTTCGCCACGAACTGAACTTCCGCGGAGTCGTAGTCGATGCCGGCAGCCTGGACGGCCTTGCGGACCGCCACCATCTCGTTCGGGTCGCTGATCAGTTCGAAGGAATCGCCTTCATCGACGATGTCTTCGACGTCCGCCTCGATGGTCGCTTCCAGTAGCTCATCCTCGGTTACGGTACGCGTCTGGGTCTTGCGCGAGTCGGTGGCGACTTCCTGTTCCTTGGCTACCGTCACTACGCCCTTGCGGTTGAACAACCGCTGTACCGACCCGCCGTCGGCAATGGTGCCGCCGTTACGGGTAACCGCTACACGCACGTCGGAAATCGAACGGTTGCGGTTATCGGTGAGGCATTCGATCAAGATCGCAACACCGGCGGGACCGTAGGCCTCATACATGATCGACTCGTAGCTGACCGCATCGGCGCCTTCACCCGACCCGCGCTTGATGGCACGGTCGATATTGTCATTGGGAACCGAGTTCTTCTTGGCCTTCTGGACAGCATCGTAAAGGGTAGGGTTACCGGCGATATCGCCGCCACCGATCCTCGCAGCGACTTCGATGTTCTTGATCAGCTTGGCGAAAAGTTTGCCCCGCTTGGCATCAATCACAGCCTTCTTGTGCTTGGTAGTTGCCCATTTCGAGTGGCCTGACATATACGACTATCCCCCTGTATGCACCGGACGAATCTTCCACAGTTTACTCAGTCATCGAACGAGGCCCCAAAGAGAACCACCTTGTCCTCGAAGCGGTACCCCATGCCGACGAACAACGATTCGCTCTTGGCCAGGTCATCGGTGTCGATACCGATACCCGCCAGCACACAACCGTGGTCGACGAAGGTCTGCATGGATGCTGCCAGCAATGCATGTGCCAGTCCCTGCCGCTGAAACGCGGGAATGACACCGATCCGTTCCGTCCAGCCCTCTCGCCAGCCGCTCTGCCGCTCGATGATCTCCGAATTCAACGCGTAGCCGACGACCCCGGTATCCGGCTTTTCGGTCTGCACCGCGATCCATGACCAGTCCGGACGAGAATCCGGACGCTCCAGCGATACCTCCCAGGCCTCGGGCGAGACGTCGTGCGAACCATGCCTGACGGCGAAGGCTGTGTTGTGGGCTAGGCGGGCCTTCTCGGACCAGGCGCGGTCGAAGCGACGCAGTTCGATGCCGGGTGGGGGTACCACCAAAGGCAACGGCTCATCGGTGAGGCTGCGATGAGCATCGCAGAACCAGCGCTGTGGAGCCAACAGACCGTTCTCTTCAAGATCGGCAGCTACCCGTGATCCCTCGTCGGCAGCGCAGCCGACCCACAGCGGACCAAGCTGTGGGCGGGTCTCGCGCAGGTGGGCATGCCAGGCGCGCGCACGATCGATCAGCCAGCCGACGAGCTTGAGCCCGATCTTGTGATGGCGCCAAGCCGGGTGCACCCCGATCTCCATCCACGCGTGCGGCAGCAGATCGCCGGGAGGCGTGATGTGGTTCCAGCCGTAAGCGACGATCGTCCCGCCGCGATCACGTCCGACCACTGCGTGATTGGATGGATAGGCCCAGGCCTGATCGAAATCTTGGGTCAGGCCCTTCAGATCGCGGTGTTGAATCGGATCATCGAAGTATTCGATCGCACTACACAGTTCGGCGACCTCGGTCAGATCGTCCCGAACCAGGAAAGACCATGTGAGACTTCCCTCGACGATGGCTTCTTCCCACGACAATTGTTGCTCGCGCATCGTGCCTCGTGTCTCAGCTCATCAGCGGTTGTTCGACCGCGCGTAATGCTTCGGGCAAGGTGAAATTACCCACATAGAGTGCGGTTCCGATGATCGCGCCCTCAACACCGATCGGAACCAGTCCACTGAGCATCCTCAGGTCATGTAGTTCGGCCCGGTCAACATGCCATCGCTGGCCACGTCGGTCACCACGAAACGCTCGCAGCCGGCGCGGGTCATCCGGTGCACGGTTTCGAAAACATCACCACCGCTGGTGGTCCAGCCACGGGCTGCAAGTTGGTTTCCGCGCACATCCAGACCGATCGCGATCCGGTCGCCGTATTCAGCG
This sequence comes from Propionibacterium sp., assembly GCA_022837595.1. Taxonomy (GTDB): domain Bacteria; phylum Actinomycetota; class Actinomycetes; order Propionibacteriales; family Propionibacteriaceae; genus Brooklawnia. Next base: position 11,089 of record JALHFX010000025.1, read on the forward strand.
ATCGCCTTCTCACACCATTGCGGCTTCTCCAGCGCCGCAGTTCCCACATTCACCCGCCGGGCACCGGTCTCCAGGGCACGTGATAGCGAGGCATCGTCGCGGATTCCTCCCGACAGTTCGACGTTGATCTCCAGCGCCGCGATGACATCCCCGAGCAGGTCGGCGTTCGAGCCACGGCCGAATGCTGCGTCGAGATCGACCAGATGTAGCCATTCGGCGCCTTGAGACTGCCACCGCAGGGCAGCCTCGAGCGGATCCCCGAAGACACGCTCGCTTCCGGCCACGTTGAATGGACCCTAACTTTCCAGCCATTGGCTTAGTAGTTGTGCCCCAGCAGCCCCGGATTTCTCCGGGTGGAACTGGGTGCTGGTCACGCTGCCCCACTGGACGGCAGCGATGAACCTATCTGTTTCGTGTTCACACCAGATCACCTGAGCGTCTGCGGGTACGGAACTATTGCCGTCGTCGTCGGCAGCATGTACCCCGTAGGAGTGAACAAAGTAAAACCTGCGATTCTCGAGCCCCGCGAAAATGTTCGCCGCTGCGGGCACCTCTATGGTATTCCACCCCATATGGGGTAGCCGACGAGCGGTCAACCGCTCGACGGTGCCCGGAAAGATGCCGATGCCTTCGGTATCTTCTCCGCGTTCGAGTCCTCGGGCGAAGAAGACCTGGTGGCCCACGCAAATGCCGAGCAATTTGCGTTCAGATTGGGCCCAATCGTTAACCAGAGCCGCGCCGCCAGTTTCGCGCAGACCCGCCATACAGGCCCCGAAGGCGCCCACCCCGGGCACTACCAGGGCATCGGATCGGTGGAAGTCGCTGGCCGTGGTACCGAGTCGCACTCGGGCGCCGGCGACTTCGAGTGCGCGGCATGCCGAGTGAAGATTGCCCGAACCGTAATCGAGAACGCCGACGGCAGGGTTCACAGTGCACCTTTGGTGCTGGGGATACCCGTCACCCGAGGATCGGGTTCGACGGCAAAGCGCAGCGCACGCGCGAGCGATTTGAACTCGGCTTCGACGATATGGTGCGGCTCGCGCCCAGCGAGCAGCCTGAGGTGGACGCAGATCCCCGCGTTCAAGGCCAGCGACTCGAAGACGTGCTGGGTCATGGACCCGGGATAGAGCGGATCCATACCGCCAATGCGCGCGTAGACCTGACTCTCGGACTCCCCACTGAAGACCACATATGGGCGGCCCGCGAGATCGACCACACAGTGGGCCAGCGCCTCGTCCAAGGGCACCGTCGCATCCGCGAACCGGCGGATGCCGCGTTTATCTCCCAACGCGATCTTGAGCGCTTGGCCGATGGCGATCGCGGTGTCTTCGATGGAATGATGCCCATCGATGTGGATATCGCCGGTGGTGACGATCTCCATATCGATCAACGAATGCCGCGACAAGGCGGTCAGCATGTGGTCATAGAAACCAATCCCGGTGCTGATCGAGGATTCGCCGCTGCCGTCAAGGTTGAGCGTGACGTTCACCTCGGACTCGCTGGTGACACGGTGCACCTGGGCAATCCGTGCTCTAGCAGTCATCTCATTGGCTCCTCGTTTGAGTGGACGATCTGGATCTCGGCCAGGATTTCGCCGAGTGCCGCGCGGAATGCTGCCATTTCGGCAGGGGTTCCGGCGGAGACCCTCAGGAAACCGTCCGGACCGGTTTCGCGGATAAGTACACCACGATCGAGCAACTGTTTCCACACGAGGTGGCGATCGGCGAAACGCCCGAAGAGGCAGAAATTTGCTTGGCTAGGGACTACTTCGAGGCCCTGGCGGCGAAGCCAATCCTGGATCTTCTGGCATTCGTCGTGCAGTAGGTCCACCTGCCCGAGCATTTCTTCGGCGTTCGCGAGCGCTACTCTGGCCAGATCCTGGGTTTGGGCCGACAGATGGTACGGCAGCCGGACGATGCGGCAGGCGTCCACCACCGCGGGCGCTGCTGCGAGATAGCCGACTCGCCCACCCGCCAAAGCGAAAGCTTTGCTCATCGTGCGGCTGACGATCAGCCTGCCGAAGCGCGGCAGCAATGCCAGGGCCGAATCCTCGGGGACATCAGTGAACTCCTGATATGCCTCGTCGACCACGACCATTGCGTCGGTGGCGGCACAGATCTCGGCGATCACGCTCACCGGTGTCTGGGTGCCGGTGGGGTTATTCGGTGTGCAGATCAGGACTATCTGCGCCTGGTGCTGCTCGATCGCATCGAGCACGGTCTTCGCATCCAAGGTGAAGTCGGGACGCCTGGGTACGGTCACATAACGCGTGTGCGTATTGCGCGCATACTCCGGATACATCGAATAGGTGGGGGTGAATGTGAGCAAGGTGCGTCCCGGGCCGCCGAAGGCCTGCAGGATGTGAGTCATCACCTCATTGGAGCCATTCGCCACCCAGATATTGTCCGCACTCAAACCGAAGCCGAGATAACTCGCCAGATCAGCGCGCAGGCCGAGCGCTTCACGATCGGGATAGCGGTTGATGGTCTTGGTCGTCTGGCGGATGGCGTCGCAAATCTGGGTGCGCACCTTGGCACTGGGCGGGAAGGGATTCTCGTTGACGTTCAGCGCTACCGCGACGTCGAGTTGAGGCGCGCCATAGGGTTCCTCACCGACCAATTCGGGGCGAAGCGGCAGTTCACTGAGACTGATCTGATCGCCGATAGCAGCATTCATCGTTCTTCCTCCAGCCGAACCTCGATCGCGGCACTATGACCCGGTAGCTGTTCAGCGTGGGCGAAGTCCATGATGCCTTGCCCGATCGCGGACAGCGCGGCGCGCGAATAGTCGATGATGTGTACCGATTTCATGAAACTGCGGACTGTCAAACCAGACGAATACCGCGCAGCGCCGCCGGTCGGCAGCACGTGGGTGGAGCCCGCACTATAATCGCCCAGCGGTACCGGCGCGTAACGACCGACGAAGATCGCGCCTGCATTGTGTATTCGTTGGGCCAGCGCAGCAGCATCGGCTGTTTGGATCTCGAGGTGTTCCGCTGCGTAAGCGTTGGCGACATCCACCCCTTGGTTCATATCTCTGACCAGCACGATTCCCGATTGTGCGCCGCTGAGGGCGATACGCAACCGTTCCTCGGTATCGAGCCGGGTAACTTGCGCCTCGATCTCATCGCAGACCTGGTCAGCCAGTGTGCGGGAGTCGGTGATCAGCACCGAACCGGCCATTGGATCGTGCTCGGCCTGACTGATCAAGTCTGCGGCAACAAAACCCGGATCGGCGGTCTCGTCCGCGATCACGGCGATTTCTGTCGGTCCGGCCTCGGCATCGATACCGACCACACCTCGCAGCCAACGTTTGGCGGCGACAACATAGATATTGCCCGGACCGGTCACCAGGTCGACCCGCTTGCATAGCCCGGGGACTCCGTGAGCGAACATCGCGATGGCCTGCGCGCCGCCGACGGCGTAGACCTCTTCGACGCCGAGCAGCGCGCAGGTTGCCAGCGTCACCGGGTGAGGTAGGCCGTCGAACTCAGCCTGCGGCGGCGTTGCGACCGCCAAGGTGTCAACGCCTGCGACCTGCGCAGGGACGACGTTCATGACCACGCTGGAGGCGAGCGGGGCGAGCCCACCTGGGACATAGAGGCCGACCCGCTGGACAGGGATCAGGGCATTGCCGACTACTGCGCCGGGTGCGAGTTCGACGCTGCGATAGGTGGGTTCGGTCTCGATCTGTTCGCAGACGGTGCGGCGGCGCTCAATGGAGATTTCGATAGCGGTGCGCACCCCGGGATCGAGCCGAGCCAAGGCTGCCTCCAAAGCGCTGGCCGGCACCCGCAAGTCGGCGGGAATCACGTGATCGAATTCTTCGCTGAACCGTAGCAGTGCGGCTTCGCCCTCGTCTCGTACCGCATCGCAGAGCGGACGCACCACTTCGAGTGCATGACTGACATCGAATCGACCGCGCGGCAGAACTGCCGAATAGTCGTCGAGAGTCTGACTGGTCAGATCGATCCTGGAGAGCACATCTCGATTCTAGTGGCGTCGTGATAGCCACCGAGGACCGGTCTGGACCCGGGTAGTGAGACGCCGCCGGACCGATGATGCACCAAGTGGTGTGATGGCCATTGTGATTGCGCAGTTCATCGGAGTGGGGACCGTCGTCAATGTCATAGCTGTCCTGATCGGTTCGGGGGCCGGCATATTGCTGGGAGACCGTTTCGATCAGCAAACACGCTCGACGGTCACCGATACCTTGGGACTGCTGACGCTGGTCATCGCGGGTACTTCGATCGTGCCACTGGCCGGGGTACCGCTGCGTGAGGCTGTGGGCAGCGCCGCGCTGGTGGTGATTCTGGTGTCGATGCTCGTCGGGACTCTCATCGGCTCGGCGCTGAAATTGGAAGACCGGGTTACACAGTTGGGTGTTTGGCTGCGTACCTCGTTGGTTCGAAGTAGTGGCGGGGCCGACGAACAGAATGCCCAGGCACGGTTCATCGACGGCTTCGTGACCGCGTCCCTGGTTTTCTGTATTGGTCCGATGGCGATCCTGGGTGCCTTGAATGATGGGCTTGGCCGAGGAGCCGAGCAGCTCTATTTGAAGTCCGTACTGGATATGTTCGCCGCGATGGCTTTCGCGGCCTCTTTCGGCCTAGGCGTTGCGGTCTCGGTCTTGGTGGTAATCGTCTTGCAGGGTGGGCTCACCCTGGTCGGCTGGCTGTTAGGTGATGTGCTGCCCGCGGCGCAGATCGATGCGCTGACGGTGGCCGGTGGTGTGATCTTGGGCGGATTATCGCTGCGCCTGCTTTCGATCAAACAGATCCGAATTGCCGATATGCTGCCCGGCATCGTGATCGCTCCGCTCGGAGTGGGACTGGTAGAGATGGTGATCTGAGATGGGCAAACGTCAAACTGCTAGCGCGGCCACTCCGGCGACGGTCGCCCTGACCCGTGCGAAGGTGCCCTTCACTGTCCATGAGTATGAGCATGATCCGGCCAACCACCATTTCGGTGAGGAAACGGTCGAGGTCATGGGAGTCGATCCGCGCCGGACCTTCAAGACGCTGGTCGCCGAGCTGACCGGCGGCCGCGTGCCGATGGCCTGCGCGGTCGTGCCGGTCAGTGGACAGTTGGATCTCAAGGCGTTGGCGCAGGCGACGGGCGCGAAGAGAGCAGCGATGGCTGATCCTGCGCTTGCACAACGCGTCACCGGATACCTTGTGGGCGGTATCTCTCCGCTCGGCCAGAAGCGTCAGCTGCCGGTCTTCATGGACGACTCAGCTCTGGGATTCCCGACGATCCTGGTGTCCGGTGGCCGCAGGGGTTTCTCCGTCGAGTTGGCCGCCGCCGACCTGGCCAAAGTCCTCGATGTCACCTTCGTGAGGATCGGACGTGAGCGTGGTTAGTAGTGGCGGTTCAGCGTCTTCGGATGCCATCGAATCTGCAGGATCGTCATTCTCATGGCTCAGATTGGCATAGAGCATGACCGGAATGATTGCTCCCAGCGACCAAGCGATCAGCGCCGATGCGGTGTGCAACTGAAAGTCGATGGGGACCCGGGCTCCCGGGATCGCTTCGGCGACCCGTTCCGCGAAATGCCGAGGCCCCTGTAGCACTCCGACGAGCCAGCAGATCGCCCCGGCAGCAGCACCTCCGAGAGTCGCGACCACCGCAACCGGCCATCCAAGGCTGCGGAAGAGTACCCACGCAACCAGCCCCAGCCCTAGCCCAACCAACAACCCGATAATAACGAAGGCCGCATCTATCGAAAAGATCTGCCCGACCGATCGTTCGGTCATCTGCACCGAGCCGTCATCACTGGTCAGGTAGCTGGGCACCTTCACGATCGCGTGCCATACCCATCCTGAAATCGCACCTGCGACCAAGATCAGAGCCGCGTAGAACATCAGTCGGACCGATAGTGGACGCCCGACCAGGTTGAGACGTCGTCTGCGCAGACGATCACGCGCAGTGCGAGAAACACTCGTCTGCCAGCCGCTGTCGGGCGGGTCTGCGGTGTTCGTGGACGCGTCGGTCATCAGCACACCCTTCGGATCGGACATCGTAGCCAGTCTAGGGCCCGCTGCGGCTCAGACTCCCAGGCAGGACGGCCCGAGCAAGGCCTTCAGATCGGCTATCAGTGGTTGGGAAGAGCTGACCCGCAGTTCATCGGCAAGCTGCAACAACGTTGTCTGGTCCGGATTGTGTAGTCGCAGGCGTACCTGGGTGGGCCCCGGGTGTGCGGTCAGGACGGTGCGCAGCTGGTCGACGACTCCAGGAGTGCACCGGTTGACGCGCATCTCGATGACCAACGGGCGATCGTCCACCGAACTGATGTCCAGCCCCGCCACGGTGTCGGCATGTAACTCAACCGATTCATCGCGCACGTTCACGCGACCCTTCACTCGCACGATCGAGTCCGGCAATAACTCGCCCGCCACCTGTTCATAGACATTCGGGAAGACCGACACATTCATGGACGCGTCCATGTCCTCGACCACCAGGGATGCCCAGATACGGCCTTGTTTGGTCTGACGGCGCTGTACCTGAGTGATCAGTCCGCAGATCGTCTGAGTGCTGCCTTGGGCGCCATCGCCGCGATCGTTGAGCGCAGCGATGGTGGTGGTGCGCTCGGTCTGCAGTACATGTTCGAGCCCGTTCAGTGGGTGATCCGAAACATAGAGCCCGAGCATTTCACGCTCGAAGGCCAATCTCGTGCGCTTATCCCAGTCCTCCAGCTCCGGAACCGGATCGTGCGCGATCACTGATTGTGCGTCGTCCATACCGAAGCCCCCCAGCAGCGAGTCCTGCCCGTGCTCGGCATTACGTTTCAGCTCAACGACCTGATCAACCGCCGACTCGAAGACCTCCATCAGCCCGCGCCGTGAGTGCCCGAAGGAGTCGAATGAACCCGCTTTGATCAGCGATTCGGTGACGCGCTTATTGCAGGCTGCCAGTGGGACGTTGTCTAGATAGCTATAGAAGTCACTGGCCGGCCCGTGTTCTTCGCGGGCAGCGACGATCGCGCTGACAGCATTGCTGCCGACGTTGCGGATTGCGCCAAGCCCGAAACGGATGTCGGTGTTGACTGCGGTATACATATCGTCGGACTCATTGACATCGGGCGGCAATACCTTGATGCCCATCCGTCGGCATTCCGCCAGATAAACGGCAGACTTGTCCTTCTCATCCTTGACCGACTGCAAGAGAGCTGCCATGTACTCTGTCGGGTAATTCGCCTCCTGAGAGTAACCGCGCTCGATCATGCCGTCGCGGAAGCGATCGTATTGAGCGTCGAGTTCTTTCTTCTTCTTCTTGCCCATCACTCGGCGCAAGAGATCTGCAGCACCCAGGGTGTACCCGGCGAGCCGCTGAGCGATTGCCATCACCTGCTCTTGATAGACGATCAGACCGTAGGTCTCGTCGAGAATGTCCTTGAGCGGTTCTTCGAGCTCCGGGTGAATCGGTGTGACCGGCTCGCGTCCTGTCTTGCGGCGGGCGTACTTGTTGTGCGAATCGGCACCCATCGGTCCGGGCCGATAGAGGGCGCCGACAGCGGAGATGTCCTCGAACTTGTCCGGACGCATCGAGCGCAGCAGGGCACGCATCGGCCCACCATCGAGTTGGAAGACCCCCAGCGTGTCCCCGCGCTGCAGTAGGTCGAAGGTTACCGGGTCGTCGAGTGGGATCTCGTTGATCGCGATCTCGACGCCTTTGTTTCGCTTGATGTTGTGCACCGCATCGTCGATCACGGTCAGGTTGCGCAAGCCCAGAAAATCCATTTTCACCAGGCCCAGCGCTTCTGCGCTCGGATAGTCGAATTGGGTGATGATCGCGCCATCCTGCTCGCGTTTCATCACCGGAATGACATCTGTCAGTGGGACCGATCCCATGATCACGCCGCAGGCATGAACCCCCCACTGGCGTTTCAGACCTTCGATGCCTTGTGCGGTGTCGACCACTTCGCGCACTTCAGGGTCATTGGCGTAGAGTTCGCGGAACTCTCCTCCTTCGGCATACCGCGGATGCTCGGCGTTGAAGATCTGCTTGAGCGGAACATCTTTGCCCATCACCGAGGGGGGCATCGCCTTGGTGATGCGCTCCCCCACGACGAACGGCTTATCGAGAACCCGGGCGGAGTCCTTGACGGCCTGTTTCGCCTTGATCGTGCCGTAGGTGACGATCTGAGCGACGTGGTCCTTGCCGTACGTGCGGGTGACATAGTCGAGCACTTCGCCGCGGCGGCGCTCGTCGAAGTCGACGTCGAAATCGGGTAGCGAGGGGCGTTCTGGATTGAGGAAGCGTTCGAAGAGTAGACCATATGGCAGCGGGTCAATATCGGTGATCCCCATCGCGTAGGCGATGATTGATCCTGCGCCCGAACCGCGTCCAGGCCCCACCCGAATGCCATTGCGCTTGGCCCACATGATGTAGTCGGCCACCACTAGGTAGTAACCCGGGTAGCCCTTGGACAAGATGATGTCCATCTCGTAATCGGCTCGTTCGCGGACATGGTCGGGCAGCGAATCGCCGTAGCGCTGCCGCAACCCGATCTCGGCATCATGACGGAACCAGGACTCTTCGGTCTCACCGTCAGGCACCGGGAAGATCGGCATGAAAGTGCCGGAACCCTCGTCGAAACTCGTCTCACAACGTTCGGCGATCTCCAAGGTCGCATCGCAGGCCTGTGGATAGTTGCTGAACAGCGTCCTCATCTGATCGGCGGTCTTGAGGTAATAGCCGCTGCCATCGAACTTGAAGCGATTGGCATCGCTGATTCGAGAGCCGGATGAGACACAAAGCAGAATGTCCTGGGCTTTGGCATCCTCGGCGTGCACATAGTGCAGATCGTTGCTGGCAACCAGCGGGGCGCCAATCGCCTTTGCGAGCTTGATGAGATCGGAGCGGACCTGGGTCTCGATCTTCAAACCGTGATCCATCAACTCGACGTAGAAGTTTTCCTTGCCGAAAATGGACTGGAATTCTGCGGCCGAAGCGACGGCACGATCGTATTGTCCGAGCCGCAAATGGGTCTGGACCTCTCCGGAGGGGCAACCGGTAGTGCCGATCAGACCCTCGTGGTACTCGTTCAGCAGTTCCCGATCGGCTCGCGGCTTGTAGAACTGGCCCTCCAAGCTCGAGCGTGACGAGAGCCGGAAGAGGTTGTGCATGCCTTCGCGGGTCTGGCTCCAGAGCGTCATGTGGGTATAGGCGCCCTTGGCGGAGACATCGTCGCCGGTTCCGTCACCAAACTGGACCCTTTTACGTTCCCAACGCGGTGTGCCAGGGGTGACGTAGGCCTCGAGGCCGATGATCGGTTTGATCTCATGTTTCTGGGCAGTCTTATAGAACTCGTAGGCCCCGAAGACATTTCCGTGATCAGTGATCCCGACCGCGGGCATGCCCTGCTCTTTGGCCGCCGTTATCAGGTCTTCGACCCTGGCTGCACCGTCCAACATCGAAAAGTCGGTGTGATTATGCAGATGGACGAACCCCCGCGCCATGCCTATCGACCTGCCCTTCCTCGTGTGTCTGCCTCACCTTACTCCGGCTGCACGAAGCGGGCCTCGCGGTGGGTCCGGGACGACCCTCACCATTGCTCGTGTCGGATTTGGGTTTAGCGCAGTACGCCCTTGGTACCATCCCCCAGCGGCACATCGTCCACCCGACGTACATCGGTGGGAGTCTCCAGGAGGTGGGCGCTGAGCTCATTCAGCTTCTCCATCGCGGCGCCGTTGGCATGGGCGTCGAGATCGGCTGCGGTGCTCCAGCGCTCGATCACGTAGACCTTCTCGGCGTCCTGATCGACCTGCAACGCATAGAGTTCGCAGCCGTTCTCCTGATGAACCAGCGGCGACACCACGCGGAACGCCTCGACGATCTCCTGCACCTTACCCGGCAGCGGGTGAATGGTCGCAATGACATTGAAAGGCTCGGCCATGATGAATACTCCTTGGTGGATCGGTTCGAATCAACGCTCACAGCCTAGAAGGCTGACCCCGTGGTGAGTCACAGCGGTGCGGCTCCTGAAGACCTGCCGTGGTTTCGATAGGTGTCATCGTCTAGCGTGATCGACATGTTGGCAGTCAGCGCTGTGTCTTTCTCTGAGTCTGATCCCGTGAGCGGCCTGCAGGTGAGTGAACGCGACGAGCCCGATCCCCGACCGGGATGGAGCATCGTGACAATGCGCACCAGCACCCTCAACCATCACGATCTCTGGTCGTTGAAGGGTGTTGGTCTTCGCGAAGCGCAGCTACCTCGGATTCTTGGTTGTGATGGCGCCGGCATCGATGAGAACGGCAACGAAGTCATCGTACACAGCATCGTGAACTCGCCGGATTGGAAGGGACCCGATCCGATCGATCCCCGTCGCACGATGTTGTCCGAGGGCGTTGATGGAACGTTCGCGACCAAGGTTCTGGTTCCCACGCACAATCTGGTGCCCAAACCCGCCGAGATGAGCTGGAGTACCGCAGCGATCTGTTCGGTGACGATGCTGACCGCCTACCGAATGCTCTTCACCCAGGCCGGGCTACGCCCCGGCGATCTGGTGTTGATCCAAGGTGCCGGTGGTGGCGTCAATTCCGCTGCGATCCAGCTGGCGTCCGCCGCGGGCCTGCGGGTCTGGGTGACCAGCCGCAACCAGGATCGCCGGAACCGGGCCCTGGATCTGGGCGCGGAACGAGCCTTCGAGTCCGGCGCGCGATTGCCGGAGAAGGTGGACGCGGTCATCGACAACGTCGGAGCAGCGACCTGGGCTCATTCGATCAACGTCTTACGCCCCGGCGGCACCCTGGTCACCTGCGGCGCGACCACCGGAGATCCCACTCGGACAGAACTCACCAAGATCTTCTTCCGTGAGCTGCGGATCCAGGGGTCGACCTGCGGCACCATCGATGAATTGCGCAGTCTCGTCAGCTTCGTCCAGGCCACCGGCATCGCCCCGGTCGTCGATGAACAGTTACCGCTCGCTCAGGCCCGCCGAGCATTCACAAGGATGGCCGCCGGCGAGATCTTCGGCAAGATCGTTTTCACCCACTGACAAACCAAGCACAGCTCCGCAAGCGCCAAGCGGATCAGCTGCCGGAAGCGATCCGATTCTTTCGAACCCCGGCCGACTCCAAGGTTCAAGAGGATCGGTTGCCGTCGCGATCCTATTTTTTCGAACCCCGGCGGACTCCAAGGTTCAAGAGGATGGGTTGCCGTCGCGATCCTATTTTTTCGGATCGAGACGGCAACCCATCCTCTTGAACCGCCCCAGCCGCCGCACCCCAGCCACCACCTCTCAAGCCGGAGGCGTATCAGCCCGCGCGGAAGCAGACCTCACCTTGGATACCGGAGCCACCACGGTGCCGTCCGGAGCAAGCAGCTCAGCCCGCGGACGAGCAGGGTGCAGCCCAGCGCCGGGCTCGGCGAAACCGAACGGCCACAACATCACGCCAGGGCGTTTGCGTAGTTGCCAGACGAGCAGAATCGCTGCGGTGACGAAGCAGACCACCGAGACGACGCTGTTCACTCGCCAGCCGCCCAGATGGTTGACTGGATCGATACGCAGCCCCTCGATGAAGAAGCGTCCCAGCGTGTACCACAGGACATAGCAGGTGAAGAGCTTGCCACGCCCCAGGTTGAAACGCTTCTCAGCCCACAACAGCAGTAGGCCACCTGCGGTATTCCAGACCATTTCGTAGGCGAATGTGGGCTGGAAGGTCTCATAGGATTCGTAGCCTGGTGGGCGATACCGCGGATCCACGTAGAGCCCCCACGGCAGATCAGTTGGACGGCCGAAGAGTTCTTGGTTGAACCAGTTGCCGAGCCGCCCGATCGCCTGCGCGAATAGCAGCGCGGGCGCAAGCACATCGGCGAATGACCCGAAATCGAGCTTATGACGGCGGCACAGGAGCCACGCGGCCAGACCGCCGAGTATGACACCGCCCCAGATACCAAGACCGCCATTACGGATATTGAATGCCTGCAACGGATCGCGTCCGGGCCCGAAGTAGAGCTGGTAATCGGTGATGACGTGGTAGAGCCGGGCACCGGCGATGCCGACGAGCACGATGATGAAGATCATCGAGTCGAAACGATCCGCGTCACCACCGCGTGCGGTGAACCGGCGCCGCGCCAGCCACGCAGCAACGAGAATCCCCGCCAAGACGCAGAAGGCATAGAAGTGAATGGTGAAGCCGCCTATGGTGAATCCACTGATCGGCGGCGCTGGAATTTGCAATGGATTCATCGGGCCTGCCTACGTACACCGGATGCCAGATCCGCGACCTTCTCACGCAGCGGACGAAGATCGTCGCTGCCTGCGTCATCGGCAGCGATCAAGCACTTGACGAGAGCCGAACCGACGATCACGGCGTCGGCGTAGGCCGCGACCTCAGCGGCCTGATCGCCGTTGGAGACGCCCAGGCCGACTCCGACCGGAAGGTTCGGATCAGCCTGGCGGGCGCGGCGTACGATCACCGGGGCAGCGGAGGACGTCTGAGCCCGAACACCGGTGACGCCCATCACCGAGGTTGCGTAAACCCAGCCGCGGCAGGCAGCCATCGTCGTGGCGATGCGTTCATCCGAGGAGCTCGGTGCGATCAAGAAGACGCGGTCGAGGCCATAGAGGTCTGAGGCGGCCATCCATTCCTGGGCCTCGTCGGGAGTCAGATCGGGAGTGATCAGCCCCGCTCCTCCTGCCGCGGCCAGATCACGGGCGAAAGCTTCGACGCCGTAGCGGTGAACGAGATTCCAGTAGATCATCACCATCGGGATCGCGCCGGCGTCTGCGACCGTCTCGGCCGCGGTGAACAGATCGCGGGTATGCACGCCACGTTCCAAGGCCTTGGTGGTGGCGTGTTGAATGACCAGCCCGTCCATCATCGGATCCGAGTACGGCATACCGATTTCGACCATATCGGCCCCGAGGCCGTCGGTGCCCTCAACCACGGCACGCATCGCGGCCAGTGATCCGGCGACACTGGGGTAGCCCACCGGCAGGTAACCGACCAGGGCTGCGCGACCGGCACCTTTCGTCGCTTTCAGCGTCTGTCCCGAGATGCCGAGCCGGTCGTCAAGTGCATTGGATTCGGCGGTGTTCACTTGAGCTCTCCCATCGAGTGGTCGGCCTTGCCGCGGATTCCGAAGTAGGCCATCGCGGTATCCACATCTTTGTCTCCGCGCCCGGAGATATTGATCACGATCATCGGTTTGCTTGCGGGATCAGCTGCGGTGAGCCGCAACGCCAAGCGTCGTGCACCTGCGACCGCATGAGCAGATTCGATGGCCGGCATGATGCCCTCGGTACGGCAGAGGAGCCGGAACGCGTCCATGGCTTCGGCATCAGTCACAGGCTCGTAATGGGCCCGACCCGTTTTGGCGAGCTGCGCATGTTGCGGGCCTACCCCCGGATAATCAAGCCCGGCCGAGATCGAGTGCGAATCGGTGGTCTGGCCGTCCTCATCCTGTAGCACATAGGTGCGAGTGCCGTGCAACACACCCACCGAGCCACCATTGATGGACGCGGCATGGCGATCGGTCTCGACCCCTTCGCCACCGGCCTCGAAGCCATAGAGTCCGACCTCTGGACTGTCGATGAAATCGGCGAAAATACCGATGGCATTCGACCCTCCGCCTACACAGGCGCAGACCGCGTCCGGCAGCCTGCCGTAGCGCTCTAGTACGGTGGCTCGAGTCTCGGTAGAAATGATGCGCTGGAACTCTCGGACGAGCTTGGGGAACGGATGCGGGCCGGACGCCGACCCGATCAGATAATGCGTGGTGTCGACGTTGGTCACCCAATCGCGCATCGCCTCGTTCATCGCGTCCTTGAGTGTGCGACTGCCAGCCGCTACCGAGACGACCTCGGCCCCGAGCAGCTGCATCCGTGCCACGTTCAGGGCCTGCCGCTCGGTGTCGACCTCGCCCATGTAGATGCGGCATTCGAAGCCGAAGAGTGCGGCGATGGTCGCGGTGGCGACGCCGTGTTGGCCGGCGCCGGTCTCGGCGATCACCCGTTGTTTGCCCATCCGGCGGGTGAGGAGTCCCTGCCCCAAGACGTTGTTGATCTTGTGTGAGCCGGTGTGGTTGAGGTCTTCGCGCTTGAGTAGCATTTGAGCGCCACCGCAGTATTCGCTGAATCGGGTGGCCTCGGTGAGCGGGCTGGGACGGCCGGCGTAGTTGACCTGCAAATCGTGCAGTTCTGCGAGGAAGGCCGGGTCGTTTTGGGCCTGCTGGAAGGCGACGTTCAATTCTTGCAGAGCGGGCATCAAGGCCTCGGGGACGAACCGTCCGCCGAAAGCGTCGAAGTGACCGCGCGGGTCCGGATAGTCAGAAAGCTTCATGAAATGTCCTGGAGTCAGAGGGATCCGGCGGCGACCATGGCTGCGATCGCCGCTGTGGGGTTGGCGTCGGTCACCAATGCCTCACCGACGAGGATGGCATCGGCACCGGCCGCGCTGACCCGGGCCGCATCGGCCGGAGTCTTGATGCCGGATTCGGCTACCTTGACCAGATCGTCGGGCAGCTCGGCGCTAATACGTTCGAAGGTCGAAAGATCGACCTCGAGAGTCTTGAGGTTCCGATTGTTCACACCGATCAGTTCGGCGCCCAGATCGACCGCGCGGCGGGCCTCATCAGCGGTATGAACCTCGACCAAGGCGGTCATACCTAGTTCGTTGGTCAGCTCGTGGAGCTCGCGCAGTCGGGTGCCGTCCAGAGCAGCGACAATCAACAAAATCAGATCTGCACCATGGGCACGAGCTTCAAAAACCTGGTACGGATCGACAGTGAAGTCCTTGCGCAGGATCGGTTGGTCGACGCGCCATCGCACTAGATCGAGATCAGTCAATGAACCCCGGAAACGGCGCTGTTCGGTGAGCACCGAGATCGCAGTCGCACCACCCCCGGCATAAGCCAAAGCCAGCTCTGCTGGATCGGGGATCTCGGCGAGTCGTCCCTTGGATGGGCTGGAGCGCTTCACCTCACAGATGACCGACAGCTGCGGCCCGCGAAAAGCCGGCATCGGATCCCGCACAGCAGGAGCTGTCTCGAGCTGTGCGATTACCTGGTCGAGAGGCGTCTGAGCCATTCGGTCGGCGAGATCCTCTCGCACGCCAGTGATGATCTGGTCGAGCACGCTAGTCATCTCTTCTCCTCTTCCCCAGCTTCGACGCTACCCGTTGGGAGCCACAAAGCCTTGTGGCGTCCCGCTCGCGAGATTGCACCGAAAACTGCGGCTGCCTTGTTCTGGCTTTCAAGATCCTCGGCATCGGGCACCGAATCGGCCACGATGCCGGCACCCGCCTGCACATAAGCGACGCCGTCGCTGACCAGCGCAGTTCGGATCGCGATAGCAGCATCCGAATCTCCTGCGAAATCGAAGTAACCGACCACTCCCCCGTATGGCCCGCGC
Source organism: Propionibacterium sp. (assembly GCA_022837595.1). GTDB lineage: Bacteria > Actinomycetota > Actinomycetes > Propionibacteriales > Propionibacteriaceae > Brooklawnia. The sequence continues at coordinate 26,446 of JALHFX010000025.1, forward strand.
CGGCTGGCCTCGAGCTCGTCAATGATCTGCATTGCGCGCACCTTGGGCGCTCCCGACAAGGTGCCGGCAGGGAAGCAGGAGATGGTCACGTCAAGTGCGCTGTGGCCCGGCTTGATGCGCCCAGTGACGCTGGCTTCCAAATGCATAACGTGGCTATAGCGATGTACCTGCATGAATTCGGTGACTTCGACGGTACCTGGTTCGCAGACACGTCCCAGATCGTTGCGTCCCAAGTCGACCAGCATGAGGTGCTCGGCGCGCTCCTTCTCGTCGGCGAGTAATTCGCGTTCGAGCGCCAGGTCTGTCGCCGGATCGATACCACGGGGTCGGGTGCCTGCGATCGGACGAGTGGTCGCCAGCCCTGACTTCACCGTCACCAAGGCTTCGGGGCTGGATCCGACCAAGGCGAAATCTCGCCCATCGCGCTGAAGCCGCAGAAGATAGAGATAAGGGCTGGGATTGGTCAACCGCAGCTCGCGGTAGATGGCCAATGCATCGGCATCGGTGTCCAGTTCAAAGCGTTGGCTGATAACCACCTGGAAGACGTCGCCGGCCCGGATGTACTCCTTGGCGCGCTCTACCAGTTCGACGAACTCCTCGTGGCTGCGCTGACGCCGCACCTGGGCAGGCGCCTGAGAGCTTCGGGTGGCCACCATACTGCGGCGAGGTTCGGCGAGCCGGGTGGCCATCTGCTCGATGCGATCAACGGCATCGCGCCAGGCGCGTTCGGCGTTCCGGGGGGAGGCGTCGAAGTTGATGGCGTTGGCGATCAGCCAGATCTCTCCGGTGTGGTGATCGAGCACGGCCAGATCGCCGGCGAGCATCATCATCATCTCGGGCACACCCAGATCATCGGGATTCGAATCTGGAATCGGTTCACGTTCGCGGATCAGGTCATAGCCGAGATAGCCGACCATTCCGGAGGTGAACGGCGGTAGTTCGGGATCGCGTGGCGTGTGCAGCAGTCGCAGGGTTTGGTCCAGGACCTCGAGCGGGCGACCGTCGGTTGGCAGGCCCACGATCGGACGATTCAGCTGCCAATGACAGGCACCGCGATCACCGATCAACGTGGCGACATTATTCACGCCGATGAACGACCACCGCGACCACGTGCCCTGTTCGGCCGATTCGAAGAGGAAGGTACCCGGACGATGCCCGCAGAGCTGCTGAAAAGCGGCGATCGGCGTGATGTCGTCGGCGAGCAGTCTGGTATGGATGCTGATCACTCGACGATCCGCCGCAGCGACGAATTCGTCCAGGCTCGGGTGAATCTGTGTCTCGTCGATCATCACGCGGCATCCTCGGGGCTCCGTGCATCCGAGACGGCTTCGCGATCATCGGCGAGCAGCACGCCGCCGCTGTCGAAACAGCTCTCCTCGCCGGTGTGACAGGCCCCTCCGATCTGGTCAACGATCAGAAGCAACGTGTCACCGTCGCAATCGATCGAGACCTCACGTACCTGCTGGAAATGACCGCTGGTGGCGCCCTTGCGCCACAACTCCTGACGGCTCCGCGACCAGTAGGTTGCCTGCCGACTCGCCAAGGTGATCGCTAGCGAATCGTCGTTCATCCACGCCATCATCAGCACCCTGCCTGTGGTGGCGTCCTGAACGACAGCAGGAACCAACCCATCCCGATTGCGGGTGAGTTTGGCAGCGATTTCGGGTGAAAGCGACGGAATCGACTCAGGCATATGGCCCATTCTTCCGCATCGAGTAGCACCTGCCCAAAGCTGCTTCCCTAGCGGACGATCCGGTTCACCTGCTTGCCCCCGAGCTGACGCACCCGGGTCGAGTGAGTGTCGTCTTGGGGCAGCTTATCCAGGCTCAGCCGGCGACGATCGGTAAGCCGGTTGCAGCGGCCGCCTTCTCGAGGGAACCGAGGTTTGTCACTTTTGAGATGCCTGCTTGCTTCATGAGATTTATGGCCTGAGCAGACCGATTACCCGAGCGGCAGTAGACGTAATACTCGGCATCGCGGTCCAGGGTCGGGAGCATGGCCTCGACCTGACCACCATTCAAATCGAGTAATCGCACACCCTCAAGATGCCCCTGCGCATACTCGCCCGGCGTGCGCACGTCGAGAAGGATCGCGTTACTACCAAGCTGGACGCCAGATTCGCCGGACGACTGCGACGAGCAGCCGACAGCTCCGAGAAGAACCAAAACTGCACCAAAGATCAGTGCCAAGCGACGCAGCAGAGGAATCGGTGTACGCGGAGTCATGGGGACCCTTTCGGCAATAGGAACGAGGACGATCGTATCCTCAGGAGTTGACGGATGTCTCGGATGATTCGGATACTTCGCAGCTGTCACCAGGACAGTATTGCGGGGCGGTACGGGTCAACGCCTTTTGCAGCGCGCAGCCCACACAGATGCCGAAGGAGGTCTCGAGGAAGAGCAACGTCAGACAAAGACTGCACAGCGCCAACGTGACCCATAGTGGTGCCTGGAGGAGCCCCATCGTCGCACATGAGGTCAAGGCGAGACCGAATCCCAGCCACCAGGCGAAGACTTTCTGTGCTGCACCAACCCACTCGGGCCGCTGGCCGGAAACCACCAGCCGCCCCAGGGCCAGCGTCGGCGACCAACGGTCTCCGACTGCCACCCGCAGCAACATGTCGATCATGAAGAAGAGACCGAACGGCTGCAATGGTCGGGTGGATCCACTGGATAGTGCCAGACCCCAGGCGATGCCGCCACCGAGCAGCAGAATGCCTGCTGCCGCACGCACCGCGCGTTCGTTGACGACGGGTACGTCATAGCCCGGCACCCAACGCCCGACAGCGGGTTCGTCGCTGCCGGCCAGGTTGGTTGCAGTCATAGTGTGATTCCTGTTCGGATCGAGGCAGCAGCGGTCGGTGGGGTTGTGCTTGAGGATGGCTGGTCCGGATGTGGATTTCGCGCTGGGGTTAACCGCCGGCGATCTGTGCGAAGACACCGGGCAGCTCTTGGATGAGCACGAAGGCACCCATGATCAAAACGAAAACCCCGAAACCGCGACGTAGTGCCCGCTCAGGCACCCGTCCGGCCAGCCTCACCCCAAGAAAGGAGCCCACGATCGCCGCCGCAGCGAAACTGAGCACGAGCGGCCAGTTGAGCTGCACCGAGACGAGGTAACCGGCGAGTCCGGCGAACGACTTCATGGTGATCACCAATAGCGAGGTGCCAACCGCGACAGCCATCGGAAGGCCACCGAGCAGGTTCAGCGCCGGAACCACGAGGAATCCGCCGCCGGCACCGACCAGACCCGTAGCGATGCCGACCACGAAACCGTCCAGCAGAATCCGAACCAGCGGGAGTTCTTTCCCCTGCGAGTCAGCCGGTTTGTGAGCATCTTTTCGTCCACGGATCATCGCGGCCGCGGTGGCGATCATCATGAATGCGAAGAGCACCATCAGTACAGCGCCGGGGATGGATCCTCCGACCAGGCCACCTAGCAAGGCCCCGACCATACCTGCCACGCCGAAGATCACACCGGTCTTCCACCGCACGCGGCCGGCCTTGGCATGACTTAGCATGCCTACCGCGCTGGTGATACCCACGATGAACAGCGACGAAGCAATCGCTTCCTTCGGAGCCATACCCAGCACATAGGTGAGCACGGGAACGGTGAGGATCGAGCCGCCGCCGCCGAGCAGCCCCAGCGCCACGCCGACGAGCAGCGCCAGCGCGAGGGCAAGCAGTATGGAGGTACCCACTAGCCGACTCGGCTCAGACCGTCACGGGCTGGTTGCCCGCAACAGCGAGCCAGCCAAGGTAGCTGCCGTCCAACTCGACGACATCGTATCCCTCGCGGCGCAACGCGCTTGAGGCGACACAGTTCCGCACGCCACTCTGACAATAGGTGACGATGGTTCCGGCATCCTTCGCGGGCAATTCTTCCTGACGCCAGAGCAGACGTCCACCGGAGAGCTGTTTGGCCCCGGGCAGATGCCCTTCGGCATACTCGGTCTTGTTGCGAACATCAAGCAGCAGGATGTGATCGAACTCGTCGAGTTCGCTCGGAGCCACCCGTTTGGGTTGAACCAGGTCGAACCCGTCGAGCGACGTGATGAAGCCACTGACATTGTCGATGCCGACCCGAAGCAGATGATCACGCAATTCTTCGGCCTGCTCGCGATTTGAAGCGAGCAACACCAGCGGCCGGTTCTCAACCTCGGGGTTATAGACCCACGCGCCGTAACTCGCAGACTTCGCGGCTCCCGGGATATTCAGGGAGCGTGCGATGGTGCCGGAATGGACTCCGGTCTTGTCCCGGCTATCGACGAAGATCACCTCGTCGGCAGCAAGCGCGGCCTTCAGCTGTTCGGCCGAGTATTCGATCAGCTCGCTGAGCGCGCCGATCACTGCCGGGCCGACCTTGTTCTGCACCTTCATCCTGCCGAAGTAGGCATGGGCATCCGGCTGTCCGCTGAGCAACTCGTCAACGAACCCCTGCTCGTCTCCGGCTGCCAGGTATTTGCTCCACCAGGAGAAGTAGCGTTCGTAGCCGACGGTTGAGCTCGGGATGGCACCGAGTGCCTTGCCGCATGCCGATCCGGAACCGTGCGCCGGTAGCACCTGAACGTAGTCCGGCAGCGTGAGGAATCGGTCTCGAAGGCTCGCGAAGAGGTCCTTGGCGCCCTTGAAGCGAGTGTCGACCCCGCCGGCAGCCTCGTCCAAGAGGTCGGGACGACCAAGATCGCCGACGAAGACGAAGTCGCCGGTGAGCATGAATCCCGGTTGATCGGTCCGTGCGCCATCGGTCACGAGGAATGACAGATGCTCGGGGGTGTGACCAGGGGTATGTACGGCTTCGACGATGATATTGCCCAGTGTGATCTGATACCCGTCCTTCATGCGCACTGCGCCGTCGAAGTCCGAGCCGTAGGTCCAGTCGGGGCCGCCCTCGTCGGAGACGTAGATCTGCGCTCCGGTGCGGTGCGCGAGCTCACGGGTTCCCGACAAGTAGTCAGCGTGAATGTGGGTCTCGGTGACGGCAGTGATGGTCATGCGGTGTTCTGAAGCGAGGTCGAGATAGACATCAAGGTCGCGGCGTGGATCGACGACGATCGCCTCGCCTTTGGCCTGGCAGCCGATGAAATAGCTGGCTTGAGCGAGGTCCGTGTCGTAGATGCGTTCCAGGAGCATGGCCGGGTGTCCTTTTCGGTTGGGGCGGAAGTGGTCAGGAGGTCTGGGCGGAGGCTCGTCGAGCGATCTCCGCACGTATCTCATCCATGTCGAGCTTGCGTGCGTCCCGAATGAGTTGTTTGAGTTGGCCCGCGCGTAGCAAACCAGGCTCCGAGAAGAGCAAGATCCCGTCGCGGAAGAGCATCAAGGTCGGGATTGAGGTGATCCCGAACTTGACCGCAAGATCGCGTTCTTCCTCAGTGTCGACCTTGCCGAAAACGATGTCAGGGTTACGCTTGGCTGCCTTTTCAAAGATCGGGCCGAATAAGCGGCAAGGGGCGCACCAGGCGGCCCAGAAATCGACGAGGACGATGCCCTCGGCGATCGTGGTCTCAAAGTTCTCCGAAGTGAGGTCTATGGTGGTCACGCTGAATGCTCCCCTCGTGGATTGGGCGACTCAGCGACCGAAGAGACGAGCGAAGAAACCGCCCTGCTCGGCCTTCGCAGCATCGATCTCGGATTGAGTGTGCTTGCCGTTACACCACTGTGAGGCCGGAACGCTCGCCTTCACTGAAGAAATATGCTGGCCGCAACCAGCCCAGGTCGTCTTCTGGCAGGTGCTGCAGGTAACGGGTCGACACATTTTCGGAGTCCTTTCGGTCATCAAGTCATATCTGCAATACCCCTGGGGGTATCGCGTGATGCCCAATATACCCCCGGGGGTACCCGAAATGTCAAGTCGCCGCGACGCCTGGGCATGGCGCAACCCCAAAGCCTTACCAGGAGCTCGTCATTGCTTCTAGGCAGCGCTCAAGTCCGCCCAGCGAGCCTCATCGCTGGTCTGCTATCAGCCGAGCTTCTCCAGGATGAGTTCGCGAACGCGGGCCGCGTCAGCTTGGCCCGCCATGGCCTTCATCACCGCGCCGATAAGTGCACCGGCCGCCTGCACCTTGCCATCGCGGATCTTCTGAGCGATGCCCGGATTCGCCTCGATCGCCACGTCCACCGCCGCTGATAGTGCGCTGTCGTCACTGACCACCGCGAGCCCGCGCGCAGCCACCACATCGGCAGGCTCGCCTTCGCCTGCCAAGACACCATCGATCACCTGGCGGGCGAGTTTGTCGGTCAGAGCGCCGCTATCGACGAGGGCTTGCAACGCAGCCACCTGGCCCGGTGACATACCCACCTCGTCCAATGCGACGCCGGCCTCGTTCGCGCGGCGAGCCAGATCACTGACCCACCATTTGCGGGCCGCCGAGGCCGGAGCGCCCGCCTCGATGGTCTCGGCGATCAGCTCCAATGCTCCTTCGACGCCATTGATATCGCGCATTTCCAATTCGGTGAATCCCCAAGCAGCCTGCAGCCGAGCCCGACGCGCTGCGGGCGGCTCAGGAAGGGTTGCCCGCAACTCTTCCACCCATTCGCGACTCGGGGCCACCGGTACCAGATCAGGTTCCGGAAAATACCGGTAGTCCTCGGCATGTTCCTTGGAGCGACCTGCGGTAGTGAACCCACCCTCGTTCCACATCCGGGTTTCCTGGCGCACCCGCCCGCCGGCGGCCAACACAGCGGCCTGGCGACGGATCTCATAGCGCAACGCGGCCTCGACCGATTTCAAGGAATTCACATTCTTGGTCTCGGTGCGGGTACCCAGCTCGGTAGAGCCCTTCGGCATCAGTGAAACGTTGGCGTCGCAACGCATATTGCCGCGCTCCATCCGCGCCTCCGAGACACCGAGTGCCCGCATCATCTCGCGCAGATAGGCCAGATAGGTTCGGGCGACTTCGGGACCTTTCGTGCCGGTGCCATAGATCGGACGAGTCACGATCTCCATGAGCGGTACACCGGACCGGTTATAGTCGACCAGCGAGTAGCCGGCGCCGTGGATTCGTCCCGAGCCTCCGATATGGGTGGTCTTGCCTGCGTCCTCTTCCATATGCACGCGCTCAACTGGGATCAGGTGCTCTTCGCCGTCCACCTCGACCGTGACTTCGCCATCGAAACAAAGCGGCTCATCGGACTGCGAAACCTGGTAGTCCCGGGGCATATCCGGGTAGAAATAGTTCTTGCGCGCGAACCGGCACCACTGGGCGATCTCGCATCCCAGTGACAGACCGATCCGGATCGCCGATTCGATAGCTTTCGCATTCACCACCGGCAGGGATCCTGGTAGCCCAAGGCAGATCGGGCAGGTATGGCTGTTCGGTTCGCCCCCGAACTCGGTCGTACAACCGCACCACATCTTCGATGCGGTATTCAATTCCACGTGTACTTCGAGGCCTATCACCACATCAAAGCGCGCCATCGCCTCGTCGTAGTCCATCAGGTCATCATTCACATAGACGCTCATCGGGAAGTCTCCTGAGATCCGGCGGGCCGGCCCACCTCGGGTATCCGGTCGAGCAGCGAAGCGCCCCAGCGGTCATTCAAGGCAGCCTCCAAAGCTCCGCCAAGCAGATAGCAGCGTTCGTCGGCCATCGCCGGAGCCATCACCTGCAGACCTACCGGTAGGCCATCTGCGGGCGACAAGCCGATTGGCAGACTGGCCGCGCTGATGCCTGCCAGACTCGCCGGCATCGTACAGAGATCACATTTGTACATCGCCATCGGATCACTGAGCCGCTCCCCTAATTTGAAAGCAGTGGTCGGTGTCGTTGGCGAGATCAGCAGATCGCACTTTTCGAAAGCGGAGGCAAAGTCGCGCGCAATGAGCGTGCGCATCTTCTGCGCAGACCCGTAGAAAGCGTCGTAGTAGCCTGCCGACAATGCGTAAGTGCCGAGCATGATCCGGCGCTTCGCCTCGTCACCGAGACCTGCAGCGCGGGTCAGGCGCATCACCTCTTCGGTGGTCGCAGAGCCGTCATCGCCCACACGCAGGCCGTAGCGCATGCCGTCGTAGCGCGAGAGATTACTCGAAGCCTCCGCAGTCATGATGAGGTAGTAGGCAGCCAAGGAATACTCGAAATGCGGGCAGCCGACCTCGATGATCTCGGCACCCAGGCCCGACAAGATCTCGATCGCTTCTGCGAATCGCTGCTCGACGCCAGGGGCGTAGCCTTCCCCGCCCAGCTCATGGACGACGCCGATCCGCAAACCTTTGATATCGGCCTTGCGGGCTGCACCCACGAGATCGGGCAGCGGCTCATTGATCGAGGTTGAATCGGCCGGATCAAAACCGCCGATCACCTCGTGCAGTAGTGCGGCGTCCAGCACGTTGCGCGCGCAGGGGCCCGGCTGATCCAGCGACGAGGCCAGCGCGATCAAACCGAATCGGGAGACACCACCGTAGGTTGGTTTTATGCCGACCGTCCCCGTGACAGCTGCAGGCTGACGGATCGATCCGCCAGTATCGCTCCCCAGCGCAAGCGGTGCTTCGAAGGCCGCCAGACAGGCGGCGGAGCCGCCCCCCGAGCCACCCGGGATCCGTTCGAGATCCCACGGATTGCGGGTGGGGCCGAAAGCCGAGCTCTCGGTCGACGAGCCCATCGCGAATTCGTCGAGATTAGTTTTGCCGAGGATGATCATGTCCGCCGCCAAGAGCCTGCTAACCACCGTCGAATCGTAAGGTGGCAGCCAACCCTCGAGGATGCGGGATGCCGCCGTGGTCGGCAACCCTTGGTAGCAGTACGTGTCCTTGACCGCGATCGGGACGCCGGCGAGCGGGCCCAACTTCTCACCGGCGGCGACCTTCGCGTCTACCGCGCGAGCCTGCTTGAGCGCCCGTTCGGCGTCAACGGCCAAGAAGGCGTGCACATCGGCGTCCACCTGCTCGATGCGATCAAGATGGGCCCGGGTGATCTCCTCAGAGCTTTGTTCCCGGGCAGCGATCCGTCGCGCGAGTTCTGCAGCGCTCTGATTGATGGTGGACGACATCAGGCCTCCTCGTCCAAAATCCGTGGGACGCGGAATTGCCCGTCTTCCACGGCCGGCGCACCCGCCAAAACGGTGGCCGACGAGAAACTCGGACGCACCTGGTCGTCGCGAAAGACGTTGACCAGCGGTGCCGCATGCGACATCGGTGGCACATCATCATCGATAGCCTGAGCAAGATTTGTCATCGATTCCAAGATCTCGTCCATTTGTGGTGCCAGCCGTGCGAGTTCCTGGTCGCTGAGTTCGATGCGGGCCAGATCGGCCAGCCTCGCGACATCCTGTGGGGTCAAAGCCACGAGCACTCCTGTTTCTTCGTCGATGCCGCCGGTGTCGACGACCGGGCCGCCTGGGCGACGGCCAGCTAAGGGCTCATCTTAATGCCCAAGTTCCAGCGCCTCACACTCACTCAGGCAGTCTTAGTTGTGGGTTTCGCAGCTCGCGCCGGTCGAGTTTCCATCAGAGTCTCGATCTCTTCGAGACTGCGGTTCGATGTCTCTGGCAGATGCCGAGCGGCCAGCAATAATGCGATGACGTTCAACATCGCGAAAGTCATGAAGACCGGCCCGAGCCCTACCAGACCCAGCAGGATCGGGAAACTGAAGGTGATGAGCGCGTTGGTCAGCCACTGGACCAGAACCGATAGGCCCACACCGAGCCCGCGAATTCGTAACGGGAAGACCTCGGAGATCATCACCCAGGTGACCGGCGAGACCGCGCCTTGCTGACCGGCAAGGAAGACCAGCATCAAGATCAACACTATCCAGGTGGCTCCCTGACCATCGGTGACCAGCGAGACCGCGCCGATACCTATCAAAGAGAAGATGATCAGCCCTTGACCGAGAGCCAGCAGTTTCTTGCGCTTCAGTCTGCGCACGAGAATCAATCCGACCAGCGCGGCGAGCACGCTGATCACGCCGTTGGCGATGGTCGCGGTCAAAGCGGCGTTGGTCCCGATACCGGTGGATTCCAAGATCCGTGGTGCGTAATACATGATCGCGTTCACGCCGGTGATCTGCTGAATCACCGATAACCCCATACCTATCACCACGATGCGCAGCACCCAGGGCAGCCGCAATGCACCCAAGCCCAACGACTCCTGGGAGTCGCTTTTGTCGATCGTGGAGCGGATCTCATCGATCTGGGCCTCGGCATGCTCAGCCCCGACCCGCCGCAACGCATGCAAAGCATCGTTCTCGCGATTCTGCGCCACGAACCAGCGCGGTGACTCGGGCATCAAGCGCATTCCGATCCACAGGCCGATCGCGGGGATCGAGGCGAGAAGCAGCATCCAGCGCCACGAAGAGCTTTCGCCGTACAGATGTGCGATCAGAGCGTTATTGGTGTAGGCGAGCAGTTGACCGGTGACGATCATCACCTGATCGATCGCGACGATCTGTCCCCGACGTTCTGCCGGAGAGATCTCCGCCAGATAAACCGGCACCGTGGTGGACGCACCGCCCACGGCGACACCGAGCACAACCCGCGAAAAAGCCATGAATTCTGTGTTCGGTGACAGCGCTGCCCCGACGGCACCGGCGAAGAAGATGACGGCCAGCCACAGCAGCATGCGACGACGCCCATAGCGATCGGACAGCCCGCCACCAAAGACCGATCCGAGTGCCGCACCGATGGGCAGAGCCGCAGTGATGATGCCTTCGGCGAGATCGCTCAAGCCCAGACCACCCTCAGCGACGGGGTGCGCCATGAACGGCAGGGCACCGGAGATCACCCCGGTGTCGTAGCCAAACAGCAGGCTGCCCAAGGTGGCGATCAACGCAACCGCCCAAATCGGCAACGGGCGTACTACTGAACCAGTGTTGCCACTCGACATCCGGTCATTCCTCCTAGCTGAACCCCAGGAAGGGTCCGCTGCTACATGGTAGATGGAATGGCGGGTGATCGGAACACGTCCTAAACTTGGCCGATTTGTATTAGGGGCAGACTGAATGACATGTTCTTGTTGCGAATCCAGATGCCCGATCGTTCTGGGGCCCTCGGACAGGTTGCCACCGCCATCGGATCAGTCGGCGCGGATATCCATCTCGTCGAGGTCATCGAGAAGGCGTCGCCCGAGACCGTCGTTGATGATTTTCTGCTTCAGCTGTCCCCCGATACGCTGCCCGAAGATCTGGTCTCGGCCTGCCTGCAATTGGACGGAGTGAAGGTGCTGTGGCTCTCTCATTATCCCGACAACTACGGCATCGAGTTGGATCTGGCCATAGCCAGCGAGATCGGCGAGAACCGTGAGAGAGCTCTCGAAACTCTTGTGGAGCGAGTCCCGCAGGTCTTCCACGCGCAGTGGGCCGCGGTCGTGGGATTGAAAGAGCAGAAGGTGCTGATCGGCACCGAGAACGCGCCCCAGCTGGGCCCCGGCCAGATCGCCGCGCTCGAACCCTTCACGGTCGAGCACTTCTCCGAGATGTCGGACGCCTGGCTACCCGGCTGGGGTGTGATAGCTCTTGCTGTGATCCCTGCGGGCCCGGACAGATTGCTGGTGACGGCGCGCCACGGTGGACCGGATTTCCTCGAATCCGAGCTCTATCGGCTACATCACCTCGTCCGGCTGACCAAAGGCAGTGCGAGAGTTTCGGCTGCGTCAACAGCCGTGACCGACCAACGGCAGGCCTAGCTGAAAGCTACAGGTGTGGCTTACTGCCATACTGGTCGCATGCACGGAGTGTGGTGGCATCTACTACTGACGGTCGGATACGGCCTGCTCTCGTCGCTGATCCCGGTATTCAACTCGGAAGCATATGTTGTTGCCACCGCCGCGACACACCTGCTCACCCCACTGGAAGTCGGGGTCTGTTTGGGGCTGGGGCAGGGCTTCGGAAAGATGGCTCTTTTCCAGGCGGTCAGGCACGCGAAGTCACTACCGCGCCTGGAACGTCATAAGAAGGTCGAACGCCCTGATCCACAGCCCGGGACATGGCGATACCGCTGGTCCATGGTTCTGAAATGGGCCAATGCTCTGGTCACGAGTCGTCGCTGGGGCCCGCTGGGGTTCTTTTTGGCCGGATCGGTCAGCCTGCCACCGAGTTATCCGACAACGATCCTGGTGGCAAAGACCAGAGTCAACTTTGCGGTCTTCTCGATCTTCATGACGCTGGGCTTAATGGCCCGTTACACCGCGATCGCCTATGGCGCGCTAGGTGTCTTCAAGCACCTGCTGCACTTCTTCTGAGCCGATCAGATCCCGGCAACCTACAACCGTGATGCGGTCTCCCCCTTCGGTCGGATGCCGGCAGGTCGTCGGGCTCTGGCTGCCTTTGCTCAGGCCGTGATCCCCATCAAGATCTTGAAGAAGTAGTTGCCGAGCAAAAACAGCGCCACGGTCACAGTCACGAAGGCGGCAGTCACGATCCAGCGGGCACGCTTCTTCTGCTTGGTCGTCGGAACCCGCAACGGTCCCCACTCCCCGACCGCTGGTTGCGCGCGCACCGGAATATCGGAGTTGAGGTTGAGGTCGCTGAACCCGACTGTCAGCCTCTTGCTCATCGCTTTGAACCGCATAAGCCGATACTAACCAGTTGCCTTCCGACGGCGGACGTCAAGTGCTGCGCCTGACCCGACAGGCTCCGGATCATCTACCCACCACGACAACCTGCAAGCCTTGATCCTCGTTGATCACGAGCAGATCCTGACCAGCATGTCCGTCCACAGCCTTGAGCACCGACGACTCCTCCCATGCTTGGGAGCTGCGGTCCAAGCGCTCCCAGATCTCCACCCGTGCGCCCGTTGCCCTATGAACCGTCCTGGCCAGATCGGGATCGGCTGCCCCCACCAAGACCACTGATCGCGGCTCTGACGGGCCGACCGGAAGAACCACTGCACGGTCCTGAGCGAATATGGTGCCATGATACGCTGAGACAGCTGCACTCGCGACCAGGACACCCACCGCGTAACGCATTGAGCGAATCGTCGCGGGGCCGAGCTGGGCGTCCACAAGATCCTGGAAGAACAGGAACCCCGCGGTGAGAAGTGCAATCACCGCTGTGAGCCCTGCAATCCCGAAGAGGGCGACCAGATAGATTCTACGGGTCACCGAGCCCACCTCGGTGACCGGATCTGCCGCGACGGCTGAGCGGATGCGCCGCCAGTGAATCCACCAGACTGGCACTCCGACCAGCAGCAGCGTGGCTGCGGCGAGCAACGTGTTTTGCGTGGTCATCCCGGTATCCGAGCCGGGAGTGAACGCCTCGATGAAGCCCGCGACGACCGTGCCCACACCCCAGGCTGCACCGATGAGGGCGATGCCGGAGACGAGATATTCGTAGACACGCGTGACCTCGTTGCGATCGGTCGTCTGCCCGAGGATCGCGCGGTGATACCACCAGACCAGGACTCCGACCACGACCGCGGCGATCTGTCTGGGCATCGAGTCGAAATGTTCGGATGCCGTCTGCCCCAGCCGATCGCCGATGAACCAGACCAGGACGCTCCACAGCATCCGGCTGGCAGCGACCAAAGACATGATCAGCCCGCCGCCGACGCCGGCCAACAATAGGTAGACAAGCCAAGCGATGCTGCCTGGCCGCCGCCTCATCGACGTCAGCCAATACCAGACCCACACCAAAGAACCAGCGACCAGTATGCCGAACCCAGGAGCCAAGGAGCGACCCGGATTCAGCAAGAAACCTGGACGCATCAGGAGATCCAATGCCGTAGCCAGCGTCGCGGTCAGGCCCCAAACCCCCCAGACAAGCCCCGCGAGCGACCCCCCGAGCAGCTGGACATCCCCACGGGTACCGTCCAACAGCCGCCTGGTTGCTTGCCAGTGAACGAACCAGAGCCCACCCCAGGCGAGCAGCTGCCCTGCGGCGGCTGCGTCGAATCTGGACCATCCGATGGCGTCGGCGACAAGATTGCTGATCGCGACCACTGTCAGCACCAGCGCTGTCAGCGTCATCACGGTCAGATAGATCGTGAGCAGTGGCGAGCGCGCTTCGCTCGGGTCGACACGCTGTCTCCGCCACATCCACCAAACCACTGCGACACCCAGCGGAAGCCCGATGATGACGAATGCGAGTGCGCGAGCCAGTAGATATGATCCGTTGGCCGTTCCATCGGCCGAGGTGCCCAGCAGCCGCCCGAGCAACTCGGTCAGACCCACGGCAGTCACCACCGACAAGATGAACAGCAGCAGGTATTGGAAGAAGCGCCGCACACCACGGGCATCGACGCCCCCGCTACCTCTGCGGCGTCCGGAACCGATCACGAGAGCGACGGTGCCACCAAGCAGAGCCAAGATAATGAAAGGGACGAGAAATTCTACGACCATGATCGCCTCACTCACATCCGTAGATCGGCCAGGGGGAGCCTGTGACCTGCCAGGCGGACCCTGCCCTGAGCAGTTCGAAACTCTCCCGGTGCGACCAGGAGTCGAAAGGCGTATTCCCGTACTCTGTTAGATCAAAGACGACCAGAGCCTCGTCGCCGTTCGTGGTGGACTTGACCAAGGTCAAGGCCACCGCATTGAGTTGATAGGGTTTCGACAGCGGTGGCTTGCATCCGAGCTGCGGATCGAGCAGCGCGACCGCCGCTTCATCGTCGTCGTCGGCTAGCGCGAGGATATAGGCCTGCACCGTTCCCTCGGGGGTGCTGGGATCCAGCTTGGACGGTTCTTTCGCGCTAGCTACGAACCACGCCACGACCGCCAGCGCGACCACCAAACCCGTGACGACCCCCAAGACAACGTTAGGTCGATTCTTCATAGGACGATCATCTCCTCCACCCCGGTCACTAAGCCGATGTGACGCGTCGTCGGAATACAAACAAATCCGTTCACCGTCGAGATTCGCACGCACGGTCAAGACCTGGCAGAACTAATCCTGGATCCAGACCAATATGGGGATACTGCCGCGCGGACTCCTGCGCATCGCCCCCATGATTCACTGGGCCAGCTGCTCGCTCACCAGATCGGCAGCCGCATGGAGATTCTCCAGAAGCCGGGCAGCCGAGAGATCGTCCCAGCCGGCCAGCCCGCAGGCCGGGGTCAACACGACGTGGTCCATCAGCACCTGCGCATCAAGTTCGAGCACCCGCAAGACACCCAACGCCGCCGTGGTCAACTCGTCCACCGACGGCACCCGGACCACATCGGTGCGGGCTATGCCCAGGCCCACGGTTCCCCTGTCGTTGAGCCATGTCCCGCAGGAGTCCAGCAGTGCGCTGTCAAGATAGCGGGTATCCAAACTAAGCCCGTTAATCCCGGCCTTGGCCGCCAGCTCCGCCGGCATCATTGGGCCACAGCTGTGGACCCATAGACCATCGACGCCATCCACTGCGCAAACCGCAGTGACGATCTGACGCCAGCTATCGATGATCGTCTCCGGGTCGGGCGCAGGATAGCGGTGAAGTCCAGAAAACGTCGGCAGCGTCGCGCCGACAACGGCTCCGATCACCGGCTCGTCGAGCTGGACGATCAGACGACATCCCAGACGTTTCACCAGTCTGGTGGAGAGCTCGGCCGCAGCCTCAGCGAGCGCCTGTGCCAGATCGCGGCAGGCTCCGGCATCTGCGATCAGGTGGTTCATGGTCGGATGGCTGAGCCGCACCGAACTCGCCAACGTCCACGGCCCGGTCAGCGCCACCTTCACAGCCCCAGTGTGGTCTTGGGTCAGCTCCTCGAAGTCATCCAGATCGCTGCTCCACCAGCGTTTCGCGCGTCGTTGCGCAGCATCGGGTCGTCCAGCCATTCGCCAACCGTCCACACTGAGCTCACATGGCAGATCAAGCAGCCCGAGCGTTCGACCGATCATCGCGGACGTTACGCCCCTGGCGGGTAACTCAGGCCAGGCAAGCAACTCCGGCAGCAGATCGACGAGCATCCGGGTCGACTCTCGAAAGTCGCGTCCGGGCATCGACCCCAGTCCGGTTACCAACATCAGGCGACCCTCGTCGAGCGACGTGCGGCGGCACTGATCACCGAACTGCCGACGACTCGGTCACCCTCGTAATAGACCGCGTATTGGCCGGGTGCGACACCTCGGTAGCCTTCGTCGAGTCGCATCACGATCTGATCATCCTCGGTACTGATCCAAGCATCACATGCCGCGCCATGGGCCCTGACCTGCACCTTGCCACGCCAACGACCGTTGCGTGGCGCGCCGGTCCATGTCGAACGGATCCCCTTCAACTCATCGACCGCCAGATCCGCAGCTGAACCGACCATAACTTGACGAGCCGCGGGGTCCAGTCCGATGACATAGCGCGGGCGACCATCAACCGCGGGGATACCCAAGTTGAGTCCCTTACGCTGACCGATGGTGAAGCGGAAGGTGCCCTGATGCTCCCCAAGCCGATGCCCGTCGGCGTCGACGATCGCGCCCGGAGCGTCCCCCAGGTTCTCGGCGAGAAAGCCCGCGGTATCGCCGTCGGGTATGAAGCAGATGTCATTGGAATCCGGTTTGTCGGCGACGGCAAGACCGAGTTCGGCGGCCTCAGCACGCACCTCGGGTTTCAGCGAGTCTCCGAGAGGGAAGAGCGAATGGGCGAGCTGATGCTGATTGAGTACGCCCAGTACATAAGACTGATCCTTATCAGGATCACGCGAGCGCCATAGCTGGCGACCATCGGGACCTTCGAGCAGCCGCGCATAATGACCGGTCGCGACCGCGTCATAGCCTAGCGCGATGCCCTTCGCGAGCAGCGCTTCGAATTTGATGCGTTCATTACAGCGCAGGCATGGGTTGGGGGTGCGGCCGGCGGCATATTCAGAAAGAAAATCACTGATTACATCCTCGGCGAAGCGCTCGGAGAAATCCCAGACATAGAAGTCGATACCGAGCCTGTCCGCAACGCGACGAGCATCATGTACATCGGCGAGCGAACAGCAACCCCGCGAACCGACCCGTTGCGCCAACGGCGATCGCGACAACGCCAGATGCACCCCGGTCACCTCGTGCCCGGCCGCGATCAGGCGCGCAGTAGCAACCGAAGAATCGACTCCGCCCGACATCGCAGACAGCACCCGCATCTGGTCTTCTCCTTCGTGCTCATTCTCGTTACGCCGCGACCAGTCTAGTTTCGGCACCAACTGCGGGCTGCGAGGCTCAGTACGGGACCAGCCGAGCCTGCTGCACGACTCCTGGCAGCAGCGAGATCAACCGGTCAACCCCAGATTGTGTGGTCGTCCAGCCGAAGCTGAACCGGACGCTCTCGCGGGCCGCGCGATCGTCTCGGCCCATCGCCAACAGCACCTCGCTCGGGCCGGGTACCCCGGCCCGGCACGCGGACCCGGTCGAACACCAGATTTTGCGCTGATCGAGCAAGAAGACCAGATCCTCGGCCGCGGCGCCGTCGAAGCTGACATTGACGATCGCCGGACTGAGCGGTTCAGTCCCATTGATCCGAGCTCCCGGTATCTGCAGCGCAGCGGTCACGAATTGGTGACGAAGACTCGCCAAGCGCGCGCTCTCGGTAGCTTGCTTCTCACTCATCTCGCGTGCTGCGGCTGCGAATGCCACCGCGAGTAGCACCGATTGGGTACCTGATCG
>JALHFX010000114.1 GCA_022837595.1 Propionibacterium sp.
GCAGCAACACTGATCCTCATGATCGCCGCCGTCAGAATCCACGGGGCCTACGGGCCTGCACTAATGGACGACGGCGCTGCCGGCACAATCACAGGCGAAACGAACCGGCCGGCCCTGATCCGTGCCACCATCACAGCTAGCTAGCGCACCCCGCCCTGGGCCGAACTCACCCAATTCGGCACACTACGTCCAGCCACGGACGAAGCGAACGTGATCTTGCGGGAACGATTCTGGAACGAAGATGCCCTCCAGCTCGGCATGCGCGCGTCAGCCCTGCTCGACTACGCCGAACTCATCGCCAGCGGCAACCCCCGCCAACACGAACTCATCGCCAACGAGCTCCGCGCCGACCACAAGATCTGACACGAATACCTGGCTGACAGGCGGTGATGATGCTGAGGTAATCCGGGTGAAGAATCTTGACTTCACCGCATGGGTACCTATTCGGACACCCGCACCGCGATGGTCTCGCGAACACGCCAGGCCGCCCAATGCGCGGCCCTACTGATCGGCTTACCCGTATCCCTGCACGTGGTATCGTCACTGACCCATGCCCGCTTCGGTGTCTGGCCAGCGGTCTTGATCACCTTGGCCATTGGCATCTGGTTGTCAGTGTTGAACAACCGCTGGGTGGCGGTGAAGCAGAAATCGGGACCATCAACAGTTCAGACCCGGCCACCCGACGAAGGATTGATCAAAACGGCCATGGGAGAAATCTGACCGATACCCGTGCGCAAGCTCCCAGGCTGAGCGATGATCTGTGGATGGAGACCGAGCCACTGTCGTTGACCATGGCTGGCGAACTGGCCCAGGCGGTCAGATCTGCTGCCGAGCGGGAAGGCCTGCGACCATCGGAATGGGTGGTGCGAACAATCAGTGCCCGGCTCACCCACGACGATCAAGGCGATCGTGAGCCACCCCCCAATACCGGGCGCGCAGACCCATGGGAGGACGTGACCGACCCGAGCGGAACCTTCACGGTCACTCTGCCACGGGGCTGGCAACACGACTTGGCGGTCGTACCCGCTGGGTCCAGTGCGGTTTCGGTCTTCTCCGCCACCAGCCCGGATCAATCGACGACGATGAGTTCAGGCGATCCCGAGGTGACCGCATTCGCCGAGCCCGGGCCGATGGCTGTCTTCGCCGGCGCCCCGATCCGTCCGGCAACTCCAGCTGACCAGTTCGCGGCGGAGTATCTGCAGCATCGTTACGGTCAGCGGGAGAGCTTCGTGATCTTGGGGGCCCGTCCTTCACCGGAATTGATCGCCAGGGCCCAGGAACGCGCCCGCCAGGAGGGTTTCCCCATGCAGTGGGTCACCGCTGCCCAGATGACCGCGCAGTACATCGAAGCCGGGCGACGAGTCGGCGTGGTGGCGCTAATCACGACATCCGGTGGCCAGGGCATCTGGATGGCTGAAGTTGCCCAGGTCGTATCCACCGACGATCCCACCCTATTCGTCCCCGACCTGCTCCGAGCCATCTCCTCGGCCCGGCTCACCCCGCAAGGACAACAGCGAATCGCTGCAGAACGCAACATGCGCCAAGCCCAACACGACGCAAACATGCGGCAGATAGACATGAACACCATCACCATGAACCAGCGGCACCAGCAGAACATGGCGAACCTGCACAATCAGGCGACGGCACATCAGCAGCGGATGGGCCAGATGCAGGCCACCTGGGACGCTCAGAATGCCAGCTGGGCGAGCCGTCAGGCGGGTGTGGATGCTTCGCACGCCGCCTATATGGGTGGCATCCGCCAAGAGACACCCCATGGCGGGCCCGGCGGGGCAGATCAGCAGCGTGACTTCGTCAACATGATCCGCGAGGAACGCACCGTGGTGGACGCCGACGGGTATGACCGTCAGGTGGAGGCCGGTTTCGACAAGTATTACCATCGGCAACACGACGACTCATGGATCGGACTGGAACAACACCAGGACATACATGATGTCCCGGGCATCAACCCGGACGATTACTACGAGACCCCGTTCCGGAGTTGAGCCAGCCTGTCGGTCAACCCCGGCGTGGGCCACCCGAACCACAGGACATGGTCGGATCAAACCTCAGCCTGAATCCGCCGATTCTCGCCTACTTCGCGCCCCCCACATGGGTGCCCCTCGCTAGGGCGACCATCGGTGGATTCAGGTTATGTCGCGACACGATTCTCAGGTTCTGCTCGGTGAACAACACCTCGCCCAACTTGCACTTCTCCAGCAGGTGCCGAAAGTCCAGCAACGTGGTCGCATCGGGAACCTGCTCGACACTAAACCTGCGCATCGCATAAGAGTCATAGATCGCGTCTTCGACGCCCGCATTAGACAGCGAGAACCACACGTGCAACAGGTACATCCGCAGCATGGTCTCGACAGGCTTGGCCTGTCGCGCGTCAGACAAAGTAACCAGATCATCAGCGTGACCTGCTGGATTGCTCACCCGAAGACGCATGAGAACCTCGTTCGCGGCGACGACAAGGGCGGTCACACACAGGTGGGTCGCCGTCGAGAATCGCCAGCATGTCCGCATCGTCGTGGTATTCGAACCGCAGCATGACCCGCGCTCGGCACTCAAACCGATACCCGCGCCAGCGAGCGGGCGCCGATGCTGCGAGCGTTGCCGGCCGTGTGAGCAACCGGACCGCCGATGAGCCCAGAAACGCGCCCGCCCGTGCTGACCGATATCGGGCAGTAATTCTGATCTCTGAACACAGACGTATCGCGGCCTCTAGATCACGTCGAACGGGCCTTCAGTAGATCGATTTCGTCGCGGAGTATGGTCAAGGCTTCCTGTGGCGTCGTTGCTCCGATGAGCACGCGTTGTGTGAGCCCGTTGCTCAAACTGACCAGCCTCTCGGCTTCACTCGGCGGGGCGCACACGGAGGCAAGCAGTGACGATGCCTCCTCGACCGTACCTCGATTAGCGTCGCGGACGATCTCCCCGATCTTCGGGTCAACAACACCTCGCGCGAGATACGCGTACCACACCGCGGCGCCGCGCCTGAAGGCCTCCGTCTGCGGGATCGGCTCCGTGAGCAACTCCACCAGACTCGACCAGGCGTCGAGCGAACCCACCCGATCCGAATAGGCCCTCGAGGCCCCCGCGACGATCGCCCGGCACCCTCGCATATGAGTTCGTCTTTCGAAGCGAAGTAATGCTGAACACGCCCGCCCGAACTCCCTCCCCCGACCACCACCCACGATATTCAGACCGACTTCGGTGTGGTGCGCGTGTACGAGTGGAGCACCCCGGACAACCAGGACACGATACCGGTCGTGCTGGTGCCAGGCCGGTCCTCCGGAGTCCCGATGTGGTCGGCGAACCTCGAAGGCTTCACGCAGACGCGCCGAGTGCTGGGGTTCGACGCGCTCGGCGATGCCGGCATGTCTATTCAAGCCGCACCGTTGCTCTCGTTTGAGGATCAAGCGGCATGGATCGACCAGGTACTCGACCAGATCGCCCCTCACGGGGTCCATCTCGTCGGCCACTCGTTCGGCGGCGCGACCGCCGCAACCTACGCGCGACTGCATCCTGAACGCGTCCACTCGCTCACCCTGCTCGAACCGGTCTTCACGTTCGGCTACCCACCACTGAGCATGCTCTGGTGGGCGACGGTTGCCTCCCTGCCTGCCCTCCCCGATCGCGTCCGCGAACACGCGCTCAGTAAGATCGCAGGCGGCCCCTACGACGGCACCGACCAGGTATGGCAGAACGCAACCCACTCTTTACCGATGCAAGAAGCCGGCCCACTCGGCATATTCCTCGAACAGTTCTGGACCACGGCCGAATCCTGACAACGTTGTCGCGCGTCACCGAAGTTGTCATCACCGGCACCGCAGCGCTACCGGCTGGCCGATACCAAGAGCGACGCATTCGATGCCTACGTGTTGGCCGACACCTTGCGGTTGCAGCACCCGCAGTGGCGGCCGTTATCGATGCCTTCGCCACAGACCGCGCTAGTCGCCGCGCTGTCGCGGGACCGGGAACGGGTCACGTTCATGCAACGAGCAGCTTGATCGGCCGGGACACGGTCGGGTCGGACGCGATCCGGCCGAAGATGCCGGGCTCGTCACGCAGCGCGGTGATGTCGGCCATGCAGTCCCCGCTCAATGCCAACCTGATCGCCAGATCGCAGGTGATCTTGCCCGGATCGTGCACCACGAACGGTTTGCGCCACCGGGCCGGTTGCGCCGATAACACCCGATCCAGGCCAGTCGCCCGGACCGTCTCCACCAGCAACAGGCCACCGGTCTGCCCAACAGCAGGCATGTCGGCGAGGTCAACATGAACACGGGATACCAGCCGTTATGTTTCGCCTCGAAGGTGCTCCTTCTGCCTGGTGGATCCGGACTCTCGCAAGTCCTATCCTCCCAAGCCGGGAGCACCTTCACCTACTCAACACACCACCCGCGGGCACACCCCTATGAAAGCCCGAGGCTAGCTCGCCGCCGATGCGGCTGCGGCTGCTCGGGCAGAGACGACATCGCGGACGGACTTGACCACCCAGTCACGCTTGGACAGCTTGCCTTGGACGGCGGCCCGCTGTCGCCAACCGAGCTCAGGAGCCAGTTCAGCAGTGAGGGACAAGATACTGGCCAGACCACCGAGCACGACTGCCCGGGTGGACGCCTGGTCCGGGTCACGCAATCCCTGAGCGGCCAAGTCACGAATTCGTGCCAGATGATCAAGGTCAACCACCTGGTAGCGAGCCCCGAGCAGATCGGAGGTCGATGTCATCTTCGCCCACCCGTTGCTGACCAAGTCGCCCAGCGCTTGATTCATGTAGACATTGCGGGCATCCGACAAGATCCTGGCTGGACGCCGATCGGGTTGGTGTTCCAAAATCCCGAGCATGATGTCCAGCAGCGGGTCCTCGGTGGGTCGTGAATCGTGCACCAGCACCTTCTTGTCCACCAGACTGACTCGTTCCTGCAAGGCCAGTTCAGCCAGTACTCCGGCTGCCACGGCGAGAGCAAGGTTGCCGCGTCGTCGCCGGACCCGTCCGGTCTTGGGATTGATGGCCAGCAGGGTGATCTGATGTGCTTGTCCCAGGCTTGCATACCACACAGCCTACGATCTGCCGCCACAAGGGCGCAGCGTTGGCTGGACGGCAAATCGATAAATCTGGGACGATGGCGTCCCCGATCTCCACCGGCCCGAGCTCGGTCCACACCGTCTTGGTCCGGGAACCGTTGCGCTCGTTCCCGCCGCGGTCAGCGGCGAGTCTCCCCGGCCACTCACCATGCTCGTAGCCCAGGTGCTCATCCAACTCGGCCTCAAAAGCTGTCTCCAGCACCTGCTCGGTTAACCCCGCTGGCGGGCTTTCCCGGCCCGACCATGGACACCCCCTCAACGCGGGCCTGCTCGATCAACTGCGCAGCCACCCAATCCGATGCCGCCTTCCTTGGATGGGCCACATCGATAATCGTGGTGCTCACGAGAACCTGCCTTCCTCGCCGGGTCCTATCCCGGCGTGTCGGGCCAGACCCACCCACCGTTTCTCTGACAGTCCCCGTCGCGGAGCGCGGAATCGCTGGTTTGCGCTGGCCAGTACCTAAGCAAGATGACCCGTGATGCACCAAGGGCTCCCCCGGTCTAAGCGAGCGTCCTAGCCTCAGGACGTCTCCGGCACTGGACGGGAGGAACGGAAGAAGCACAACCGTCAATTAATGAGCTGCCACCGAGAGCTTGTGCTTGGACGCCCTGTCGGCTGACTGACCATCGACTCACTGAGCAAAAGCTTGCGTCAATCTTGCCGGTCTTAAGCGAAATACTTGCCGCGACATCGCCGCTAAAAATAGCTTCTCCGGCGTTTCCGCTAGTCAGAACCATGTTCATTGGTGGGCGATACTGGGTTTGAACCAGTGACCTCTTCCGTGTCAAGGAAGCGCGCTACCACTGCGCCAACCGCCCATATATTGAGTTGTCCTGCAAACGAGGTGGGTACCGGATTTGAACCGGTGTACACGGATTTGCAGTCCGTTGCCTCGCCTCTCGGCCAACCCACCACGCGAGAGCCTGTCTCACGAGAGCCGTGGCCTTGCGCGAGACGCTCTCCGAGCGGACGACGGGATTCGAACCCGCGACCCTCACCTTGGCAAGGTGATGCTCTACCAGCTGAGCCACGTCCGCATCTTTTATTTTCATCTTGCGACTTCCCGAAGGTTTGTGCCTTCGTTCTGGCGCATGGAAAACCATAGCCCACTCCCCGAGAGTATGCAAAACAACTGACAGCAGAGGTTTGTAACCACATCGCGTTCTGTTCGCGAGCCATCACCAACAGTGACCAAATCCAATCAGGTTTGGCGTAGCAGCGATTATTGGGCTAACGTAGGCGTCCGCAGGGGCGATTGGCGCAGTGGTAGCGCGCTTCGTTCACACCGAAGAGGTCACTGGTTCGAACCCAGTATCGCCCACCCACGAATACTGCCATGACAAGGCTAAGCACCACGCAAGCTGATTTCTGGTCGATTATTCTCTCCGTCACATCGGTACAGCATCAGGTGCCGGATCATTCTCGAACCAATCCTTACGTGCTGTTCCACAAGTTTGTGTCGGGCGTTCGCGACGAATAGACCCGGTTACCGAAGCACCCCCGTGGTGAACCTATGACATCACCGACCCGCAGCTCATAGCGCTCAGCAATAGACACACCATCCACATCTTCACCGGCCGTGTCTACCGCTACGAGGACGAGCCTGCCTTCATCGCGCTCACGTCCCGCGTTTACACCCGCCAAGACGGCATCTGGCGACTCGCCTCCTGACAGATGTGGAGGCGATACCCGAGTTATCGCGCACCCTCGCGACCTGGCACACAGATAGCAAGTTCAGCATCGTTGTCGACCACGTCCACAACTCGGCACGGGTCAGAGTTGCTTAGCCTGAATCCGCGCTTAGGCGCGGGTTTTCCCAGTTTCCATCGGCCCCACCGACCACGGCTAACAGGACATTTGCCATTTCGGGGGCCTAACCTGGAGGCTCATGGTGGCGCGAGCATCGATCGCCCGCACCAGACCGAAGGAGATGAAATGGAAGTAATCATCTGCTCAACTGCAGCAGATGCAGGTCGCGTCGCGGCCGGCAAAGTCGCACAGGTGGCGAAAGCACGTGGCCCCGAGGTCGTGATCGGCTTTTCAACCGGTTCGTCCCCACTGGCGACTTACGCCGATTTGACCAGGAGAATCGACTCTGGCGAACTCGACCTAAGCCAAGCCTGGGGATTCGCCCTGGACGAGTACGTCGGGCTCGAACCGGGCCACCCCGAAAGCTACGCCGAAGTCATTCGAACCACGGTCACCGAACCATTGCGGATGAACCCTGAACGCGTCTTCACCCCCAACGGGTTCGCCGAGAACCTCCAAACGGCGGGCCCAGAGTACGAGGAGCAGATTCGCGCAGCGGGCGGAATCGACGTTCAGATCCTCGGAGTGGGAGCCAACGGCCACATCGGATTCAACGAACCAGGCTCATCATTGGCCTCTCGCACCCGCATCAAGACCTTGACCACTCAAACCAGGCAGGACAACAGCCGGTTCTTCGCGTCCATCGACGACGTGCCCCGGCACTGTCTCACCCAGGGCCTCGGCACGATCATGGAGGCCAAGAACGTTGTGCTGGTCGCTCAAGGCGAAGGCAAAGCCGATGCCATCGCAGGCCTGGTGGAGGGGCCTGTCGGCTCCGGATGCCCGGGATCAGTGCTGCAGTTCCACCCCTCCGTCACCATCGTTCTCGATGAGGCCGCCGCAGCACGCCTCGAACGCGCCGACCACTACCGCGAAACTTTTGAGCACAAACCACAGTGGCAACGGTTTGAATAACTCGCGATGATCATCGAAGCGCGTGAGCTATTCACCGGCGAGACCACTTATGCACCGGGCTGGATTCGAATCGAGGACGAGCACGTCATCGCCGCAGGCGAGGGCACGGCTGGTTCCGCACCTGATCTTCGGTTTCGGGAAGCTCTGATCGCACCGGGATATGTCGACGTGCACTGCCATGGTGGTGGCGGCGGATCGTTCAGCACCACCGACGATGACGAGATCGATCAAGTCTTGACGACACATCTCGCCACCGGAACCACCACCATGGTCGCAAGCTTGGTCACCGCTTCGCCTGACACCTTACGTTCTCAGATCGCCACCTTGACCCGGCGCTTCCAGGCCGGCGACATCGCAGGGATCCATCTCGAAGGGCCTTGGCTCAGCCCGGACTTCATGGGCGCACACGACGGAACGTTTCTGATGTCACCAAAGATCGGGTTCTTGACCGAGCTCATTGAACTCGGTCAAGGTGCGATCAAAATGGTTACGATTGCGCCGGAATTGGTCGGCGGCCTCGCTGCAATCCGGTTTCTCGCAGACCATGACGTGGTAGTCGCCATCGGTCACACAGGCTGCACCTATGACCAGGCGCGCGCCGCGATAGCTGCGGGCGCGCGGGGCGCCACTCACCTCTTCAACGCGATGGCTCCGCTGCACCACCGTCGTCCCGGCCCGATACTGGCGTTACTTCGTGATCCGCGCGTGTATTTGGAGATTATTTTCGACGATCTGCACATCCACCCAGACCTAGCGGCGTTCACACTCGGCCTTGCAGGCCGAAGAGGCGTCCTGGTAACGGATGCCATGGCGGCGGCAGGAAACAGCGATGGCCGTTATCTACTCGGTGAGCTGGAGGTCAGCGTCGAGGACAGCGTCGCGAGGCTCGAAGATAGCGACACGATCGCAGGCAGCACGCTTCTGCTCGAATCCGCCGTCCAGAATGCTGTAGCAGCGGGTATCCCCCGTCAAAACGCAATCCGTGCAGCCACTGCGAACGCCGCCGACTATCTGAAACTTCCCGGTGTCGGACGATTGGAACCCGGTGTTTGGGCAGACCTGATCGTCTTGGATCAGCAGCTGAACATCCAACGTACGATGCGGCATGGAAACTGGAACTGAGCTCCAATAACCTCAGCTGCAGACCGCCGCGCACCGCAAGTTTGAACAGAAACCGAAAAATCTTCTGTTCACACCTGCAGCTCAATCGATAGGCCACATGGCAACTCCGGTAGTTCTATTGCCGCCTCGTCTCACATTTTGAGACGCAATTTGCTTTGAGTGGCACCGAAAGCGCAGCTTATAAGTACGTGACGCGGCAAGGATGCCGGGCCTTCAGCAGAAAAAGAGGGAAAGGGCAGGCAGCTGATGAGCGCTCCGGCGTTGATACTTCTTGCACATGGCACGACCGATTCTCGCGTCGAACAGGTTTATCATGCCTTGCGTCACGAGTTACAGTCGCAGCGTCCAACTATTTCCATCCATCTGGCGTTTGCCGATAGCTGCCCACCAACCGGCCCACAGGTGATCGGTACCCTGGCCAACCGCGGTGTTGACGAGGTCGCCCTCGTCCCGCTCGACCTTTCTCGGGTCTGCGGCCCCAGCGACAGCATGGCGCGTGTGCTCACCACCGTCCGAGATCACCGCCCAGAAGTGAAATCTGTCATGGCACGGCCCATCGGACCGGCCGTGGAGTTACTCAATGTGCTCGATATGCGGTTACGCAATGCGCTTGCCACTGCTCACGCCACCGAACTCGACGGACTCGTGCTCCTCACCCCGACCTGGGGAGATACCCGTGGCGCAGGCTTAATCGCCCGGCGCGCCCGGCAATGGGCCGCGCACCACAAGCTCCCCGTCCTTCTGGCACACAGCGATGGCACCGGCCCGGACGTCGCAGCTGCGATCACCAGCCTGCGCCAGATCGGACGGCGCAATATTGCGGTCGGCTCTTTGTTCATCTCTCCGAGCGAGAATTATCTGCAGCAGGCTGAACTCGCGTTGGCCAACGGTGCGCTCGCAGTGAGCGCCCCGCTGGGCGCCAATGCCCGCCTTGGCGAACTCGCGATGGCCCGCTATTCGTTCGCGGCGATGGAACTATTGGACGACGTCTGCGACCAGCACGAAGCTGAGGCCGAAGACGAGGCGCTGACCCGCCAGGCACTCTGAATCGTCGGGCTGTCGGTCACCCCTCGTCGATTAAGCCCGTATCGAACAGACCCCGGCTGCACTGGTTGAGCATTGAACTAGCTGGCTAGTCTGGAAGACGGCGAGAGGGGTCACCATGGCCAGTTC
>JALHFX010000287.1 GCA_022837595.1 Propionibacterium sp.
CGCCTATGTCTTGGCCCTGACCTCAAGCGACATGTACATCCTGGGCAAACACGCGGTCCAGCCCCTGGCCAGTAACAAGGATCTGGTGCTGCTGGACACTATCGCGCTGGAGGCCCTCAGCGTCACCCACAACCACCACGGGATTGTCACGGACGTCACGTTCACGGACTCGCAGACGGATCAGTCCGTCACGGTCGAGTGCAAGCCCTTGGGGTCGGGCATCAGTGGCTTCCTCAAGGCACTGCAGTCCGACGGGGTTTCTGTTGAGGGCTGACCGCCAGGACGCGGCGCATGAGCGATCCGACCGGTGAGGTCGTCATCCAGCAGGCCGACGACGGGTCGCCGCGCCTAGAGCTGGGCGTCCAGGGCGACAGCGGGTGGCTCAGCCAGCAGCAGATGGTCCTTCAACCTGCATATCCGCAACGTCGTCGAGGGTGGGGAACTGGACCAGACTGCAACGGTCAAGGATTTCTTGACTGTTCGCACCGAAGGCACCTGACAGTCGGTGTATATGGGTCTGCCCCAAACCGATACTGGCGACAACCACGCGCTACCCCGGAAACTCCTGTTAGAGCTCTGCGTTAGGGTTGCTCTTACACATACTTCGCACCTGCTGACGAGGACCATCAATGGCCGACTCCGCCCTGCCGGACCTTCCGTACGACCGGAGCCATCGTTGTCGGACGCCCAGCTGGAGATGGTTGACGCCGGCCAACATGCTGTCGGAATGCTCGCGGCACGACATCGTGGGGACCGCGATCGATTCGACCCGGCAGCATTACGGCCCGTCAACGAGGATGGCACGGACTAGCCCATGCGAGCGGTGAACGAAGCGAAGGAAGACCGAGCATCGGTGAATGCTCGGGTCGACGCCGTCCTCGCTCAGATCCGGAGCAGAGGCGGTCGGGTGACGCCGATCTCTCGGCGCATCGTGGCGCTGGCCGTCGAGCACGCCGATGAGCACTACCGGCGGGTGGACTTCGTCCAGCACATCAGTGGTGAGGAGACAGTCGCGCCGTCAACGGTGTACCGCACGCTCGACCGGCTCGTCGCCTACGGGATTCTGGTGCCGTCTCAGCTGGGGGACGGGGCGATTCGCTTCCACTTGGCGCCCCTCGTCCACGAGCACCTGGTTTGTGAGCGCTGCGGCGACATCGTCGACACGTCTGCCGATCTCCTGGATGAAGTTGCCGAGCGAGTCCGTCTCCAGCACGGCTTCCTC
>JALHFX010000115.1 GCA_022837595.1 Propionibacterium sp.
GCGATGTAGTTGGAGAGGTTGCGGAACCCAAGAGCACTGCCGCGGAGGTGTTCGAGGCGGCCGTTGATCGCCTCGGTCGGACCGTTGGACGTGCCGGGGCGGTCGAAGTAGGCGAGCACGTCGTCGGCGCGCTTCCTCAGCGTCCGGCCGAGTGTGGTGAGTTCGACCAGCGCCCTCGGGACACCGCTGCTGATCGAGGCAATCAGGTTGGCCATGAGCTCGCGGCCGTGGTGGCGGTCTTCGTGGCGGTAGGCGGCGATCATCCGCTGGTAGATCCCCCAGGTCGCCTCGACCTCGACATGCTCCTCGGCCCCGAACAACGTGCGGAGTCGAGCGGCCTGCTTGTCGGTCAGCAGCTCGGCGCCGGTGTGCAGGGTCCGCCGCGCGGCATACAGCGGGTCGCCCTTCATCCCGCGGTGGCCGTGGATGGCCTGCTGCACCCGGCGCCGGCACCGGTCGAGCGCGTCCCCGGCGAGGCGGACGACGTGGAACGGATCCATGACCGCCACCGCGTCGGGGAGCTCCTCGGCGGCGGCGGTCTTGAAGCCGGTGAACCCGTCCATCGCGACGACCTCGATCCCGTCGCGCCAGGTGTCGGGTCGGGCGGCGAGCCAGGTCTTGAAGGCCTCCTTCGAGCGACCCTCGACCATGTCCAGCAGCCTGGCGGGGCCGGTCTTGTCTCGGATCGGGGTCAGGTCGATGATCACGGTGACGTACCTGTCGCCGCGCCTGGTGTGCCTCCAGTTGGGTCGGCCTGGGGCGCGGTGTCGGGATTGCTCCCGGTCCGTTTCCCCAGGCCGCCCGCCGAACCGGACGTGCGACTTTCACCGCATCCGGCTCTCCATGAGAGAGGGCTGGTTCAGCTGGTGGTGACAGCTGGCCGGTCCCAGGGGGTAGGAATGTGGTAGCCGCGGTAGCGGTACCTGGTCACCGGGACGCTCGCGGCGCCGGTGAACCGTTTCCCGTTGTGAGCGAGGCGCCAGGTTCCGGGCAGGCAGTACCTGCGGCGGAGTTCTGGCCATCCGAGTCGGCGGTGCTTCTTGCGTAGCCATGCCGTGATCCGCTCCCACGTGTAGGAGTCGATCGCGGCGAAGGTCGCTTTGGCCACCGCATACCGGAAGTAGTTCGCCCATCCCCGCAGCACCCGCCCGAGATAGTCCATGAGGTATCCCGGGTCCCGGTGCAGGGTGTGCCTGTAGGTCATGGTCTTCACCCGCTGTCTGATCGAGGCGATGGCCTTCTTCGCGGGCAGGGTGTAGACGTACCACTTGTTGCTTCCTCGTCTCCGCATCCGTCGGATGTGGAAACCGAGGAAGTCGAACCCGTGGTCGATGTGGACCACGCGGGTCTTCTCCGGCGACAGACGCAACCCCATCGGGGCCAGCACGTCTGCCACCTCGTGACGCAACTGCTCGGCGTGTTCTTGGCTGCCCTTCACCACGATGACGAAGTCATCGGCGTAACGGATCAGCCGGTAGGACGCCTTGCCGTGGTCACGGCGCCAGGCCCGCTTTCCGGCCGTGCCCATCTCATGGTCCCAGCGGCGAGCGAACTCGTCATCGAGGACTGATAGGGCAATGTTGGCCAGCAGCGGGGACAAGATCCCGCCCTGTGGGGTGCCGGTGATCGTCCCCTCGGTCGTGCCCACCGTGGTGAGCACTCCCGCTTTCAGGAACGCCTTGACCAGCGCGAGCACCCGCTTGTCACCGATCCTGCACCGGAGCCGATCCATCAAAGCGGTGTGATCGATCATGTCGAAACACGCCTCAATGTCGGCCTCCAGCACCCACTCATACGATTTGCTCGCGAAGTGGTGGATCTCGGCGACCGCGTCCTGCGCGCGCCGGTTAGGTCTGAACCCATAGGAGCACGACTTGAAGTCGGCCTCGAAGATGGGTTCCAGCACCAGCTTCAAAGCTGCCTGCACCACCCGGTCGGTCACGGTCGGGATGCCCAACTTGCGCAGCTTGCCGCTGGCCTTGGGGATCATCACCTGCCGCACCGGCACCGGCCTGAACTCTCCAGCCCTCAACTGGGCTCGAATGGTCCGCAGGAACTCCTCCACCCCGACCCCGGAACTGATCCGTGCCACGGAGACACGGTCCACCCCGGGAGTCTTGAACCCCTTGTTCCCAGCGACGCGTTCCCACGCCATCGTCAAGAACGCCGGATCACACACAAGGTTCCACAGGTCATCGAACCGGCGACCACCATCGGTGGCCGCCCAACCATGCAGCTTGGTCTGCATCCTCCGTACCCCCAGATAGGCCCGAGCATCGCTGGGCCACCCGGCGGCGCCGACATTCACCGGCGCGTCTTCGGACATTACATTCACCTTCTTCTGCTTTCTCTCACTGCCGCCCTTCCCCATGTGACCGGCTTTCCCGGCCTCGGAGTACTACGACGGCTCCGCCCCACCCACACCCTTCGGCAGGCAACGCACCTATCCCCACCAATGCGGGGAGCGGAATGCGGATGGTTCCCACGTTCACTGTTGTTCGGTTGACGGGCGAGGCGTCCGGCTTTACCCCTGCGGCATCGTCGTGGCTACGCCGTAGACCTTCACCACGACCTGCCGGACCCGACACATACCACCGTTCCGACAGTTCCCCACCCGCCACGACCATCAACGACGGCCCCGACAAGCGGTTACGCACCGCAAACCAGCCCCGATCCACCGGGTTAGAGCTGGGCGACGATCAAGAGGCTTTACGACACCGGTTCCTCTCGTACACCTTCCCGTCTTGCTCACCAGACACGGCCCATCCGGTAGTACTGGACCGTCCTGACTTTGTCACGGCTGCTCCCACCCACCCCAGGCGTTCCCCCAGGACAGGCTGCCGTCAGCTTCACTTGGCCGCTACGACGGCCAACCAATGCAGGTCTCCCACCTCCATCCGATACAACAGCGCCTCGTGGCGCACGACGTGCTCATCGACGCCGATGACCCTCACGCCGTCGAAGCGGGCCGGGTCGTCGATGAGAACACGTCGGCCTTCAGCAAGCACGGCGTCGTTGGCGGTGTCCCAGGCGACGTCGAGTCCCTCGGCGATCCGGGTGACGGTGAGGTGCTGCACGACCAGCGCTTCGAGCGCCCACCGCAGCCCACGGCGCGAGAGCTTCGACCGCGGCTCGGCCGCACGGGTGGTGTCTTGGCGCCACACGTGCCCGCAGCCGGTGCAGCGGTAGCGACGCACCGCGACCTCCAACACCGTCGGTCGCCACCCCAGCGGCTCGTGCGCGAGCCGACGGATCACGGTGTCCCGAGCAGCGCCTTCGGCGCCGCAGCGTCGACACCACTCGTCCGGGGTCAGGACTCTGCAGGCGAGCACCGCGCGGTCGGGCTCGAGGCGCTGGCCGGTCACGACGAGGTCGAGTTCGTCGAGTCGGCAGAACGTTGTCAGGTCCGGGCGAGCGAAGCGGGCCCGAGCAGTAGCGACAGGCAACGACGTCAGACCTCCGGATGTCAGGCGTGGAACGTCATCTTCCGAAGACCTCGACCACGATCTAGCCACCGTCGCGCCGGAGTCGCTTCGATCAACGAGTACACCTCATCAGAAGCCCGTTGCCAAGGCCTTGCTCCGTTGTGAGCGACGACGTCGTGGGGATGGGGATCTCAGTCAGTGCAGGGCGCCGAGCTCGACGAGAAGAACGCCGGCGATGATGAGTGCGATGCCGCCCATCATGAGCGCGGTGAGCGGCTCCTTGAAGAGGGCTTTGGACGCGACGGCCGTTAGGGCAACTCCGGACGCTGCCCAGATGCCGTAAGCGACACCGAGGCCCAGGCCCTCATTAAGGGCGAGGGTGAGAAACGCGAAGGCCAGGAGGTAGCCGCCGGCGACGGCGGCGTAGTAGGCGCGGACGCCAGTAGCTGCCATGCGCAGCGAGAGGGTAGCGCTGACCTCGGCAATGATGGCTCCGAGGAGGAACAGGTAAGCCATCAGGTGGCTTCTTCGAGGTTCTTGACCGCGTGCTGGGAGCCGAGTTCGACGGTGAGGACGCCGGCAATGATGAGGACGATGCCGACGCCCATGAGTGCGGTGAGGGTTTCATCGAAGATCAGCGACGACATCACGGCGGTGGTGGCGACACCGAGGGCGCCCCAAATGCCGTAGGCGACGCCCAGCGCCATGCCCTGACGCAGAACGAGGGCGAGGAGAATGAACGAGGCGATGTAGCCAGCCGCGACGAGCACGTACAGTCCGGGTCGATCGAGTGCTCCCTTCAGCGACAGCGAACCGGTGACCTCGCTGAGGATGGCCCCCGCGAGCAGTAGCCACTTGGTCATGAGTTCTCCTGGATGAGGTGGTGTGCGAGTGCTCGAATGGCGTCGGTGTCCTCGTCGGATAGGGCGATGCCGTTGCCGGCGGTGTTGAGCCAGATGCCGTCGGCCAAGAGTCGGACGCCGTGGAGGCGGGCCCGCTGGTCGGCCGGAAGGGTCTCGGGGACGTCGACCCAGGCCCCCATGCGGCTGTTCCATCGCTCGGTGAGCGGCTCGCGCAGGCGGGGGTCGGTGAACATGACCAGGTCGCCGTAGTCGAACGGCCCGTCGCAAGCCCAGTCAACGTAGGCGGCGAGGCGTTCGCTGATCGTGGGTACGTTTGGGTTGGTGGTAGCCAGGCGGGCGGCCAGATCCCGCTCGTAGCCGTCGAGGAGGTGGTCGATGACGGCGGTCATCAGTGCTTCCTTGGTTGGGAAGTGGTACATCAGGCCAGCCTTAGTGATTCCTGCAGCGCGAGCTGCGGACACCAGGGAGACAGAGGCGCCAGTGCGGGCCCACGCAAGAGTGCTGGCGAGAACGCCGCCTCGCGCCGACGGTCGGTGGGCAGGTGCACTAGTACTCATATCGACAACTCTACCTACCGGTAGGGTAAGTAACAAACTCATGGTGAGCTGGGCCTCCCGAGCTGAGCGTCAGCATGCTAAGAGCGTGACCGCCCGGCACCTACGACGCCCCGGCCAAGGCGATCAACGGATGACTCGAACACCTCTGTGACTTCCGCGCGTGGGTTCCGAAACCTCATCAACTATCGCTAGGCCACTACTCAAAGCCGGCGACTTCCAGACCGCGACTACACCCTCGATTGGGATGAGCCGAGAA
>JALHFX010000288.1 GCA_022837595.1 Propionibacterium sp.
ATACGGCGCCTCCTTGGGCGTCGTGGCCGCGACCACCGAGTTACTGGAGAGCCTCGAGCTGTCCTTCATCGGCGGCGGTCAGGTGGCGCACGTCACCGCCTCGGACTTCGAGCTGCTGCCCGAGATGCACACGCGCCTGGAGGCAGGGCTGCAGCCGTGGGGCGAGATCATCGCGCTCGGCGCCGCCCTCCAGTGGCTCGACCACTACGAGAAAGGCGCGGGAGAGGGACACGAGGCACGTGAAGAGCGCCTCTCGCAGGCATTGTTCGACGGTCTGGCGCCATTGCCGGGCCTCACCGTGCTCAGCCCGCGAGGTTCCTCGCTGGTGAGCGTGCTCCCCGACCGAGTCGACGGGCACCGTTTGGCAACCTTCCTCTCGCGGGCCGGGGTCATGGTGCGCAGCGGCTACTTCTGTGCGCACCACTGGCTCAAGGAGCTCAAGGGGTACCCGCCCCTGGTGCGCTTCAGTCTCGGTGCGCACAACACCGACGAGGACGTCGAGCGCGCGCTTGCTGTCACGGGCCGCCTCATCAAGGGTCTCTGATGGTCTGCATTGCCGCGTTCGTCGTACTGCTCGTGCTCTCCGCTGTCTCGGCCAAGTACCGCACCCTGCTGCGCCGGGCCTGGGGCTGTGTCTCACGCAAGGTGACTTTCAGACCGTGTGACACAACCTTCCGCGAGGACGTGACGAACTCGCTGCTCGCCCCCCTCGCGCTGCGATCGCCGCGCCTGGTGAGGCCTGCGAGCATCGCGCTCGAGGCCACGGCGTGGGTGATGGTGCTCTCGCTCGTGGTCAGCGGCTACATCGTCGCTCAAAGCGGGCTGAACCTGGTGGCCTACGGCACGTGCAACAAGCAGAACCCGCAGGCGTGCTCACTGTCCGCCACCCAGGGGTGCAGCATCGACGCACAGACACCCAGCTTCTGGGAGTCCGTCGAACGTCCTCGGCGCGTTTGGAAACGAGTTCTCCTCGCTCGCTGACACCATCTCGGCCATCCCGGGCCGGTTCAAGACGTGGGACGCCGCCCAGTACGCGGCCTCGCACGCCAGCTACCTCGGCGGCTACCGCGACGGACTTCCCACGGCGCTGGAAGTGATCGACCCGGGCTGTGCCTTCTGCGCACAACTGTTCCGCAACCTCGAGGAGTCCGGCTTCGCCGAAGTCAACAACCTCACCTACATCGTCTACCCGATCACCCTGTCATTCGGGCCCAAGTTCCCCAACTCTCCTCTGGTCGCCGAG
>JALHFX010000026.1:0-55996 GCA_022837595.1 Propionibacterium sp.
GCTGCGTTTCAAGACAGTTGACGGCATCGTGGTTGAGCCGATCTACACCGTTGATGATGCTATTGGTGAGCTGGGAGCCCCGGCAGCCGAACCGTTCACCCGCGGCACGACCGTACGCAATGGTGGGCTCGATGCGTGGGACGTGCGGGCTTTGCACGAAGATCCGGACGCGGCTTCCACCCGGGAGGCGATCCGCACCGATCTCGAGCGGGGCGCGACCAGCATCTGGCTGCGCGTGGACCCGGACGCCATTCAGGTCTCCGATATCGCCGCCGATCTGTCCGACGTGCTGCTCGATCTCGCAAAGATCGATGTCTCAAGCCGCACTGATCAGCTGGCTGCAGCCGACGCGCTGCTCGCCATCTTCGAGGCATCCGACAAAGACAAGTCAGAGCTTTCGCTGAATCTGGGTCTCGACCCGATCGGTCTGGCAGTTCTGAACGGTACGACGCCCGATCTCACGCAGCTCGGCAGCTATGTGAAGCGCCTGACCGACTACAAGAGGTCGCGGGCCATCGTCGTGGACGGGACCATCTACCACAATGCCGGAGCTGGCGACGTGCATGAGGTCGCCTGGCTGCTAGCAACCGCGATCGAGTACGTGCGGGCGCTGGTGGAGCAAGGCATCAGCGTGGACGATGCCTTCGAGACGATCAACTTCCGCGTCACCGCAGCAGTCGATCAACTGGCGACCATCTCTCGACTCCGTGCGCTGCGCACTGCGTGGGCACGAGTCGGAGAGGTTCTGGGTGTCGACGCATCCAAGCGCGGTGCTCGCCAGCACGCGGTGACCTCGTGGCGTGAGATCACCCGCGACGACCCGTACGTGAACATCCTGCGCGGCACCATCTCGACCTTCTCCGCGGCCGTTGGCGGCGCCGAAGCAATCACGGTGTTGCCATTCGATACCGCATGGGGGCTGCCGAACGACCTCAGTCGCCGCCTTGCGCGGAACACTCAGATCGTCCTCTCGGAGGAGTCCGATATCTGCCGGGTCAATGATCCGGCCGGCGGCGCATGGGCCATCGAGTCGTTGACTCGTGACATCGCCGAGGCTGCTTGGGCCGAGCTTCAGAAGGTCGAGGCCGATGGCGGTATGACTGCGGCGCTCGCGTCAGGCCGTATCGCCGAGGTGTTGGCTGACCTCAACCAGAAGCGTGGCGAGCTGATTGCAACCCGTAAGCTCCCAATCACCGGAGTTTCGGAATTCCCGAATCCGACTGAGGAACCCGTTGAGGATCGCGCTCCTCGGCCGCAGGCCCCCGAGTACGCAGGTCTCGCCTGGACCCGCGACTCTCAGGTCTTCGAAGATCTGCGCGATGCCACTGCCGGGAGCGGAGCCAAGGTCTTCCTCGCCTGCCTGGGAACACGCCGTGACTTCGGCGGTCGCGAAGGTTTCGCGTCCAACTATTTCTACATCGCAGGACTGGAGACTCCGAGCGCGGAATCTGCCGATATCGCCGAGATCGTCGAGGCATGGAAGGCTTCCGGTACCCCGGTTGCGTGTCTTTGCTCTTCGCGCAAGGTTTACGCGTCGATCGGCGCGGATACCGCCCGTGCGTTGAAGGACGCCGGTGCTGCCAAGGTGCTGCTTGCGGGCAACATCAAGGAGCTCGGCGACGTCGATACTGCCGACCTCATCGATGGCACGATCGCGATGGGTATGGATGTCGTCGCTGGTTTGAATGATGTCTTGAACAGCCTGGGGGTGACCAAGTGAACGCCTTGCCTCGTTTCGACCAGGTCGAACTGGGGACTCCTGCCGTAGCTCCAGATGCGCAGGAAGTTTTCGATGCGATTCTGAACGCAGAGGGCCCGATCGACTGGACCACGCCGGAGCAGATCGACGTCAAACACCTCTACGGCAGCGACGTCTACGAGCACATGGATCATCTGCACACCATGCCGGGTTTCCCGCCATACCTGCGCGGTCCGTACTCGACCATGTACACCTCGCGTCCGTGGACGATTCGTCAGTACGCTGGTTTCTCGACTGCTGCCGAGTCGAATGCGTTCTACCGCCGCAACCTGGCCGCCGGTCAGAAGGGTCTATCGATCGCGTTCGATCTTGCGACTCACCGTGGCTACGATTCCGATCACCCGCGCGTGGCCGGTGACGTCGGCATGGCTGGTGTCGCTGTCGACTCGATCCTCGACATGCGCCAGCTGTTCGACAGCATCCCGCTCGATCAGATGTCGGTGTCGATGACCATGAACGGCGCGGTGCTGCCGGTCCTGGCGCTCTATGTGGTGGCGGCCGAAGAGCAGGGGGTGAAGCTGAACCAGCTTGCGGGCACGATCCAGAACGACATCCTCAAGGAGTTCATGGTTCGTAACACCTACATCTACCCGCCGGCTCCCTCGATGCGGATCATCTCCGACATCTTCGCGTTTACCAGCGCGAATATGCCGAAGTTCAACTCGATCTCCATCTCCGGCTACCACATGCAGGAAGCCGGTGCGACCGCCGACATCGAGATGGCCTACACGCTGGCTGACGGCGTGGAGTACATCCGTGCAGGTGAGTCTGTGGGCCTGAAGGTTGATCAGTTCGCTCCGCGGCTGTCGTTCTTCTGGGCGATCGGCAAGAACTTCTTCATGGAAGTGGCGAAGATGCGCGCGGCCCGCATGCTGTGGGCCCGTCTGGTTCGCCAGTTCGATCCGAAGAACCCGAAGTCGATGAGCCTGCGTACCCACTCGCAGACTTCCGGATGGTCGTTGACCGCTCAGGATGTCTACAACAATGTGGTGCGTACCTGCATTGAGGCCATGGGTGCCACCCAGGGCCACACCCAGTCGCTGCACACCAACGCGCTCGACGAAGCAATCGCGTTGCCCACCGACTTCTCGGCTCGCATCGCCCGTAACACACAGCTGTTCTTGCAGCAAGAGTCGGGCACCTGCCGCAGCGTCGATCTGTGGGCCGGCTCCGCCTACGTCGAGCGACTGACTCAGCAGTTGGCCTTCAAGGGCTGGGAGCTGATTCAGGAAGTCGAGCAGGCGGGCGGCATGACGAAGGCCATTGAGGCCGGAATCCCGAAGATGCGTATTGAGGAAGCGGCAGCGCGTACTCAGGCACGTATCGACTCGGGTCGTCAGCCGATCATCGGTGTCAACAAGTACGTCCTGGATCATGAAGATCCGCTCGACGTGCTGAAGATCGACAACCGCGAGGTTCGTGCGCAGCAGATCGCCAAGCTTGAGAAGCTGCGTGCCGAGCGCGATTCCGAGGTATGTGACAAGGCACTGGAGAGGCTCACCTGGGCCGCTGCGAACCCGGACCCGACCGATCCCGATCGCAACCTGCTGAAGCTGTGTATTGATGCCGGTCGCGCAGGGGCTTCGCTGGGTGAAATGTCCGATGCTCTTGAGCGTGTCTTCGGTCGTTACACCGCGCAGATCCGCACGATTTCGGGCGTGTACTCGAAGGAATCTGGGAGGACCGCTGCGATGGAAGAGTCGCAAGCCCTG
Source organism: Propionibacterium sp. (assembly GCA_022837595.1). Lineage (GTDB taxonomy): Bacteria > Actinomycetota > Actinomycetes > Propionibacteriales > Propionibacteriaceae > Brooklawnia. The sequence goes on from JALHFX010000026.1 coordinate 3,472, forward strand.
ATCGAGGAGTTTGAGGAACTCGAAGGCCGTCGTCCGCGTATTCTCATCGCCAAGATGGGGCAGGACGGTCACGACCGAGGTCAGAAGGTGATTGCGACTGCCTTCGCCGATCTCGGCTTTGACGTCGACGTGGGCCCGCTGTTCCAGACCCCGGAGGAGGCTGCACGTCAAGCGATCGAAGGCGACGTTCACGTCGTCGGTGTATCGTCACTGGCCGCCGGCCACCTCACGTTGGTTCCCGCTCTACGCGAGGAACTCGACAAGGCGGGTCGTCCGGACATCCTGATCGTGGTCGGTGGCGTGATTCCCGAGCAGGACTTCCAGGAGCTTCGGGATGCAGGTGCGATGGCGATTTACCCGCCTGGCACCAATATCCCCGAGTCTGCGAAGGATCTGCTGCAGGCGATGATCAAGGCAGCACGGGACGGTAATGCCTAGACAGATCAATGTCGAGGCACTGATTGATGGTGTCAAGGGTGGTGACCGGGCCGCTTTGGCCCGGGCCATCACCCTCGTGGAGTCCCGCAAGCCAGCGCATCGGGCGCTGGCGCGGGAACTCCTGCGCGAACTCACACCGTTGTCGGGCAACGCCATCCGTTTGGGCCTGTCCGGAGTACCCGGGGCAGGTAAGTCGACTTTCACCGACGCATTGGGCTGTCAGCTGATCGACGAAGGCCACCGGGTTGCTGTACTAGCCGTCGACCCGACCAGTTCCGTTTCGGGTGGCTCGGTGCTCGGCGACCGCACCCGGATGGGTGCGCTGGCACAATCGGAGAACGCGTTCATCCGGCCCTCACCGACTGGGCTTCATCTCGGCGGTGTCGCCCGTGCGACCCGTGAGGCGATGCTGATCGTCGAAGCTGCGGGCTACGATGTGGTCGTTGTCGAGACCGTCGGTGTCGGACAGTCGGAGGTGGCCGTCCAGGGTATGGTCGACACCTACTTGATCTTGATGCTGGCGCGCTCGGGCGACCAGCTGCAGGGTATCAAGAAGGGCATCTTGGAGCTTGCCCACGTCATCGCGGTCAACAAAGCGGACGGCGATAACGCAGCCGAGGCCCGGGTAACTGCCCGCGAGCTGTCCATCGCCATGAAGCTCGTCGCCACTGACGAAGACCGCCGCGTCCCGGTGCTGACATGTTCGGCACTGCACAAGCTGGGGCTTGGTGAGGTCTGGCAGGCAGTGCTCGACCACCGCGACTATCTCGAGTCGAAATACGGTCTCGAGAACTATCGCGCCGCGCAGCAGGTCGAGTGGATGTGGAGCCAGACCGAGGCTGCGGTGATGGACACGCTGCACAGCACCCACACCATGCGCAGTCTTTCGCGTCGTCTGGAGGCCCAGGTACGCGTTGGGCAGCTGAACGCCATGGATGCGTCCGCCGAACTGCTTCAGGCATTCGCCCAGCAGGTTCCTCAGATGGATTGGGCTCAGCCCGAACAGTGATCAGCTCCATTCCGTTTTCCGTTTTGTCGACCGCGCATGTGGGCAGAATGGAGCTGTGATCGCTCAGCCTGACATCGCCGATTATGCACTGCTTTCTGATCGGCACACCGCTGCCCTGATCGCGGACGGCAGTGTCGACTGGCTCTGCGTGCCACGATTCGACTCGGCTGCGGTCTTCAGTCGACTGTTGGGGGATACTGCAGGCTCGCGTTGGCTGATCGCCCCCCGCCAGGGCCATCTGGAGAGCCGTTGCTACCGGAGCTCGAGTTTCGTCCTCGATAGTCGTTGGCGCACCCCATCGGGGACTGCCATAGCCACGGATCTGATGCCGCTCGGCCCTGTGCGAGATCGAATTGACCTGATCCGCATGATCACCTGCACCTCAGGTGAGATCGACGTGGAAGTCGAACTGATCATGCGATTCGGCTATGGCACAGTCGTTCCATGGATCCGTCAGACGGTTGACACTGCTAATGCCGCGGTCCTGTATGCTCAGGCCGGTCCCGATTCGATGACCTTGCACGGACCAGCGCTGAGATCGCGGGACTTCACCCACATCGGTGATTTTCACTTGTCGGAAGGCGAATCCCTGGCTTGGACGCTGACGTGGTCGCCTTCCCATCTTCCGGTGCCGACGGCCGTCGACTCATCCGAAGCAATTTCGACAACGCTTCGGGAGGTGGATCACTGGCATGCCGAGCTCAATGTAGGCGGCCCATATGCAGAAGCCGTGACCCGGTCAATCTCGGTCTTACATGCCCTGACGTTGCGGGACACCGGAGGCATCGTCGCGGCTGCCACAACCTCGCTGCCCGAGTCCATCGGTGGCGAACGGAATTGGGATTACCGCTATTGCTGGCTTCGAGATTCGGCCATGACGATTTCAGCGCTAGCCGGCCACGGTCACTATCGCGCTGCGGAAAGCTGGCGGCAGTGGTTGTTGCGAGCGGTGGCCGGGGATCCGGATGATCTGCAGATCATGTACGGCGTCGGCGGGGAGCGCGAGCTTAACGAACGCGAACTGAGCCACCTGGACGGTTATCGCGGCTCAAAGCCGGTGCGGGTGGGCAATGCTGCGTCAACCCAACATCAGGCCGATGTGATCGGCGAGGTGATGCTGGCTTTATCGGGTCTGAGGAATGCGGGTTTGCAGGAGGACGAGTTCTCCTGGCCGCTGCAAACCAGTCTCCTCACGCTGCTCTTGGAGCGTCTCGACTGGCCCGATAACGGAATCTGGGAGATCCGCGGCGCACCACGGCGTTTCACCCAGGGCCGGGTGATGATCTGGGCTGCTTTGGACGCCGGAGTACGTGCCGTCAGTGTTTACGGGCTCCCCGGAGACGAAAAGCTGTGGCGAGAAACGCGTGATCGGCTGAAGACCGAGATACTCTCGCGAGCCTCACAGATCGGCTACTTCCCGCAACATGACGATACTGCTGAGGTCGACGCGTCCCTGCTGCGTATTCCCCAGGTCGGCTTCGTCGACTATGACCACCCGCTTATGCTCGCGACCGTCGCCCGTATCGAGCGCGACCTCATCGATCAGGACGGCTTCGTCCGGCGCTACCGTACGACCGGCATCGATGGGCTGCCCGGTGACGAGGGAGCCTTTTTGATGTGCACCCTCTGGCTGGTCGAACAGTACGCGCGATCCGGACGCGCCGATGATGGCGCGAGACTCATGGAGAAGGCCCTCAGCACTCGTAATGAGCTCGGCTTACTAGCTGAGGAATACGATCCTGCGAAGAAATGCCTGCTCGGTAACTATCCTCAGGCCTTCAGCCACCTGGCGTTGATCAGGGCCGCGGACGCACTGTCGTGAAGACGCCGGACCGGTTGCGGCCCTGGGTCGCCATTGCCGTCGGAGGGATTCTGGCGGGAGTGATCGGCGGCAGCATGGTGCGGTTACTCGATTGGGTGCAAGTGTTGGCCTATGGCTTGAACGCGGCGAGCCTGCTGCTGGAGATCGAGCAGGCGTCGTCGCTGCGCAGAGTGCTCGCTCCGACGCTCGGAGGGCTACTGGTGGGTCTGGGCTGGTGGGCGCTGAGCCGCAGAGGAGATACGCCGAGCGTTGACGATCTGAGGGCAACTACGCCCGCCCGAACTCCGCTGTGGCGCCCGATGGCCGACGGATTGTTACAGACGGCGCTGGTGGGAGCCGGCGCATCGCTGGGGCGCGAAGGCGCCCCGCGTCTTGCGGCTGCGGCCGTAGGAGCCAGGCTTGCCACCCGGTTGGGACTCGAGGCCGCGCAGGCGCGGACGATTGTGGCGGGTGCCGCGGGTGCAGGTCTGACCGCGGCATACAATGTGCCGCTGGCCGGCGTCATCTTCGGGGTCGGGTTGACCCGGCGATGGCGCGAGCCAGGCGTCTGGACGCAGTGTCTGGCGATCTCACTCATCGCGACGGTGGTCGCATGGCCGCTGATCGGCACCCAACCCACGTACGTCTATCCCGTCAACGTATCGCTGGACATCACGACACTTGGGTGGGCGGTGGCCGCGATCCCTTGTTGTGCGTTGGTGGGCATCGGTTTCCGCTCTCTGAGCGTGCGGGCCCGCAGTTTTGCGTCTGGCGGACGATTGCGCAGCGTGCCGCTGTGGCCGGTTTGGACGATCGGCGTTGCCGGGGCACTGACCGGCATGGCGTCTGTCTGGCTGCCGATGTTGCCCGGTAACGGCAAAGACATGATGCAAGCAGCTTTCGAGGCCGGTGCTCCGGCTCAGGGCTTCGCGATCCTGCTCCTAGCGAAACCGCTGGCCACAGCGTTCTATCTCGCCTGCGGGGCGCGTGGCGGCCTGTTGACGCCGTCACTGTCGACCGGGGCTGCGTTGGGTGTGGTCGCGGCCTGGGCAGCGTCCGGAGCAGGACTGGGTGCAGATCCGGCGGTGTTCGCCTTGCTTGCTTCGGCGGGGACGCTCGCCGTCACCCAGCAGAGCCCACTGCTGGCCGCCGTGATGGCCTGGGAACTCACCCACGCGCCGATCTGGACACTGCCGCTGCTGTTCGTCGTGGCCTTCGGATCGTGGGCACTCGGCTCGGGCAGAATGGAACGGTGAGCATGCGCCGCATTCCGGTTTTCAGCCAGCCCCCTCAGCACGCGCTGTCACCGCAGCGCGTCGCTGTCATTGTCAATCCGATCAGTAAATGCGTCGATAGCGTGCTCTCGGAGATCCTCCGCCAATGCGATGACTCACAGATCGAAGCCCCGCGTCTATACCCGACGACTTTGGCCGATCCAGGTCGAGGCCAGGCGCAGCAAGCTCTCGACGACGGCGCGGATCTAGTGATCGCGGTCGGCGGTGACGGGACCGTTCGTGAGGTCGCTGATTCTCTCGCAGGCACCGAATCGAGGCTCGGGATCATCGCGTCGGGTACAGGCAATGTGCTCGCGTCCAACCTTGGGCTGACCAAGCTGACTATTGCCGAACAGGTTGCGACGGCGTTGCGAGGCCCGCACGCCTGCCTTGATCTGGGACGCGCAGATCTGCGCACAACCGACGGCGAGCAATACCGTGAGCCTTTCCTGACGATGGCCGGTATCGGACGCGATGCGTTGGCTGTGCAGAAGACTGGCATGATCGCGAAGAGGAGCGCTGGATGGGCTGCCTACGCGCTGTCCGGAATGGTAGAAGCACTTCGTCCCTCGATCGGGATGGAGATACAGCTCGATGAACAACCACCCACGCGGATGCGCTGCTGGACAGTGTTAGCGGGTAATACTCCTGCCGTGCTTGGCGGGATACTTGTCTATCCGGGCGCCTTGGCCGATGACGGCATGCTCAATGTGCTTCAGGTGCGTTTGCAGCGTCCCGATCAGTGGCTGCCGGTCGCGGTGAAGGGGCTCACCGGACACGATCGACCAGTAGCGGCATTGCGCTATTCGACTGCCACGACACTGCGTGTTCGGCCCGACCGTCCACTGCCAGTTCAAGTTGACGGTGATGTTGTCGAGGATGTTACCGAGCTCAAAGTGAGTGTTCGTGAGTGCTGCGTGCTCGTGCAGCTTCCGCTGATAGTGGAAGCTGAGACCAGACAAACCTGAGCGCGGCTCTCTTCCTCGCAATAGGGTGGTAGAGCCGGGCATAGCCTTGTTGAGACAACCACTGGAAGGAGCGGCGTAACGTGAGCGATTCTGTGCGTATCACCGGACTGGGTCACGACTTCGAGATGCCTGTTGTCGGCTCCGTTGATGGCCCCGCGGGGTTTGATATAAGTCGGCTACTTGCCACTACCGGTTTTACCTCTTATGACGATGGGTTGGCGAACACCGCATCGACGAAGTCGGCGATCACCTATATTGACGGCGATGCCGGTATCTTGCGGTACCGAGGCTATCCGATCGAAGAGCTGGCGGAACAGTCCACTTTCTTGGAGACCGCCTATCTCGTAATTTACGGTGAACTGCCCACGGCTACTCAGCTGGCGGAATGGGAAGATCGGATTCGTCGCAAGACGATGGTTGATGAGCGGATGAGAGAGTTTTTCAGAATGTTCCCGCGGCGTTCACACCCAATGCCGGTGCTCGCGAGCGGACTGATGATGCTCTCTACGTTCAGCTTCGACTCGCTGGGGGAGAGCCCTCGGGCGATCGAAAAGGCGACCGAACGGTTGATCGCGAAGGTGCCGACGCTGGCGGCCTATGGCTACAAGAACTCCCGCGGCGAAGCGATGCTCTACCCGGACAACTCGCTCAGCTATATCGAGAACTTCTTGCGAATGAGTTTCGGATATCCAACCGAGGCATATGCCTTCCATGATGAGATCACACGAGCACTCGATGTGCTGTTAATCCTGCACGCCGATCACGAGCAAAACTGCTCTACGTCGACCGTGCGGCTGATCGGTTCTTCGGGAGCGAATATCTACGCTTCGGTCGCCGGTGGCGTGAACGCGCTGTCCGGGCCGCTACACGGAGGCGCTAATCAGGCTGTCGTCGAGATGCTCGCGGCGATCAAGGACTCTGGCATCTCGGTGAAGGAATACGTGCAGCAGGTCAAAGACAAGAAGACCGGCATCAAACTGATGGGCTTCGGTCACCGCATCTACAAGAATTACGATCCTCGTGCGGCAATCATCAAGCAGCATGCAGATGCGGTCATGAATCTGAAGGCTGGGCGTCGGGATCTGCTAGAGATTGCCCAAGAATTAGAGCAGGCAGCGCTGGGGGACGATTACTTCGTGGAGCGCAAGCTCTACCCGAACGTGGACTTCTACTCGGGACTGATCTACGAGGCGATGGGCTTCCCGAAGGAGATGTTCACAGTGCTCTTCGCGATCGGTCGACTGCCTGGCTGGATCGCGCAGTGGCGCGAACTGCGGTCGAACCCGAAGGCTAAGATCGGGCGTCCGCGTCAGATTTACGTCGGGCCGGCTAAGCGGGAATACGTGCCTATTCACGAACGTGACTGACCGATAATCGCGACCACGTTTGAACACGCGTTTGGCCCTGCGGAGGAGTAGCGGCTACCGGTCAGTGTGTGCGAAGGCATTCCGACTACCGGAAACCGCAGCGGCTACCGATCAGTGCAGGCGAAGGCGTTCCGGCTACCGAAAGTCGCAGCAGCTACCGAATGATCGGTAGCCTGCGCGATCATCGGTAGCCGCTGTTGGGGGCGCGGACATTTCGGTAGCCGGTGCGACTTTCGGTAGCAGGGGATTGCTTCGGCAACGATCCGCTTGGTGCTTCCATCGGGAGGGCGAAACAACGCTGCGGGTTGGACGCTGCTAGATCTGTCCTAACGCCGAGCTGCAGGTAGATAGCAAGCGCCGTTACGTTCCCGCGGATAGGAATTGCTGGTATCTCACTTCGAGCGCATCTCGATCAGGTTGTTGCCACGCGTGTCGCGGCACGACCATAAGCGACTGTCCATGGAACCCCTGGATCCCATGCCGCAGCATTGGGCCGTCGATCTCGTTCAAGACATCGTGGTTAACTTGGACGACCAGATCAGGCGTGATCCCGATCAAGCCAGAGTCGTAGGCTCCGTGATGCATCTTGCATAACGACAGGCCGTTCGTCACAGTCGGCAGGCCGCCTTCGGAATCCGGTGCGATATGAGCCGCATCCAGCAGGGATGCATGCCCGAAGCGACAGATCGCGCATCTGCAGGTGTATGCATCGAGCACGGCCGCTCGGAAAGGGGCTTGGTGCAGACGTTGCTTGGTTTCACGGCTCACGTGGGCGAGCTGAATATCGATACCAGGGTGAATGACGTCGATGGAGTCGAGTTGTTGAATGGCATCGACTGCAACAACGAACTGGTGCTGCGCGGCTTCTTCTCGAATCAGATAAACGGGATGGATCGCGGCGTATCGTCCGCGATCGAAAGCGAGAAACCAGATGAGGGGCAGCTCGTTTATCATCGCCGTGCGCAAGGCGCGATTGTCCGCTTGGTCAGGATCAGTCCCGCGCCATTTGTATCTACCGAGCCCGTCGGGACCGATCACTGAATCGTCATAGGGACGTTCGCGCGTGGGAGGAGTGAACGTCGTCGAGATCGATAGTGCTGCAGACAATTGTCGAGGTTTCCAGATGCCCGTCTGCCTGCTCATGAATCGGATCTTCTCCCCGCGGAAATCGAACCGTTCGCTTCTGGAGAAGTAGACGGCGTCATGTGCTTCGCGTCTGGTGAGATGACGCATCGCCTCGCTGCGCACCGCCGCTTCGAGGGCCAGATCCATAGGCAACAGGCTAGCCGGGCGAATTGTGGATGGCTACGAACGACGACCATTCATTCGACCCTGCTCCGAGCCGGTCGACTTGACTTGGCTGTCTATCTGCTGGCGTTCACTCAGTGGCGTTCAACGGTGGTTGCGCCGACCAGGGGAAGACAATCCATTTATCGGTCCGTTTCCAAACGAAGTCGGGTTGGACGATCGTGGTCGGCTTCGCGTAGAGCACAGCGCTGCGCACATCGGCGCCGAATCCGCGCAGTAGCTTCAATACCAGCGCGAGGGTGCGTCCAGAGTCGACGACATCGTCCACGACGAGTAACTTACGACTGCGAATCGAGCCGGTGTCGAGCATCGGCGCTAACAGGATCGGGTCGGGCAGCGTCTCCTTGACGTCGGTATAGAACTCGACATTGATGGCGTCCGTCAGCTTGACGCCCAACGAATAGGTGAGAGCGCCCGCAGGAATCATTCCACCGCGGGCAACGGCGATGATGACTTCCGGTCGAAAGTCCGAGTCCGCGATCATCTGCGCGAGCTTTTGGGAGCCATCTCCGAAGCTCTGCCATGTGAGTATTTCTCTGTTGTGGAGCTGGTCAGAGTCAGCATGGTAGGCCATCATGGACAAATAGTAGCTAGCCATGTCCGAGGATCTCGGCGGTTCATGGTTCCTTGGGGCAGCAATGGGCCAGCCAACCCTCTGCTGGGCTCGGTGAACACCACAATTGATGGACAGGGTTGCGTTAGTATTTTGTCGGACTCTCCGCGCTCGTTGCAGACGCTGAGCGGATCTACTGCAAAGGAAACAATGTGAGCAATTTCACCTGGACCGACGAAGACCGCCGGGCAGTCGACACCGCGCGCATTCTGGCCGCTGATGCTGTGCAGAAGGCTGGAAATGGCCATCCGGGTACTGCGATTTCGCTTGCCCCGGTCGCCTACCTGCTCTACCAGAAGGTCATGAAGACTGATCCGAACGACGACAGGTGGATCGGGCGCGACCGTTTCGTGCTGTCAGCGGGCCATGCGTCGATCCTCCAGTACACCCAGCTCTATTTGGGTGGCCTGGGGCTCGAGCTGGACGACATCAAGTCGCTACGCACCTTCGGCTCACGAACTCCTGGCCATCCGGAGTTCGGACACACGAAGTTCGTCGAGACCACCACGGGTCCCTTGGGGGCGGGTGTGAGCAACGCCGTCGGCATGGCGATGGCGGCGCGCCGTGAGCGTGGCATCTACGCACCAGGTGCTGAAGGAGAAACCCCATTCGACCACTTCATCTACTCGATTCTTGGCGATGGCTGTATGCAAGAAGGCGTGCAGGCTGAGGCTGCCTCTCTTGCAGGTACCCAGGAACTGGGCAATCTGATCATGATCTACGACGACAACCGGATCACGATTGAAGGCGATACCAAGATCGCGTTCGGCGAAGACGTCGCCAAGCGCTACGAGGCTTACGGCTGGGATGTGCAGACCGTCGACTGGACGAACGGCGGCGCAGAGTACGCAGAAGATATTACGGCGCTCTACGATGCCATCATCGCGGCCCAGAAGGTCACCGACAAGCCATCGCTGATTCACCTCAAGACCATCATCGCGTGGCCGCTGCCGCACTTGCAGGGCAGTGAGAAGACCCACGGCGCCGCGCTGGGCGCGGCCGAGATCAGCGCTGTCAAGGAGCTTCTGGGCTTCACCGACGAGCCGTTCGCAATCGAGGATTCGATCGTCGAATACACCCGGACTCAGCTGGCCGAGCGGGGCAAGGCAGTTCGTGCGGCATGGGACGAACAGTTCACCGCGTGGCAGCAAGCCAATCCTGCGGGTGTGAAGCTGCTCGATCGAGTGCTCGCCAAGAAGCTGCCCGAGGATCTCGAACTGCCGGTCTTCGAGGCTGGTTCGAAGGCTACCCGTGCGGCCTCCGCAGATGTGCTGGCCGCTCTTGCGTCCCAGGTGCCCGAGCTGTGGGGTGGCTCCGCCGACCTCGCGGGCTCGAACAACACGACCATGAAGGGCGAGCCGAGCTTCCTGCCCGCCGACCGGACGACCGATGCCTGGCAGGGCGGCCCCTACGGACGCACATTGCACTTCGGGGTGCGCGAGCACGCCATGGGTGGCATCATCAACGGCATCAACGTCGGCGGTCTGAGCCGCGCCTATGGCGGTACGTTCTTCGTTTTCGCCGACTACATGCGTCCGGCTGTCCGCTTGGCTGCGCTCTCTCATATTCCGAGCATCTTCGTGTGGACGCATGACTCGATCGGTGTCGGCGAGGATGGCCCGACCCACCAGCCGATCGAACATCTGGCCGCCTACCGGGCGATTCCGGGGTTGGCGATCGTCCGGCCCTCGGATGCCAATGAGACTGCGATCGCCTGGCGCGAGATTCTCAAGCTGACGGACCAGCCGGCCGGCCTGATTCTGACCCGCCAGAACACTCGCATCGTGGATCGCAGCAGCGGCGAGTTCGCTTCTGCAGAGGGTCTTGCGAAGGGCGCATATGTGCTCAAGGAAGCCAGCGGTGCACCCCAGGTCATTTTGATCGGCACCGGCTCCGAGGTCGAGGTGGCCCTCGATGCGCAGAGCGCTCTCGAGGCCGAAGGCATCCCCACCCGCGTGGTGTCGATGCCGTGCCAGGAGTGGTTTGACGCGCAGCCCGAGGAGTACCGCAATGAGGTGCTACCGCCAGAGGTGACCACTCGAGTCAGCGTCGAAGCCGGTATCGCGCAGGGGTGGACCAAGTATGTTGGCGCTAACGGCAAGTCCATCTCGATTGAGCACTTTGGCGCCTCTGCCAAGGGCACGCTGCTGTTCACCGAGTTCGGTGTGACTGCGGACGCGGTCGTTGCTGCGGCCAAGGAGTCGCTGGAGGCCTAATCCAGGTCGTCAATATGTGGTTGGGGTCGTCCTACGGGACGGCCCCAACCGTGTTTTCGGGCAAAGGGCGCTGGATAGTGGCTACGCCCTGGTGACGGTTCGATGTGGAATAGTTGTCGGATCGGTCCTCCGTAGAGAGCAGCTGTATCGTGGAGGTGTGAACGGTACGCACAATGAGGTGACTGAGGCTGTCTTGAGGGCACGTAGGTGTTTCGAACTCGGCCGAACAGATCAACTGGGCGCGCGCCGGCGGAGTCTGAAGAGCTTGCGGCGGATGTTGGTCGAGCATGAGGCTGAGTTCGCCAGTGCCGTGCGAGCCGATTTGGGCAAATCTGAGCAGGAAACCGGCGTGATGGAGATCAGCCTCGTGCTGGGTGAGATCTCGAATGCCTTGAAGAGATTGCGGCGGTGGACCCGGCCACATCCGGTAAGCGTGCCGGTTGCATTGTGGCCCGGGCACGCACACCTAGTCGCCGAGCCTTTGGGAGTGGTATTGATCCTAGCCCCGTGGAATTATCCGATCCAGCTCTTACTTGCCCCGCTCGTCGGGGTTCTGGCTGCCGGAAACACGGCGGTGCTCAAGCCAAGCTCCCAGACACAGCAGACGATGAAACTGTTCACCAGGTTGATTCCGAAGTATTTCCCCGATGATGTGGTGACGATCGTGGACGGCGATGCAACGCGTTCGGACGAACTCCTGGAGCAGAAATTCGACCACATCATCTTCACCGGCAGCGCACGAGTCGGACGCATCGTCATGCGTGCAGCCGCAGAGCATCTCACACCGGTGACCCTCGAGCTCGGAGGTAAATCGCCGGCCTGGTTTGACGATGATCGCAACCTCGAGCAGGCTGCCCGCAGAATCGCATGGGCCAAGTTCAGCAACTCTGGGCAGACCTGTGTTGCGCCGGACTACGTGATGACCACTCCCGATAGAGTCGATGCCCTCGCCGCAGCACTGAAAGACGCGATCGCTGAATTGTGGGGGAGCGACCCCAAGACGAATCCAGACTATGGCCGCATCATCAGTTCGAAGCATGTCGACAGGCTCGCGGGCTATCTCGACGGCGTGCGGGTCGTCGCGGGCGGCGATTTCGAGCGTGACGCGAGATACATGGCGCCGACGGTGATCCTCGTCGAAGCAGGACGCCCAGTGGTTGGTCCGGGCGCCGCAGCTGCAGCGATGCGTGAAGAGATTTTCGGGCCGATACTGCCGATAGTTCCGGTGAGTAGCCCGCGCGAAGCCGTGGACGCCATCCACGAGTTCGAGAAACCGCTGGCACTGTATGTCTTCAGCTCGTCGAGACGAACCCGGACGCTGTTCGAGCGAGCGACCTCGTCCGGGTCAGTTGTGCATGGCGCGGGACTAATCCAGCTGGCGACCACCGAACTACCATTTGGCGGGATCGGCGGAAGCGGGATGGGACATTATCACGGTGAGTTCTCTTTCCGGACGTTCTCGCATCTCAAACCGGTGTTGACCAAGCCCCAACGTCCAGACACCCTGCGTATGGTGCAGCCGCCCTATGATCATGGATGGTTGACTCGTGCGGTCGAATGGGTTTTACGGCGGGGCTGAGCCAGCGGCCAGATCTCGACCGCATCGGGGTTTGCCTGCCGACTCAACGCTCAAGGTGGACTGCAGATCGTTGGCTCCAGCCTGAGTGAGAGAATCACACGTGTGAAGCGACCACAGGGAACGGATAGCCGAGGGCTCGTTCTAGGGTTTTCCGCCTATTTTCTGTGGGGTTTGTTTCCGCTCTACTTCATGTTGCTCGCACGCTCGGGCGCCTTCGAGATCGTGGCCTACCGCGTCCTCTGCTCGCTGGTGTTTTGCCTGCTGGGTATCGCTGTCACGCGTCGCTGGAGCGGACTGAATCGGGTACTCAAGAGCCGTCGCGCGGTTTTCTCCTTGGCTGCAGCAGGGTTGCTCGTTTCATTGAATTGGACGCTGTACGTCTGGGGTGTGAACAATGGGCACGCGATTGACGCATCTCTCGGGTACTTCATCAATCCTCTGGTCAGTGCCGCGTTGGGTGTCGTTGTGCTCGGGGAAACGATGCGACCGGCGCAGTGGATCGCGTTCGCGATCAGTACCGTCGCGGTGGTCGTGCTTGTGGTCGGTTACGGCAGCGTGCCGTGGGTCGCACTCGGGGTGGCCGCGACCTTCGGACTCTACGGACTGATAAAGAAACAAGTTGGCGCCGGGGTTCCGGCGCTGCCCGGACTAGTCATCGAAACCAGCGCTGCATCGCCTTTCGCTATGGGATATCTAATCTGGCTTGGCGTTATCGGCGCGAACACCGTGCACCTCGACGCCTATGGCCTGCTGGTCGGGCTAACCGGCCCGGTCACTGCGATTCCGCTTCTACTCTTCGCCTCCGCAGCTGCGAGGATTCCGTTGAGCACGATCGGCATGTTGCAATACGTGGCACCAATCTTGCAGTTCTTGGTCGGCTGGTTGGTCATCGGCGAGCAGATGCCGCCCGCTCGCTGGCTCGGGTTCGTAATCATCTGGCTGGCGGTCGGGGTTTTCATCGTGGACGCCTTGATATACGGCCGGCGGGCCAGGCGGAGGCAGTCGGACGCCGGGCGTGTCTTGGTCGGGCAATAGCCTAGGGCCGAACGATTCGTTATGCACTGCTTCTGTTCCCGGGTTTAGAGGGCAAACCTGTAGCTTGAATATGGGCCGCAATGAGCGATGAGCCTATGAATCAGGCGCTTAAAGCTATTAAGGGGATAATCCCGACCTGCGCCGGGGGCACCTCGCAATCCGCTGAGGTTCAGCTTGGTCGAATGGGGTCATTTTCGCATGTTCATGCTGAGCCGGTGTGCTGTGCACTAGTCTTTCAAGCAGGCGTCAAGATTACTTAAAATCTGTGTCAGATTGCGCTTCCTTAACCGAGTTGACCTAACAGTAGGGGACCAGAATGGACAACAGCATCGTCGGTTTCGCGGCTGTCTTTGGTGCGATGTTCGCAATTGCGAACCCGTTCGCAGCACTTCCACTATTCCTCGGATACACGGCCCCCCTCGAGAAATACCGCGACAAGGTTTTCGGCGCTGTCGTTACCGCCGTCACCCTGTTCGTCGGCGGCGCAGTCGTGGTATTCGCTGGAAAAGCAGTGCTCAACTTCTTCGGTGTAACGATTCCCGGCTTGCGTGTCGGCGGCGGACTGGTGATCTTGCTGTCAGGGCTTGCGATGATGAAGATGCAGCTTGATGGCTCTGGCCACTCGAGTAAGTCCTTATGGCAGATCGTGCATGATCTTGTTCGCCGCGGTCATGACCCGGCAAAGGCGGCAGCGGCTGTTTACAAGTCTTCACCACAGGCGAAGCTCTCTATGGAGAAGGCATCGAAGGATCTGGACGATTCGGCAGCTAGCGCGGCAATCAAACATGTCGTTTCTCAGAGCGGAGCATCGCAGGCCAAATCGGCAACGAAGACAGCCGAGAAGCCTAAAACAGCAGACACGGTTAGCACGACTGCAGGCAGCACCGGCAGCATTATGCTATTGCTGATGTTTCCGTTCGCCATCCCCATGATTCTCGGCCCTGGATTCATGTCGACCATCATCATTGCGACCGAGAAGAATCCAGTCGCGGTGGTGCTCATGGCACTTGCTCTCAACGTCGCCCTCAACTTCATAGTGTTCCTGCTCGCTGGTCCCATCCGTTCAATCCTCGGAGTCTTCGGCTTAAACGTGCTTGTGAGGTTGATCGGACTGATTATCATCGCGCTCTCATTCGAGATCATTTCTGCAGGCCTTGTGGACTTGCTTCCAGGGCTTGCCGGTTCCGGTCGTTAGTGCCGCTCTCGCTCTCTGCACACAACTTCTCTAAGAAAGAGGCAGAATCTATGTGCCGTTGGATGTCGTATCTGGGAACCCCGATTGTTCTTGAAGATGTACTGGCCAAACCCGACCATTCGTTGATCGACCAGAGTCTGCTTGCCCGGGACCTATTCCTCCCTGGTCCTGGACTGGCACAGCAGTTTCGTCAGCATGCATTTCCGACCAACGGTGACGGATTCGGCATCGGCTGGTCCGGCCGCAACGGCATTCTCGGACAGTTCCGGCAGACCACCCCGGCCTGGGATAGTCAGAATCTCCGCCATCTTGCCGCTCAGATTGAATCGGGTTGCTTCTTGGCTCATGTGCGCGCGGCGCCGGGAGGTCTTATCTCGGAGCAGAATACGCACCCGTTCCTTCAGAACGGATGGATGTTCTGCCAGAACGGTGAGATCGGCGGGTATCCCCAGCTGCGTCGTGACTTGGTGATGGCGGTGGACCCCGAACTGTTTCCCTACATGCAGGGCAACGTCGACACGGAGACCGCGTTCTTTCTAGCTCTGACCTTCGGCCTCGCGGATGACCCTGTTCAGGCTCTGGGCCGCATGGTGAAGTTCATCGAGCAGACTCGTCTCGCGCATGGCATCGACGCACCCTTCCGCGGCACATTCTGTGCGAGCGACGGCAATCGTCTGATCGTCGCCCGATGGGTAAGTGCAGACTCAAAGACGATGCCTGCGCCAAGTCTTTTCTACTCGTCGGGGCCCGTCACGCTGCACACAGGTCGGGGATTCAGCGGTGTCACGGACGGGGTCGAGAAGCTTCCCGAGGATGCGCAGCTCATCGTTTCGGAACCGCTGGAGCTGCATTGGAGTAAGCGCACGTGGCACGAGATCCCGAATGCAACGATCGGCGTGTTCGAGCGTGGCGCAGCACCCGTCTTCACGCCGCTGAACCCTGCCACGGTCGACTGACCCGTCCGGATGCGCCATCCGACGACGGGACCGCTGTGCATGTCTCAGTTGGTTCATTCAAGAGCGTGACCTGAATTTATGTCACGCTCTTGAATGGTCTTGACCGTCAAGCTCGAATGCACCTACGCCTGCGATGACTTTGGGAGGTTCCGCAATAGGGGGATTCCGAGGAGGACTGCGCAGCACACGACCGCTGCGGCGAGTCCGGTAAGTGATGGGTAGCCGAGCTTGGCTGCGATGAACGACGGTGCGATCGCGCCGATCACCGCGCCAGCGGCGATGATTCCATTCAGCAGGCCCATGGCTGAGCCCTCGCTGCCAGAGGACAACCTCACTATCAACATCGTCGCAGTCGAGACGATGAATGCATAAGAAGTGGCGGCAATGATGAGAGCCACGGAACCGATCACCGCTGCCCCGGCCAAATGCTGCAGGTGGGTGATGAACATCGCGGCAAACGAAAGCAGCATAACGACGAGTCCTGAAAGGAAGATTGGATCGGGACCGAATCGTGCAGCGAGTTTACCGACCAGCGGATACGAGAGCGTGCCAATCGCAGCCCCGGCGAGGAAGAGCAGCGAGGATTGCGTCGCGGAAACCGAGAACGCGTCTCGCATGACGAGCGGAACGACGTTGAAGAATGTCTGCACGCCGGTCATCGTGACGAGGAAGGTGACGAGGAAGAGCATGTAGA
Organism: Propionibacterium sp.; assembly: GCA_022837595.1. Classification (GTDB taxonomy): domain Bacteria; phylum Actinomycetota; class Actinomycetes; order Propionibacteriales; family Propionibacteriaceae; genus Brooklawnia. Next base: position 19,925 of record JALHFX010000026.1, read on the forward strand.
GCGAGCGCTTCTGGTGAGCATGTTGTGAGACCGCGCTCTTGTTGTGTGATGCAGGGACAGGTTTCAACTGAGGCAGGTGCACTCTGGCGAGTGCGGTGCCCACAGCTAGGAACGCGGCGGTGAGAAGCCAGCCGGTCTTCAGCTGCGTCACGAAGAGTGCAGCGATGACGAGTCCGACCACTTGGCCGAAGCCGTAAGCGAGTCGGAACCAACTGATGCGGATATCCCACTCAGACTCCGGCCTCGCCTCAACGATGAAGAGGCCTGCTAGGGAGCCCGAGAGTGATCCGCAGCCTCCGAAGATAACGGCGAGCGCAGCCCATGCCCATGTGCCGTCGACGAGGGCGAATGCGGCCACCGACACCGCCATGATCGGGAACGTGGCGATGAACACCTTGCGCTGCAGACCCCTGCGGTCGGCGAGCGCGCTGAGCATCGGGGCTGCGAGGCCTCCGATGTAAAATGCGGCGACTACGATGCCGACATCAGTGGCGTTCCCGCGGGCACCCTCGACGGATACGGGGATGAGGATGGGTGCGACTCCCAGCACCATGAGTCCGACGATCGCGTAGGCGGCGAACCAAGGTTCGATCCATTGAGTAGCTCGGGGGGTGGTCATACTATTGTTCACGCGCTGCTCCTGTGTATCTGCACTGTTACGCGTTCACCGGCGCCACTCGTATCCTAAGGACTTCGGCTGGCTTGTGGCCAGCTATCTGGCCATGCGGGGACTGGAAATCTCCCGAATCTGTGTCTTTCGAGCGGAATTGAAAGGCTCTATGTCGCCCCGCTCATGTTCCCCACGAGCGCTGTCACGAAGCGCAATGATTGAACGCCGCTGCAGCGAGAGCGACCACGGCAGCGGCGTCCGTCTCCCTCAGAAGCTCTTCGCACTCGCCAACCGGGCAGCCTCATCAAACTCAGCCTCGATATCGGGCTGCTTCGTCATCAACGAGACCGCGACCGAGACGATGATGTTCACGATGAATCCGGGCACCAACTCGTACAGGGCATCAAACGGAGTGGCCGACCACGCGAATACGGTCACGGCTGCGGCAATCATGCCGGCCATCGCGCCGGGAGCGGTGAGCCGCTTCCAGAACAACGAAAGGATCACGATCGGGCCGAAGCTCGCGCCGAAGCCGGCCCACGCGAATCCCAACCAGACCTGCGCGCGCGGGCTCAGATCGCGCTTCAGCACCATCTTGGTCAAGTCTTCGACCAGCGCGGAGGATGACACGATCAACTGGGACGACACAGTCGACATGATTGCGGCCAAGACCGCAGCGAGGACGAAACCGGCGATGAGCGGGTGGAAGAGGATCTGGGACATCGTCAGGAAGACCGCTTCAGGGTTGTCCAACGCGATTTCCGGATGCTGCGTCACGTAGGCGAGTCCGGTCAAGCCGGTGAAGACGGCGCCGATCAGTGAGATAACCATCCAGCTGATACCAATGCGACGTCCCGCTGTGGCGTCCGCTGCCGAACGCAGCGCCATGAATCGCGTAATGATGTGTGGCTGCCCGAAGTAGCCGAGTCCCCACGCCAGTCCCGAAATGATCACCACAGCCGACGTGCCCGCGAACAGCGAGAAAGCATAGGGGTTCACTTGCCGGACGGTTTCGACCATCACGCCTGGTCCACCGACTTCTACGAGCCCGATGATGGGAACCAAGACTAGTGCGAGCATCATCAGCAGCCCCTGCATCATGTCGGTGTAGGAAGCACCAAGAAAACCGCCGAAGAAGGTGTAGAGAACCGTGACCGATGCCACCAGCAGCATCCCCGCGTGATAGCTCGACCCGAACGAGCTTTCGAAGAAGACCCCGGCCGCAACCATGCCGCTCGAAACGTAGAAGGTGAAGAAAACCAGGATCAGTAAGCCCGCGATGATGCGCAGCAGTCGGGAGCGGTCCTTGAGACGGTTCTCCAGGAACGATGGAATCGTGATCGAGTTCTGCGAAACCTCGGTGTAGGTGCGCAGTCTGGGTGCCACGAATTTCCAGTTGAGCCACGCACCGGTCGCCAATCCGATTGCGATCCAGGCATCTGCAAGCCCGGTCACATACAAGGCTCCTGGCAGTCCCATCATCAACCAGCCCGACATATCGGCGGCGCCGGCGCTCAGGGCGGCAACCGTGGGCGAGAGGTTTCGCCCACCGAGCATGTAGTCACTCAGGTCGTGGGTTTTGCGATTGGCCCAGAAGCCAATGGCGATCATTGCCGCGAAATAGACGATAATCGCGGCGAGTTTAAAGACGTTACTTGGGTCCACGGCAGTCTCCTTGTCTTTGGGCTACCGCAGTGGCGTCACCGGAGATTTGGCCTCACCGGTTAACCTTCGGTATCTGTGCCCAGCTGTGGACGCGGCGCGCGCCCGTTACAAACAGGTTCAGCCTAAATGCAACTCTCGCGACCGCAAGTAAAGACACTCGTACTTAGACTAAAGCTGTCGTTGAAGTCAACACAGCGGTAGACTCTCCTGCCGCCTTCAGTCTTTGGGCTGAGGCCCGGGCTGCGCCGGTCGCCACATACCCAGCATGGTCCTTCCCTGAGTCAACGGCACCTCACCTAGCGAGACGAAACCATACCGCGCATAAAGTCGCGCGCTTCCCGGAGTGGTCGCTTCAAGGTAGGCGGCATCGTTCGGCCCGAAACATGCCAGCCGGTAGTCGAGTAACGCGCCACCGATTCCTCGTCCCTGGAAGTCGGGCGAGACACCCAGCAGATAGAGATACCAGTGCGGAAAGGGGGGATGGTGTTTGGCGGACTGCCACCCACTGATCATTGCCCGTGGTGCACGGCAGCCCAAGCGTCGCAGGTAACCGGGCAGCGTCCGCAGCTCATGCAGGATACCTGACGGGTGATCGGGACGCGTCCACAGTGCCACTCCCGCGAGCTGGCCATTGATCTCGGCGATGTCAACTGCGCCGAAGGGCAGGTACTGCGTTCGGATTTCATGACTGAAGAAATCGGACGCACGGTCGGCCGCATCGTCCACATTGCCGAAAAGCACCCGGGTATACGAATCGCCGGCGAACGCCTGCCCCAGCAAAGTTCCGACGGCGTCGATATCTTCGTCCTGCGCAGGGCGCACTACAACCTCGCTCACCTGATTGAGGTTATCTGAGCGTCCTAGCAGCCTTACTGTGATCGCAGGCCCAGCTGCCTCGAATCGCGGGGTCTCGGCCTCTGATCCGCGGATCGTGTAGGAGTGGAGCCCCAGACGGGCCGTAGAGCTACACGATCCGGGGATGAGAGGGCCACACGACCAGGGGAGCGGCGCGACACGATCCGAGCGTGAGCGCGCCACATGATCCGGGGAGACGGGCGGTGGCACAAGCATCCGAGACGCGACATGGGCCGCTCACCCTTGGTGAACGGCCCATATCGGCTAGAGAGTTGGTGTTATTCGGTGCCCTACTACTTGGCGGCGCTCGGGTGAGTCATATCCACCGGAACAACCCAGGCGTCAAACTCTTCAGGGGTCAGGTCGCCCGACTCGAGAGCCGACTCGCGCAAGGTGATGCCCTTCTTGTGCGCATTCTTCGCGATCTTGGCTGCCTTGTCGTAGCCGATGTGACGATTCAGCGCGGTCACCAGCATCAGGTTCGAGCCGAGGTTCGCGTCGATGCGCGACATATTGGGCTCAATGCCGATGGCGCAGTGATCGTTGAACGAGACGCAAGCGTCCCCGATCAGCTGAATCGACTCCAGGCAGCACCAGGCCATGACCGGCTTGAACACGTTCAGCTGGAAGTTGCCCTGGCTACCGGCGAACCCCACAGTGGCGTCGTTACCGAAAACCTTGGTGGCCACCATGGTCATCGCCTCAGACTGGGTCGGGTTGACCTTGCCCGGCATGATCGAGCTGCCCGGCTCGTTCTCGGGGATGATCAGCTCGCCCAGACCGTTGCGAGGGCCGGAGGCGTACCAACGAACGTCATTTGCGATCTTCATCAGCGCGTCGGCGAGCACGCGCAGCGAGCCGGACACCTGAACCAGTGCATCATGAGCCGACAGCGCGGCGAAGAGATTCTCTGCCTGCACGAACTCGATGCCGGTCTGTGCGGTGATCTTCTTCGCGGTCAGTTGCCCGAAGTCTGGATGGGAGTTCAGGCCGGTGCCGACGGCGGTGCCACCGATGGCGAGCTCACGGGCGCGCGAGTCTGCGTAGTGGATACCATCGAGCGCGAAATCGAGCTGTGCGACCCAGCCGCCGATAACCTGACCGAGCGTGATGGGTGTGGCGTCCTGCAGGTGAGTGCGGCCGACCATCACGATGTCCTTGAAGTCCTCGGCCTTGGCAGCCAGGGTGTCGCGGAGCTTCGCAACGTCGGGGTAGAGCTTCTCGTTGATCTCGGTGACCACAGCGATATGCATGGCGGTCGGGAAGGTGTCGTTCGAGCTCTGACCGCGGTTCACATGGTCGTTCGGGTGAACGGGCTTCTTGGTGCCCATCTCGCCGCCGGCGATCTCGATCGCACGGTTGCTGATGACCTCGTTCGAGTTCATGTTCGACTGGGTACCTGAGCCGGTCTGGAAAACCACCAGCGGGAAATCCTCGTCGAGTTTGCCCTCAATGACCTCGACGGCGGCCTGAACGATCAGGTCGGCAACATCGGGGGGTAACTCGCCCAGATCTCCGTTGGCCTGAGCAGTCGCCTTCTTGAGAACACCAAGAGCCTTGATCATTGGGCGGCCCCAGACGAAGGTCGGGCGTCCGATGTCGAAGTTCTGCAGGCTGCGCTGGGTCTGTGCGCCCCAGTACCGCTCAGACGGCACCTCAATGGTGCCCATGGAATCGGATTCGATGCGTGACATGGGCTAAGCCTAACGAGAAAGCTCCGCGCACGATCAGTCGGGTGGCCATCAGCTGCGATATTCTCGGATGAACTTTCAATTGCCTATACCGGCAGCCTCAAAGTTGCCGTGAGGAGCCCCGTCACCTTGATACGGATCGCAGCAGGTGCCACTCGAGTCGATCGCCCGCGCGGACGCGTCCCGGGTTTCATCTGGTGGATCACGGGAGGGGTGCTGGTGCTGCTCGCGGCCACGTATATCGGTGCGCACTTCATGGCCAGCGACTCAGTGCCTCGCAATGCGACGGTCAGTGGTGTGGCCATCGGTGGAATGGATGTGACCGCGGCGACAGCCAAGCTATCCAGCGAGCTGAGTTCCGGCGACACCGAGGCCTTCGCCCTGACCGGTCAGCCCGGCCAAACTGTGTCGGTCTTACCGGCTGACGCTGGTTTGAGTGTCGACTACGAGGCGACGGTGCATCGTGCCGGAGCCGGCCCGAGCTGGGATCCGCGGGTGCTGATCCGCGTGCTGAGTGGGGGCGGGCCGACGGCCCCGGTACTGGCAGTCGACAAACCCGCGCTGGCCGCAGCTATCGAGAAACTCAGCCCCGAGTTCGCGCGTGAACCATCGGACGCCATGCTGGGCCTCGATGGTGCCGAAATCATCTATGAACCCATGCAGTTGGGCACCAGCCTCGAACTTGCCAAGACGGTAGCCGCGGTCAAGGCGGGCTACCAGCAGGCGGTTCAACGTCCGGTTGGCGCCCGCAACGAGTCAGCCAGCATCCCAGCAGAGCTGCTCATCACTGAACCGCAGATCACCGATGCCGAAGTTCAGCCGGTGCGTGAGCGGCTGGACGTCGTCCTGCAGCCGGTTACGGTGCGAGCCCCGCAGGCCGAAGCTGAACTCACGATTGACCAGATCGCCGAAGGGATCAGCTTCAACACCGACGGTGGAACAATGCGGATGGACATCGACTATCCGCGGATCTATGACCACGCAGCAGAGCTACGAGATGAGCTGGCCGTCGTCAGGGGCCAGGATGCCCGGATCGAGATCCAAGACGACCACCCGGTGATTATTCCGTCCCAGGAGGGTCTTGGAATCGGCGAAACCGAATTCGGTGAGGCGCTTGCCACGGTAATTGAGCGGCCTGCGCCGCGAAAGATCGATCTCGATATCGTTGACGTTCGCGCCCGATTCACCACCGCAGACGCCGAGGCATTGGGTATCAAAGAAGTCGTGGGTGAATTCACGACCTACTTCCCTAACAGCAGCTACCACAACACGAATCTTGGGCTCGCAGCTGCTGGCATTAACAACGAGTTAGTGAAGCCAGGCGAGACCTTCAGCCTGTCTGAGGCGACCGGACCTCGCAATGCTGCCACCGGCTACGTACCCGGTGGTGCGGTGGTCGGCGACCACATTGAGAATGTTGTCGGCGGAGGGGTCTCGCAGTCGGCGACTACCACTTTCAATGCGGCATTCTTCGCAGGTATGACCGATATCGAGCATCATCCACACACCCAATATTTCAGTCAGTATCCGCCCGGACGTGAAGCCACTGTTTACGAGGGCGTCCTCGACCTGAAGTTCCGGAATGACACCCCGTACGGGGTATTGATGCAGGCTTTCATCGAACCCTCCTCGCCAGCCGGAAGAGGAGCGTTGACCGTGCGCGTCTGGTCGACGCAGTACTTCGATTCGGTGACTGCCAGCGAGCCGCAGCTGTTCAATTACACCTATGGGCGCGATCAGATCAGCACCCGTTCGGACTGCGTTGCGCAGAGCCCCGCCCAGGGATTCGACGTCAACTATCAACGGATCATGGTGCTGGATGGCAAAACCACCACCGAAGACTTCTTCTGGCGTTATTCGCCGGTCGACCGCATCGTCTGCAGGCAGCCGGATCCGCCGCCGCAGCCTGCACCGCAGGAGCCGGCAGCGTCACCGGAAGAGACTCCTGCAGAGAGCGAAGGAACCGACTCGGACGAGGCGTGAAGAAAGCCCCTAAGCGGGCCCGCCAGGGGACGCGCAACAGTGAGAAATCGGCGGATACAGGCTAAGGCCACGCTCACCCGGGAGCCCTCGGGAGAGCTGATCCCCGGGTATACAATCTCGGGGTATCCGAAGTGGTCCCCATGGGCTTACCTGACAGGAGATTGTGAATGACATACGTCATTGCTCTGCCGTGCGTCGACATCAAAGATCGCGCCTGCGTTGACGAGTGTCCTGTGCAATGCATCTACGAAGGCCCGCGCTCTTTGTACATTCATCCCGATGAGTGCGTCGACTGCGGCGCCTGTGAGCCGGTCTGCCCAACCGAGGCCATCTACTACGAGGACGACCTGCCCGACGACCAGCAGGAATGGCTCGACATCAACACCCGCTTCTTCGACGACATCGGCTCACCTGGCGGTGCTGCCCGGGTGGGCGTCTACGACCACGATGAGCCGCGGGTCGCCGCGCTGCCTCCGCAGGCTTAAGGGTGGTTTCGGTGGCCAGCCGCTGGACGCGCGTCTCCGCGAAACTGCCGGTCTTCCCGTGGGATACACTGGCCGCCGCAAAGGCAACCGCAGCTGCTCATCCTGGCGGCATCGCCGATCTTTCAATCGGTACACCTGTTGATCCGACTCCTGAAATCGTGCGTGAGGCACTCGCCGGGGCAGCCAACGCTCACGGTTACCCCACCACTTGGGGTACGCCGGCCTTGCGCGCCGCAATCATCGAGTACCTGACCCGACGCTGGCAGGCCGAAGGTTTGGACGACCAGAACGTGCTACCGGTGATCGGCACCAAAGAATTGGTCGGTTGGCTTCCGACACAGTTAGGTTTGGGCCCGGACGATCTCGTGGTCTTCCCGACCACCGCCTACCCGACCTATGAGGTGGGCGCACAACTCGCTGGCTGCAAGATACAACCCTGCGATGATCCGGACGAGATCGACGGCCGTGCGTCCCTCATCTGGATCAACTATCCGGCCAACCCGCACGGTGCCCTTGCCACCGATGACCTCTTGCGTCGCTGGGTCACCGCCGCGCGCGAACACAATGCCGTGCTGGCCAGCGATGAATGCTACGGCGAATTCGCCTGGGACGGCGAGCATGTTTCGGTTCTTCAGCCAGACATCTGCTTGGGATCGCACGACAATCTGCTGCTGGTCAGTTCGCTATCCAAGCGGTCGAATATGGCCGGCTACCGCGCCGGCTACCTGGCTGGCGACCCTGATCTGGTCACCGAATTACTCGAGGTTCGCAAACACTCCGGCATGATGGTCCCTGGCCCGATCCAGGCCGCTATGGTCGCCGCCTTAGGCGATCAGAACCACGTCGAGGTGCAGCGGGAACGCTATCTGCGCCGCCGCGAGGTCTTACGCTCGGCGTTCCTCGAGGCCGGATTCAGTATCGATTATTCCGAAGGCTCGCTCTATCTGTGGGTGACTCGAGGCGAGGATTGCCGCGCTACCGTCAACTGGCTGGCCGACCGCGGCATTCTAGGCGCGCCCGGTGACTTCTACGGTGACCAGGAACACGTGCGGATCGCACTGACAGCGACCGATGAGCGGGTTCAAGCCGCGGCCGAACGCTTGACGGGCGCTGAACGCTGAGCAGCGCCCGTCAAGCACCTCAGCGCAAGGTGAGGACGACCGGTGCTGCCGCCGGGGCCGCTGGCTGCCAGTACGTGTACTGATTGGCGGAGACCGTCCAGGACTGGTCGATTGCTTGCGCACTGATCAGTCCCGCTCTCTGCCCGCGGACAAGTGCGAGTTGGGCGATCGCCCAAGCGGTCGTGTCCGAGTCGGTTTCGACGAGCAGGCTGCCGGTTTCCGACGTGGTGACCGAGACGGTTTCGGGCCAGACGATCGCGATGAAATCGGTGAGGAAACCGGGGTCAGCGGGGTTGTCGGCGCGGTCGATGCAACTGACAGCGCCGGGGGAGTGGCCGGTCAGAGCGCTGGCCCAAGCACGTCCTTTCGACTCGTGCTGCGCATATTTCTCCGGATGTGCGGAGCGCTGCACGGCTTGGGCGACGTCGTTGATCACCCCGGTCTCCCAGCCGTCGACTTTGACGAGGGCTTCGTAGAACCTGCCTGCCGAGTACCAGGGATCCATGATCTGTTCAACGGTTCCCCAACCTTGTGACGGACGCTGTTGGAAGAGCCCGACCGAATCGGCGTCACCGTAATCCAGATTGCGCAGGTCGGATTCCTGATAGGCCGTCACCAGCGCGATCGTCGCGGCCCGGGCCGGCAGCCCGCGCCGGATCGATTCGCCGACGATGATCGAGGCATTGACCGACTGTTCCCAGGTCAACGTGCTCGAGACGTCTTCGACAGTTACCAAGCAACCCTGCGGCACCATAGGTTCCACCAGATCTTCAGAAAAATACCGCGCGATGAACGTGACCAGTGTGGCGATCACCACAGCCAATACGGCGATGACTGCCACCGCGAATACCGAAGCGGCCTTCGCGCAGCCACCGCGCTTCGGGGCAGCAGCTGGCGGCCGATAGGCGCGAGGCATCGTCAGTTACTGTGCAGAGCCGCGTTCAGATTGATGCGTTGACCCGCCCGTGGTTTGACTACGACGGCGCCGCTTTGTGAATCGCGAAGGAAGAGGAGGTCGTTGGTTCCGCTGAGCTCGCGCGCCTTGACGACGTCCCCCGAAGGCAGAAGAACCTTGGTGCCTGCGGTCACATACAGACCTGCCTCGACAACGCAGTTATCGCCCAACGAGATACCCAGTCCGGACTCGGCGCCCAACAAGCAGCCACTCCCGATCGTGATCATCTCTTGGCCGCCGCCCGAAAGCGTGCCCATGACCGAGGCACCCCCACCGAGATCGGAACCGTCGCCGACGATGACCCCCTGGCTGATGCGTCCTTCGACCATCGATGCGCCAAGGGTGCCGGCATTGAAGTTCACGAAACCTTCGTGCATCACGGTGGTTCCCTCAGCCAGGTGAGCACCAAGCCGCACGCGCGCGCCGTCCGCGACCCGCACGCCACTGGGGATCACGTAGTCAAGCATCCGCGGGAATTTGTCGACCGATAGCACCGTCACACCGCCACGGTGCCCGACCAGATCGGCGCGGATCTGGTCGAATGTTGGTGCATGGCACGGGCCGACGGTCGTCCAGACCACGTTCGGTAGTACGCCGAAGATCCCGTCGGTGTTGATGCTGCGTGGCTTGCGCAGGCGATGACTGAGCAGGTGCAGACGCAGATAGGCGTCCTCGGTACTGGCGGGCGGCACGTCCAACTCGATGACGGTGAGAACGATCTCGGTGAGTATCTGACGGGTATCGCTATGGATTCGGTGCGCCCGCAACGACATTGGTGCCTGCGAATCTGTGTCTGGTTCGCCGATCTTCGGTTCCGGGTACCAGGCGTCCAAGACCTGCCCGGAGGAGTGGACGCTTCGTAAGCCCCAACCCCAGGCTTTCAGGCCGAGAGCTGTCGTGGGGTCAAAAACACTGGACTCGTCATGCTCGGTCATGTACGCAACTCTAATGGTCACGACAGACAAAGCGATTCACCGACAGTTGCTGACGATGAATCAGCCGGGCCCGGGAGGTTGCCTAATCGTCGGTCTTCTCGTCCCGGTGCAGAACCTGAAGGCAGGCTCCAAATAGGCTTGCAATCATGTCACTACCCAACGACGAGCTACTGCAGCTGTTTCGAGCGATCGTCGACATTGAATCGGTTAGCCGCAACGAACGCGAATTGGCGGATGCGGTCGAGGCGACCCTGCGCGGTTGTGCGCATCTCGAACTCCTGCGCGATGGCGACGCACTCATGGCCCGAACAAACCTTGGACGGGCGGAGCGTGTGATCATCGCGGGGCATCTCGACACGGTTCCGGTTGATTCGAACCTGCCTTCGACGATCTCCGGCAGCGGTGACCAGGTCATCGTCTATGGCCGAGGCACCTGCGATATGAAGGGGGGTATCGCTGTCATGGTTTGGCTTGCTCAGCGACTGAGCGAACCGAATCGCGATGTCACCTGGGTCTTCTACGACTGCGAGGAGATCGAAAACTCCGCGAACGGCCTCGGACGGCTGGTTGCCCGCCACCCGGACTGGCTGAAAGCCGACCTTGCGGTGCTGATGGAGCCCACCGGCGCGCAGATCGAAGGCGGCTGTCAGGGCACTATGCGCTTCGATATCACCACCACCGGAGTGGCGGCCCATAGCGCTCGCAGTTGGCTTGGACATAACGCTATCCACGACATTGCCGACGTGCTGGAGCGTGCTCGCAGCTTCGATGCCCGCCAGATCGAGGTCGATGGCCTTGTCTACCATGAGGGTCTCAACGCCACGCTGATCAGCGGGGGACTGGCGTCCAATGTGGTGCCGCCCAGTTGCACCGTACAGATCAACTATCGTTTCGCGCCCGACAAATCGGGGGAGCAAGCTCTCGCCCTGATGAACGAGTTCTTCGACGAGTGGACGCTGGAACTACGTGACCTATCACCGGGTGCGCGTCCGGGTCTGGACCAGCCTGCTGTCGCGGCGTTCGTCTCGGCAGTCGGAGGGCAACCGCGTCCGAAGTACGGCTGGACAGATGTTGCCAGATTCACGTCGCTCGGTATGCCCGCGGTCAACTTCGGGCCGGCTGATGCAGGCAAGGCCCATGCCGTGGACGAGCAATGTCCGCTGGCCGACCTCGAAGCCTGCCTGAATGCCCTGCAGCGATGGTTGACCGAATAGCCGGTGCGAGGGCCCCAAGCACTACGGGCCATCGGGACCTGGGCCGGTGTGACAGCATGTGAGCTATGGGTTGGTTCTTCGCCGCATTGATGGTCGTTATCGTCGGGTTCGTCTTCTTCGTTGCGGCGGGCCGTGGCGGTGAGATGGCCCCGCAGATCGATGACCGTCCGGTGCCTCGACTGCCTGCTGTCGACCAGCCCCTGACATCGTCCGATATCGACCAGCTGAGTTTCGCGGTGGTCACTCGCGGCTATTCGATGCAGCAGGTGGACGGCGTCCTCGACCGAATATCAGCTCAGCTGGCTGGGCAACGCTGCGCGGAAGATACGACCAGTAGTGGTTCTCCGATCAGCCCCGATCGCCTCGGACAGGTACCTAACGGCTGGCCGACGAAGCTCTAAGACGGCCCGCGGTTTCCTGGGATGCGGAATAATGGAAAGCGTAGTTCGTCCGGCGAACAGAAATGAGGGAGCAATGGCAGCGATGAAACCGCGTACGGGTGACGGTCCGATGGAAGTCGCCAAAGAGGGCCGTGGCATCGTGATGCGAGTTCCAGTAGATGGCGGTGGTCGCTTAGTTGTCGAGTTGAACGCTGAGGAGGCTTCCTCGCTATTCGAATGCCTCAAGAAGGTTGTCGGCTGAGAACTGACTGCTGCAATTCGCCAGTCCTTTGAAGTCGGCTGGGAACAGACTCTAATGTCTTATCCCCAGCCGACTTCTCATTTTCTACAGGTACTCAGCTCTCAGCCCTTGGCCGCCTCATGATGAGCGATCGCAGCTTTGTAGACCTCGACCGTCTCTTGGGCGATCTTCTCCCAGCTGAACTCGTCGATACAGCGCTGACGTCCGGCAAGACCCATCTCGCGAGCACGCGCCCGATCCCGGGTGATCTCGTTGAGCTTGGCAGCAAACTCCGCCTCGAACGCCTCGATATACGCGGCGTCGTCAGCCTTGGACGGGTCATAGGGCACCAACAGTCCGGTCTCGCCGTTGACAACGACCTCGGGGATACCGCCGACTGCTGAAGCGACCACCGGGATCTCACAGGCCATCGCTTCGAGGTTCACGATGCCCAGCGGTTCATAGATGGACGGGCAGGCGAAGACCGTCGAATGGGTGAGCACCTGGCGCACCGAGGCGCGCGGCAGCATCTCTTGAACCCAAATGACACCGCTGCGCGTGGCATTCAGCTCGGCGAACGCCTTATCGAATTCAGCCGCGATCTCCGGAGTGTCCGGTGCACCAGCCAGCAATAGCACCTGGGTATCAGGATCGAGGAGCTTGGCAGCCCGCACCAGATGTACGAGGCCTTTCTGACGGGTGATGCGTCCGACGAAGGTAACAATCGGCTTGTCGAGATCGACGCCCAGGCTCTTGATGACGTCGGTATTGGGATCCGGCTTGAATTCCTCGGGATCGATTCCGTTCTTGACCACATGAATTCGTTCGCGCTCCACGAACGGATAAGCGTTCTGAATGTTCTCGATCATGGCGGCTGAAACCGCGATCACTGCGTCCGCATTCGCGTACGCGGTCTTCTCGATCCAGCTGGAGACCCGGTAGCCGCCGGCGAGTTGCTCGACCTTCCAAGGGCGGTCCGGCTCCAGCGAGTGGGCCGTGACCACAGTCGGAATGTCCTGGAAGAGGCCTGCGATGATGCCGGCGAACTGCGCATACCAGGTATGTGCATGGACGACATCGACCTCGGGGACAGCTGCAGCCATGGCTACGTCTGCACCGAGAGTCCGGATGGCGCCGTTGGCGCCCTCAGGGTAGTCCTCGGCATGAGCAGTGGCGCCTTCGCGAGGCTCGCCCATGCACTGGACATCGACGCTGTCACAGAATTTGCGTAGCTGGGGGACCAGCTGACCCACATGTACGCCAGCGCCGCCGTAGATGTAAGGGGGATATTCCCGAGTAAGTATCGAAACGCGCATGCCCTGATCGTGTCACATTGATTGGCTCAGGTCACCCGTGATGATGAAAAAGACTGTCACTGCAGGAGTCTTCTTCGGTGCTCAGGGCTAGTTAACTGAGAGAATTCGCGAAATCGGTTGCCAAGCCCGGCTGTAGACCCTAAGTTCATCTCATGGTACAACCCAAAGTCCTCTCAATCGTCCTCGCCGGTGGTGAGGGCAAGCGGCTCATGCCCCTCACAGCTGATCGGGCAAAACCAGCCGTCCCATTCGGCGCAACCTATCGTCTGATCGATTTTGCACTGTCCAACATGGTGAACTCCGGGTTTATGAAGGTGGCAGTACTGACCCAGTACAAGTCGCACTCTCTGGACCGTCACATCACCGTGACTTGGCGTTTGTCGAGCATGCTCGGCAACTACATCACCCCGGTCCCGGCACAGCAGCGTCGTGGGCCGCATTGGTACCAGGGCAGCGCAGACGCCATCTACCAGTCGATGAACCTCATCAACGATGAGGATCCTGACTACGTGATCGTCTTCGGTGCGGACAACATCTATCGCATGGACGTTGCGGCGATGCTCCACGCCCATATCGATTCCGGGCTGCCCGCCTCTGTCGCGGCTATCCGGGTGCCGCGCGCGGAGGCTTCCGCTTTTGGCATCATCGATTCTGGTCCTGACCGGGTCATCAACCGTTTCTTGGAAAAGCCGAGTGATCCGCCTGGGCTCGCTGACGCGCCGGACATGTCGTTCGCTTCGATGGGCAACTACATCTTCAGCCGCAAGGAGTTCGTGGAGCGGCTGAACGTCGACGGCCAGAACAAGGATTCCAAGCACGATATGGGCGGCGACATCATTCCATCGTTCGTGGAGTCCCGCGAATGCTCGGTTTACGACTTCACTGAGAATGACGTGCCGGGTTCGACCGAAGTTGATCGCAACTACTGGCGTGATGTGGGCACCATTGACGCGTTCTACGACGCGCACATGGATCTGGTCTCGGTCACGCCCGAGTTCAACCTCTACAACCAGGAATGGCCGATCTGGACGCAACAGGCCCAGTTGCCTGGCGCGAAGTTCACTCTTCACGGCACCGCCGAAAGTTCGATCGTCACCAACGGTTGCATTATCTCCGGCGGTGAAGTCGATCATTCGATCCTCAGCCCGGGTGTACGTATCGACAATCATTCCTCGGTCGATGGTTGTGTGATCATGCACAACGCTCGTGTCGGCCGCAACTGCACGCTGCGCAATGTGATTCTCGACAAGAACGTCGTTGTTCCCGACGGCGTGGAGATCGGTGTCGATCACGAAGCGGACAAGGCGCGCGGCTTCACGGTATCCGACAATGGTGTCACCGTCGTCCCGAAGAATATTCAGGTCACCGCGATCTAGGCTTCGACCATAAGGACGCAAACGAAGGCGCCGATCCCAGCAATCGGGATCGGCGCCTTCGTGATTCCTATTTCTGATTGGGGAGCGTAGGGGTCAGTTCTTGATCGCAGCGACTAGGCCTTCTCCGAGCGGCAGCATCAAAGATGTGAACGCTTCCGACTCCTTCACGGCGGTCAGTGCTTCACGGACTATCACTGTCTCGTCGGAATCATCGGAGGGATCGGCGACCAGCCCCTGCCAGAGGGCATCGTTGATCAAGGCAACGCCTCCAACGCGCAGTAGACGCTCTGCCTGGGCCACGTACTCTACGTATTCCAGCTTGTCGGCATTGATTAGGACGAGATCGTAGGCGGCGTCGCGCAGATTATTCAGCACATCAAGTGGGCGCCCGCCAATCAACCGGAAACGCTGCGAGGGGATCTGGTGATCCCGGAAGGCCTGTTTAGCGTCGAGCTGCCAGTCGACCTCGGAATCGATACTGGTCAGCACTCCTTTGGGATTCATACCTTCGAAGAGCGCCAACCCGCTGGTGCCAGTGCCGGTGCCGATCTCCACGACGGCTGTCGCATCGAGTATGCGGGCCAAGAAGGTCAGCGCGGTAGTAATTCCATTGGACGGGGCGGGTGCGTCAGCCGCAATAGCATTTCGCCTGGCGGTCCTGACCTGTTCGGGCGCCGGAACGAAGTCTTCGGCGAAGGCAACCGAACGCGGGTCGAGTACAAAATTCTCACTCACGACCGCCAGCCTACTTGCTGCGCCGCCCGAAAACCTGTCAACCATCCGGCACGTCTATCATGGTGCCATGACTGAACCAGTGTTTGGCCGACTCGCGACAGCTATGGTGACCCCTTTCAATGCCGAAGGAGCGGTGGATCTGGCTAAGTGCCAGGAGTTGGCTACCCGGTTGGTGGACGAACAACGCAACGACATCGTGCTAGTCAACGGCACTACGGGCGAAGCGCCGACCACGACAGATGTGGAGAAGGCCCAGATCGTCGCTGCAGTGGCGGAGGCAGTCGGGGATCGTGCCGCGGTGATCGCGGGGATCGGCACCAACGACACGGCCCACTCGATCGAGCTGTGTCGCCAGGCTGCGTCTGCCGGAGCCGACGGGCTCTTGGCTGTCACCCCCTACTACTCGCTTCCCCCGCAGGATGCGATTATCGCGCACTTCGAGACCTTGGCGAGTGTGACCGATCTTCCGATGATGCTCTATGACATTCCGCATCGGACAGGTCGTCCGATCGAAACGGACTCGCTGGTTCAGCTGGCCAAGCATCCGAACATCGTCGCCGTCAAAGATGCCAAGACAGACATCGCGGGCTCAGCCCAGGTGCTCGCAGCCACCGATCTCGAGTACTTCGCCGGTGACGATGCCAAGCTGCTGCCGCTACTGGCAATCGGCGGTATCGGCGTGGTCGGTACCTCCACAGTTTTCACCGGGCGCCGCACCGCGGAGTTGATCGATGCCTGGTTGGCCGGCGATCAAGCGGAGGCACTGCGGATCTACCGAGAGCTCCTGCCCGTTTACACAGGTGTCTTCGCTACGCAGGGCGTCATGATGGTGAAGGCCGGGTTAGCTCATCAAGGCTTCGACGCAGGTAGCGTGCGCCGGCCACTTCTGCCCGCGTCCGAGACTCAGGCCGCGCGGTTCGCAGCAATCCTGGATGGCACCAACCTCTAGGTCTACTAGATGATCCCTCAGGAGCTGCTCGGCATCGGCGCTGGCGAGCTGTTGTTTCTGCTGGTTCTCGGGGTCGTCATGTTTGGTCCCGAGAAGCTGCCCGAACTCAGCCGTAAAGCTGCTCGCGTGGTTCATTTCGGGCGGGCCTTCACCCGTCAGGCGATGGGAGCGTTACGAGAGGAGCTCGGACCCGAATACCAGGATCTGCAGCTCTCCGACCTGAACCCGAAGACTCTGGTGCGCAAGACGCTGCTCGCCGAGATCGAGGACGACATTGAGGACATCAAGCGTGAGCTCGATGGCGTGCGCACTGATCTCACCGGGGTAGCTGCCGATATTGAGGAGCAGCTCGGCAGCGACGAACTGGCTGACGTTAGCGTGGGCGACGATGATCCGCCGGCAGCATCGGCAGCATCGGCAGCATCGGCTGAAGCGCGCGTCCACGTCGTCCCTTGGGATGATGAAGCCACCTAGCTGGCTGGGTACTGGCTCGTTCGCGTGATGCCCCGCCACCTGAACTGCAGCTACCGATAATTTCAGCGGCTACCGATCTGTACTGTCGCACTGTCAGCGGCTACCGAGAATCACGCCAGCTACCGAAAATTCGGTAGCCGCTGCGATTCTCGGTAGCTGCTGTGGGGTGGTGCGGACATTTCGGTAGCTGCTGTAAGGGGCGTGCGCCATTTTTGGTAGCGGCTGCGATTATCGGCAGCCGCAGGGGACTGCAACCGCGGGGGACGGCAGCCTTGGGCGGATGACAGACAGCTACGCGCTGGTCAGCTGTTGACCTTCAGCCCGAGCGGCTTGCCGACCAAGGACGCCTTGGTATCCACCAGGTGCTGAGCGATTTCCGCGATCGCCAGGGCAGCCGGCGAGTCGGGATGTGCGACGACGATCGGTGCGTTGATCTCGGCACCGGCACCCAGCGCGTACTCCATCGGGATCTGCCCGAGCAGTGGGACCTCGCGGGCCACGCGGTCGCTCAGCGCGTCCGCAGTCTGCTGGCCACCGCCGCTGCCGAAAAACTCGATACGGTGCGCTTCATTGCAGTTGGGGCAGGTCGTCTCGAACCAGCTCATGTTTTCGATGACCCCGATGACATTCTGATGCAGCATCGAGCCCATCGTGCCAGCACGCTCGCTCACCCAGGAGACACTCGTCTGCGGGGTGGTAACCACGATCATGTCGCTGCCGGGTAGCTTTTGGCCGATCGACATCGCGACATCGCCGGTGCCCGGAGGAAGATCGATGAGGAAGAAGTCGAGATCTCCCCAGAAGACCTCCGCGAGCAACTGCGTGATTGCCCGGTCGAGAATCGGGCCGCGCCAAGCGATTACCTGGTCACGCGATTCCTTGAGCATGCCCATGCTGATCACTCGGAGCGTGGCTTTCTTACCGTCAGCGGTGACATACTCCACTGGCACCGGCATGATCATCGAGTCGACCATGGTTGGGCGGGCATCCTCGGGAATGCCCAGCAGGTCGGGAATCGAATGCCCGTAGATGTCGGCATCCAGGAGACCAACGTTGAAGCCCTGTTTGGCGAGGGCCAGCGCGAGATTGACGGTCATCGAGCTCTTACCCACACCGCCCTTACCGGAGGCGACAGCAACGACGCGAGTCCGCGACCCTGGCTGGGCGAACTGGATCACCGGTGCTGGTGTGCCGCCACGCAGTTTCTCTGTGAGCTCGGCGCGCTGTTGTTCGTTCATTGCATCTATCTGCAAGTCGATTCCGGTTACTCCTGGAACCTTACGGACGGCGTTTGTGACGTCCTCCTCAATCGTGTTGCGCATGGGGCATCCAGCGATTGTCAACAAAACAGTGAGATGTACGATGCCGGCGTCGTCGATGGTCAGATCGTCGACCATCCCCAGGTCGGTGATCGGCCGCCGAATTTCCGGATCGATCACGGTCGACAACGCTTCGCGTACGTGGGTCAGTATTGGGTTGGTTTCCGTCACGGGTTCATCACTACGCGAACCCACGGCGAGTTTCAAGCCGGATCATATTGGGCTGGGCTAAGAGATTACGCAACCTGTGGCTGCCCAATCTCGCAAGCCACGACAAATCGTCACGGGCGGAGCGGTTTGCGGTCTTTGGATTCGTTATCGGATGTCTCGAGTTCGATGAGCAACTCGCGCAGCTGGTCTCGCAATTCTCCGCGGACGAAGTCACGCGTCGTCAAGTCACCCATGCTGGTGCGCAGGGCGGCGATCTCGCGAGCCAGGAAGTCCATGTCGGCACGGCTCTGCTCGGCGACGCGACGATCCTCGTCCAGGCTCAAGTGGTCGCGGTCTTCCTGTCGATTCTGGGCGAGCAGAATCAGTGGTGCCGAATAGGACGCCTGGGTCGAGAAAGCCAGGTTCAGCAGGATGAAGGGATAGGGATCCCACTTCCAGCCGAAGATGCCGACGACATTGAGCAGAATCCATACGGAGACGAAAACCGTCATCACGACGATGAATCCGGGGCTGCCCATCTTGCGCGCAATCCACTCCGCGAAGCGGCCGAACCAGTCATCGTCCAACCGCATCCAACGAGGCCGGACGATCGAGGACCTGCGTCCGGGCGTGCTCAGCCGGTCGTCATCGCGGCGATTGCTCTCAGCCATGGCCGACCTCTCCTAAATCTGACTCATTTCCCTCCATCTGATCGCCACGCCAGTCGTGAGGCAGCATATGGTCGAGCAGATCATCGACCGTGACCGCACCCACGAGTTGGTGATCTTTGTTGATCACCGGAGCGATCACCAGATTGTAGGTAGCGAAGAAGCGGCTGATCTGCGAGATATCGGCGCTGGTCGGCAGTGGTTCCAGATTAGAATCGACCATCTTTCCGATCTGCAGGCTGGGAGGCTCCCTCAGCAGCCGTTGGAGGTGTACCCCGCCGATATACCGGCCCGACGGAGTATCGTGCGGTTGTCTGGTGATGAAGACCATGGACGCCAGCGCAGGGGTCAGTTCCTCGAGGCGTACCTTCGCCAGCGCTTCAGCGACCGTGTTATCGGGGCCGAGCACGACAGGCTCGGGGGTCATCATTCCTCCTGCGGTCAACTCTTCATAGACCAGCAGATTGCGGACGTCAGCGGCTTCTTCAGGTTCCATTCGCTCGAGGAGGTCCTCGGCGATTTCGCTGGGGAGATCGTGGATGAGGTCGGCTGCATCGTCGGAATCCATCTCATCGAGCACATCGGCCGCGCGTTCCAAGGGCAGCGACTGCAACAGCTCAACTTGCTCGTCCGAGGGGAGCTCTTGGAAGGCGTCGGCCAGCTGCTCATCATCCAAGGCGCTGGCAATCTCGGCGCGCCGCCCTGGTGTCATACCGTAGAGTTCCCGAGCGACATCTGCGGGCTTCATGGTGGCGAGCTGAGCGATCTTGGTGTCGGTGGTCTGCTCGGCTTCCATCACCTGCGCGTCGAGGATCGACCATGGCTCGATGATCATCGGCCCTTTGCTTGCGGTCGGCAGCCCGAACCTCCTGACGATGGTGATCTCGCGCAATGCGACCTCATAGAGCTCCCACTCACGGTTGCGAATCTCAGCCATCGCCACGTCGAAGATCAAGGAGGACCTACCCTCGAAAGTGATAGTGCGATCGAAGAGATCGTCCATCACCAAGATCTCGGAGGCCCGTCGGGTGAACCGGCGGGTGTCGATCACACCGATGATCGACACTTGGGTGGGATCGATCGCATGCACCCGCATCATGGGCACAAAGATCCGGCGTCTGGCGAAAAGTTCGATCACCAGGCCGCGCACTCGTGGATGTCTGGCCAGCCGGGCTTGGGCGACCACGTCGCGGACCTTGCCGACCTGATCTCCTGAGGCGTCCATCACCTGTAGTCCCTGCAGGCGGCTAATGAAAACCGAGGACGGATTGCTCACTTGCAAAGCTTAGACTGACCTTATGACTAAGATGCAAAAGTCACGGCCTTTTCGCGCTCGTCGCACAGTGCTGGCTGTCCCAGGCAGCTCAGAACGGTTCATCGCGAAATCGCGGGATCTTGAGGTGGACTGCCTTTTCCTCGACCTAGAGGACGCGGTGGCACCAGCGGCGAAGGTAGCAGCGCGAGACATGATCGTGACCGCGCTGCAGGAGGGCTCCTGGAGAGCGCCCACGGTGACGGTGCGCGTGAATGCCTGGGACACGCCGTGGACCACCGGAGACGTGATGAGCGTGGTCGGCCGGGCCGGCAAGCAGATCGATGCGCTCGTGCTGCCCAAGGTGACTTCAGCCGACCAAGTTGTGGCTCTCGATCTGGTCCTCAGCCAGGTTGAGGCGTCTGCTGGTTTGGAGATCGGCCGGATCGGCTTCGAGCTGCAGATTGAGGAGGCCCTGGGCCTGCAAGCTGTGAATCAGATTGCCGCAGCGAGTTCACGTACCGAAACCTTGGTCTTCGGCCCGGGTGATTTCATGGCATCGATGGGCATGCGTGGGTTGTCTGTCGGTAGTCAGATCGCAGGCTATGACGCGGACGCTTTTCACTACGCACTCAGCAGGATTTTGATCGCTGCCCGCGCCAATGGGCTGCAGGCACTCGACGGTCCCTACGTTTCGATCCGCGATCTGCCGGGATTCAAAACCTCAGCGGCGAAGGCGGCTGCCCTCGGTTACGACGGAAAATGGGTCGTCCATCCCAGCCAGATCGAAGCCGGTAACCAGATTTTCACTCCGGAGCCAGCTCAGATCGAACGTGCCGAGCGAATTGTGAAGGCGTATCTGGCGGCGGCGGACGAACACGACGGAGGTGCCGTCGGCGCGATCGTCGTGGACGACGAGATGGTCGATGAGGCTGGGTACAAGGTGGCGCGTGCGCTGCTAGCGAAGTCTGGCCGCGGCGGCCAAGCCTAATAGATGGCTTATAGGCTGAGTCACGGAGGTCAATCGCAATGTCAATTAACCAGCCACCAACCAGGTCGGCGCGCGACGTGATTAAGCTGAAGCGTCCGATGTCAGTCGCTATCTACGACGACTACACCGATGCCGCACGGGCAGTGGACTACCTTGCCGACAGACAATTCCCGGTGGCCACACTGGCGATCGTCGGCACCGACCTCAAGAGCGTCGAGCGGGTCACCGGCAGCATGACCTGGGGCAAGGTACTCGCAGCCGGCTTCTTGCAGGGCGCAATGTGGGCGGGCATGTTCACGGTCCTGATGTGGCTGCTGCAGCCAGGTGCAGACATCTTGAGCCTGTTTACCACTGCAATGCTCGGCTTCGGGCTGGTAGGTATGGCGATGTCGGCGCTGCAATATCGGATGCGCGGCCCTGATCGTGACTACACCTCGACAACGGCCATCATCGCGACGCACTACGAGGTGTTGGCCGAAGCTGAATACGTCGATCGAGCACGTAACTTGCTGAGCACCGGCTCGCAGCATCCGGCTCGCCACAGTGCCCCCACGCCCCCCGCACAGTCGACGCCGCCCCCGCAGCAGGCTGATCTGGACAAGCTGCCTCCGCCGGCGTGGCCATCTGCTCAAGCTGCTCAAGGTGCTGGAACCCAGCAGGCGCCAGCCGATCAGACAGCACAGTATCCCGAACAGGCCCCACAAATCGGCCAACCCGCGCAGTCAGGTGAGGCAGGGGCTTCGCCCGAGCAGCCCTCGACGCCTGCTGCAGATGGCGGCCGGACTGGTGCTTCCAACCAGTCCTACGGACAATACTGGGGCGCGAACGATGCGCCAGGTATCGGTGACCTGCCGAAGCGTTTCGGCGAAACTGCGGAACCCGCGTCCGAGACGCAGAAACACACGGATCCGATCGACAACCAATCGGCGCGCAGAGGCTTTTCTCCCGAATCCACCGATAACTGACGCATTTTGCACCTGAATTGAACCGATCACGCCAAGGAGTCTGGCCTTATCGTCAGTACTTCTTGGCGTGATCGTCTGATCTGGTTCAAGCCTGAGCTTCAGCGAGCAGGTCAGCCATCCAAGCCTCGACATCAGCAGATTCGCGAGGCAACTGGTCGCTGAGGATCTCGCAGCCATCCTCGGTGATCAAGATATCGTCCTCGATGCGTACGCCGATACCGCGGAGTTCCTCGGGCACCATCAGGTCGGTCGATTTGAAGTAGATGCCTGGCTCCACCGTGATCACCATGCCGGGCTTCAGCGGGCCGCGGTACTCCTCGCGCAGAGCCTGGGCGCAGTCATGGACGTCGAGTCCTAGATGGTGGCTGGTGCCATGCACCATCCAGCGACGGTATTGGCCACCGCTGTCCGGATCGAGTGTCTCTTCAGCGCTCACCGGCAGGACGCCCCACTCCGCCAGTTTGTGCGCGATCACGGTGATGGCCGCCTGATGTACGTCGGAGAACAGCGCACCCGGTTTAGCGGCTTCGAAACCAGCCTGTTGAGCGGCGCGCACGGCATCGTAGACCTTACGCTGAGCCTCGGTGAAGCGTCCGTTGACAGGCATCGTGCGGGTGACATCCGCGGTAAACAGGCTGTCGAGCTCGACTCCAGCATCCATCAGCAGCAGATCACCGTCATGCAGATCGCCGTCGTTGCGGATCCAATGCAAGGTATTGGCGTGATCGCCGGAGGCAGCGATGGTGTCATATCCGACAGCGTTACCCTGATGGCGCGCGTGCAAGCCGAAGACACCCTCGACCCAGCGCTCACCACGCTTCTTGCCGACTGCATTCGGCAACTCCCGGACGACCGCCTCGAATCCCACAGCTGTCGCCTTGCAAGCCTGCCGCAGCTGCTCAATCTCGAACTCATCCTTGATCAGACGAAGCTCGCTCAGGGTGACGACCAACTCGGCGTCCTGCTGTTCGGCCCGGCCGCGCCAGGCATCTAGCTTGTTGGCGAGCTTCGGATCGGTTTCACGCAGCATCCGGGTGGGGGTCTGTGAGGCCATCTTCTGCAGCGCGGCCTCCAACTCATCGATGCTGGCCGTGTGCAATTGCGCGAGAGCAGCCATCTCTTCAAGCGATTCGCGCTGGCCAACCCACATCTCGCCGTACCGGGGGTTGCCGTAGAACTCCTCATCGGTGCGCGGCACACGCGGATGGAAGTAAAGCGTAGAGATGTGACCGCCGGCTGCCGGCTCCATCACCAGCACCGAATCCGGCTCGCGATCGCTGCCCAGTCCGGTCAGCCACGTGAACGCCGAATGCGGGCGGAAAGCGTAGTCGCAGTCGTTGCTGCGAGTCTTGAGCCCGCCTGCCGGAATGATGAGCCGCTCGCCCCGGTAAAGATCGGAGAGCCTTTTACGATGCGCCGCCGCAGCGACCGCTCCGGGAAGTGGAGTAGGTAACTCACTGTTGTAGGGCGCCCAGTCTTCGCAGATAAACTGCTTGAACGCCGCTGAGAAGCTCGATTGCCGATTGGACAAGGTCGGCTTTTCGCCGTTAGCCATCAAATCCTCCGATTGCGCGTCTTGGCGGTGACTCATCTTCGATGGTACTCGTGCGAGAGCATGCGAGTCTTACCGGCATCTGATCAGGCCAAGAGAGCAAGATACGTCAAGTTCTCCGACTGCGACTGCAATTTCCGTATAGCTTGGCCTGGGCGCGGTCCATAGCGTTGTCTCCATCCGGGGGAGGCGAACGTCGAGTGCGTATTTGCAGCAAGGTGGAACGGATCGAGCGGCTAGATCATCAGACCGCGGTTCACACAGACGCGGTCGAGATCAGGATCCTGTTCGTAACCGATGACATCATTCGGATCCGTGCCGGATTCGATCCGGGCTTCGAGGAGGCATCCTACAGCCTGGTCATGACAGCTTGGGAAGACCGGCTCGACACATTTTTGGGGGCACGACGTACGCGCATCGCGCCTGCTGAAGCGACGCTCTTCGATGGCACCGACGAAGCAGTGCTCCAGGGCGAACGGTTGCGGGTTGTGATCGAGAAAGATCCATTCCGGATCTGCGTCTATGACGCCGACAACACCTTGTTACATGCCGACCTGGTCGACCTGGGCTATCAGGAGGACAGCAACCACCGAAGAATCCACACCAGCGAGATCTCTCCAGACGACTGCTTCTACGGTTTTGGGGAGAAAACCGGCATCTTCAACAAGGCTCAGAAGGCCATGTCAATGAGCCCGAAGGACGCGATGGGATACGACCCGCGCGAAACGGATTCGCTGTACAAGCACATCCCGTACTACATCAAGCTCAATCGTGTGACTCGTAAGGCGGTCGGGTACTTCTATCACAACACCGCTGAGTGCGATTTCGACATGGGACGCGAGAAGAGTAACTATTGGGCGCCGCACAGCCGTTACCGCGCCGACAGCGGCGATATAGATCTGTTCTTGATCGCCGGCCCCTCGATCCGCGAGGTCGTGGAGCGCTATACCGACCTCACAGGTAAGTCAGTGATGCTGCCGAAGGCTGCATTGGGGTACCTCGGATCGTCCATGTACTACCCCGAATTAGACAAGGACGCCGACAGCGCGATCGTCGACTTCATCGACACCACCAAGAGCTATGAGATCCCCGTCGACGGTTTCCAGCTGTCCAGTGGCTACTGCCAGACAGAGACCTCAGCGGGCCTCAAACGGTGTGTCTTCACCTGGAACCACGATAGGTTCCCCGATCCTCCGGGCTTCTTTTCGGCGATGACCGAACGCGGGATCACCACCTCTCCCAACGTCAAACCCGGCATTCTGCTTGTACATCCGATGGTGCAGCAGATGAAGGATGAGGGCATTTTCATCAAGGACTCCACCGGTCATGACGACGTCGTCGGTACCTGGTGGGGTGGTAAGGCTCATTTCGTCGATTACACCAACGCGCGTGCGCGTGAAGTTTGGAAGTCCTTGCTCAAAGAACATGTGTTGGAGATGGGCACCAGCTCAGTGTGGAACGACAACTGTGAATACGAAGGTGTGATCGACAAGGACGCGAGAGTCTCCTTCGACGGCGCGGGCAGCACCATCGGCCACCTCAAATCGGCGATTGAGGAGATCTTCGGTGACGTCCGTCCGTTCATCGTCTGCCGTTCGGGGCATGCCGGCATTCAGCGCTATGCCCAGACCTGGGCAGGAGACAATCGCACAGGTTGGGACTCCCTCGAGTTCAATATCGCGACGATCCTGGGTATGAGCCTGTCCGGCGTTGCAAACCAGGGTGCCGACATCGGTGGCTTCTACGGGCCGTCGCCTGACCCGGAGTTGTTCGTCCGCTGGGTACAGAACGGTATCTTCCAACCCCGATTCTCGATTCATTCGGTGAACACTGACAACACTGTGACCGAGCCGTGGATGTATCGCGAATACACCGGCCACATACGCGAAGCGATCCAGCTGCGGTACCGGATGTTGCCCTATCTGTATTCATTGATGGCACGCGCTCATGCGACCGGTCTGCCGATCATGGAGCCGATGTGCAGCGCCTTCCAGCACGATCCGGCTTGCTACGACGAAGGCGTCGATTTCATGCTCGGTGACTCGCTGTTGGTGGCCAATGTCGTCGCCCCGGGCGCGACCACCAAGAAGATCTATCTGCCGGTGGGTGAAGACTTCTATGATCTCGTGACCCGCCAGCGTTACCGTGGCGGCCAGACGATCGAGCTGCCGGTCGAGCTGAGTAGCATTCCGCTCTTCGTCAAGAGCGGTGGCATCGTGGCGCTGTCGGAAGATCAGTTGACAAACTTCGCGACCCAGCAGGTCGAAAGACTTCACTTGCTGTGTGTCCCGGATCGCGATGGCGAGTTCACCTTTTACGAGGACGACGGAGTCACCCGAGATTATGAGCGGGGCCTATGGCGTCGAACCCAGATTGAGATGAAGGCG
Source organism: Propionibacterium sp. (assembly GCA_022837595.1). Taxonomy (GTDB): domain Bacteria; phylum Actinomycetota; class Actinomycetes; order Propionibacteriales; family Propionibacteriaceae; genus Brooklawnia. The sequence goes on from JALHFX010000026.1 coordinate 46,194, forward strand.
GGCGAGCAGACCGTATTCTCGTTCACTCATCGAGGTGACTATCCAACCGCAGTCACCTCGATACATCTGGATGTGGTCCATCGGGAAAAAGCGCCCTACTGGGTGCAACTGGGCGGTATGGGACTACCCCACTTCTTGGATCGGCGAGTATTCGAAGCTGCTGAAGTCGGATGGTACTACTCTCAGACCCTCAAGTCGGTACAGGTCAAGTATTTGAATCCCGGAACTGACTACACCGTCATTATCTCGTTCGAGAATTTCGACATGATTGGTATGTGAGCTTGGAGGGGAGGTAATGGATGGGTATCGGTAGAACGTGATTGCGTGGAGGCGCCTCTCGCGGTGATAGATGCTCCTGGTGGGCCTGGATTAGGGACTCAGCTGTTAACTATCGTGTCCAGGTGTGTGTGCAGAGCTGCTTTTCTGCTTGCGCTTGGTGACATGTCAGTTAGTTGTCTGAAGACGCGATTGAAATGTGTGACGTTAGCAAAGCCGACGCGTTTACTGATTTCAGTGATGCTTAGGTCGGTCTCATTAAGTAATCGCTGAGCTTGCCCGATACGTACATTGTTGAGGTATTCGATCACTGTTGATCGGGTAAGGTTCTTGAATTCGCGGCACAGGTAGTATTGGCTGATGTGAAAACGTGACGCCAATTCGGTGAGTGTCAGGTGCTCGCCGTAATTCTCGTGAAGATATCGGATAACAAGCGTCATGCGGTCGGTTCGTTCGACGAGTGCATCGGTAGGTTGTTGTCGGAGCACCTTGATCAAGATGCTGGTCAAGAGCAAGCGCATCTGTTCACTGCGGTACTCCTCGCGGGTGTCCTGGAGACGCGCCAGCTCGGCCAACATAAAGTCAACACTGGCCCTTGTCTGGCCGGCTAGGTGATATGACCGCGGCTGCCCGCTCAGGCGCTCGAGAATGCTGGGTACCAGCACACATTCTTGGGTGAAGTAGAGGACCACGCGCTTGAAGCGGATGTCGGTCTCGCCATACGAGTGATGCATCACAAACGGTGGAAAGACGAGCAGGCTGCCCGCATCAATCTGATACAGGCTGTCACCAGCAACGTGATAGCGACTGCCTGCTTCGAGATAATAGACTTCAAAGTAGGTGTGGTAATGCGATCGTTGCATATTGTCGTTCACGCCTTGGATGCGAGCGAGTGCAATTTCGCTGCCGCCCGCCATCAGATGTCCGGCCTGATCAAACACGAGACACCTCCCACGGTCTTGGAGATCTATGCTTCATAGCGTAAGTCAACGAGCCAAAACGTCAAGCTGGTTGTGATGCTGGCTGCGTGATAGACGTCCGTGGCCAAATATGGCGAGCCGCGAGGGACGCATGATCCCTGGGTTTTGGCTGGTATCTGTCGGCGTGAAGTCGTGCGTCGCCCGTCTGTTCTGTCACTGTGTCCACTATCGATTTCACCGAGCTTAAATAATGGCAACTACGACTCGTTTGTCGTAGTGATAGCGCGTAGTATGACAATGACGTCATTGGGGCCCAATGGTGGTGGCGCCCACAGTATCAAGGAGGATCGTGGTGAAGAAGTTGAGAGGAATTCTTGCAGGGCTCTGTGCAGTACCTCTAGTGCTCGCGGTGGCGGCCTGTGCACCTGGACAGGTGGAGGGCGGAGACCAGCCCGAAGCGCCTGTAGGCAGCTTCAATCCAGCGGATTACGCTGGCGAGACGCTCGAATACATGTACTTCACAGATGGCCCGGACGAGCAAGCGACGCGTGATCTAATCAAGAAATTCGAAACCGAATACGACGTGACGGTGAAGCTTGAGGTTCTCCCGTATTCAGACCTCGTTACATCAACGCTGAACCGTCTTTCTGCGGGCAATGCGCCCGACGTCATCCGACTCACGGCACTGACCGACTTCCGCGACGACCTGCTCATTCTTGACCCTTATCTGGGTGAGGATTACAGCGACGAGTTTCTCGCAGGACCGCAGCTTGCCGTCATCAACGATCAGAAGCAGATGATCGCGGTCCCGAGCGATCTGACGCTCAACGGTCCGTTCGTGAACGTGGATCTCTTCAACGCGGCAGGCGTCGAGATTCCTGACAAGTGGACGTGGCCCGAGATGATCGATAAGGCCAAGCAGGTTAAGGAAGCCACTGGCATCCCGTACGCGTTTGCGATGGATAAGTCCGGTCACCGTCTGTCGACCGTGCTGAGCCAGTACGGCACCTACATGCTCAACAGCGAAGGGAACGCACTGAACCAGGAGAAGGCCGTTGCCGCGCTGCAGCCGCTCATCGACATGATGGCGAACGACGATATGCCAGCTGACTTCTGGCTGGGCTCCGGCTCTCGATACGAAGGCGCCAACGAAATCTTCCTCGCAGGCGAAACCCCGATTTACCTCTCGGGCAACTGGCAGGTAGGACAGTTCGTCAAGAACGCAGGCTTCGATTGGGCCGTCGCGTCGAATCCGTGCGCTGAGCAGTGCGGAGGCTTCCCGGGCGGCAAGTTCATGGCTGCTTTCAAACAGTCGAAGAACCCCGCGCTCGCAGCTGAGTTCCTTCGGTTCATGAACGACACCCAGAACCAGGAGCAGTTCGTGACGGTCTCGGGTCAACTTCCTACCCGCTCGGATCTCTCGAAGGTTGGGCTCACTTATGCTGATCCGGCCACACAGGCAGCGATGGATGTCTTCCTCGCCGACCTTGTGATTACGCCTGAAGCCGGCTTCGCGGCAAACGGTAATCCGGCCTTCTCCCCGTCGGCCACAGTCCTGGTCGACGAGGTCGCCAAGGTCGTCGGTGGCAAGAAGGATCTGAAGACAGCCATGGCAGACCTCAGCGTCCAGATCGATGACCTCGTCGCGGAGATCGATCAGTGACAGCATCACAAACCAGAACCGCTAGCCCGCGTCGTAAGACGTGGGCTAGCGGGGCATGGAAGACCAAGCTTGCGCCGTATCTGTTCTTACTGCCCAACATGGCGATCTTCGCAACCTTCACCATCTATCCGGCGATTAACGGCTTCAACATGTCGCTCTACTCGTCGTCGAATGGCCGAACGTTCAAATGGGAAGGTCTTGGCAATTACCAGAAGATCCTGACCGATCAGGAGTTCTGGGGTGTCGCGAGAAACACTGTGATCTACACAGTCTCTTTCGTCGTACTCGCCACGGTCTTCGCATTGTTGATCGCTACTCTTGTCAATGCGCAAGGACGCGGAAAGACCTTCTTCCGGGCAGTTTTCTTTGTTCCCGTCCTGGTCTCTCCGGTTGCTGTCGGTCTGATCTGGAACTGGATCCTGGAGCGTCAGAACGGGCTCCTCAACACGGCGCTCGGGGGTATCGGGCTTGGCCCTGTCCCGTGGCTCGTGAACCCTGCCTGGGCGATGGTGGCCATCATCATGGTCGGCGTTTGGATGCAGACAGGCTTCTACATGCTCATTCTGCTAGCGGGTCTGCAGAGTATTGATCCGGTCCTTTTCGAAGCGGCAAAGATGGATGGTGCGTCGGCTTGGCGCCAGTTCCGCAGCATCACGCTTCCGATGCTGAGCCCCAGCATGGCCGTCGTGGTTATTCTCGCGACGATCCACGGTTTCCAGTCGTTCGACTTCATCTGGACACTGACGGGCGGTGGCCCTGTGGGTGCGACAACCCTCATGGTCCAGTACATCTACGAAAACGGTTTCGAGTCGCCCATCCGGTACGGCATAGCCACTGCAGGCGGGGTCCTTCTCTTCATCGCTGTGTTCATTCTGACGATGATCAACTGGGCCGTCAGCCGGAGACAGGAGGCAGTGTGAGCGCGCAAACAGCCAGTCCAGAAGTCTAGAAGAAGCCCACCTGGACCTCGATCAGCGGATCGAAGGTACACCTATCGGACGCCCTGCGAGTGGTCGTGCTCATCACAGGTGCTCTGATCGCGATAATCCCGCTCGTGTGGATGTTCCTGGGCTCGTTCAAATCGCCCACGGAACTAGCGCAGCGCCCTCCCACGTTCCTACCGGAGTCATGGGCGCTGACCAACTACACCGAGGCGCTCGGACGATTCAACTTCGTCCAGTACCTGACAAACAGCGTTCTCGTCACGGTCGGCGCGACGGTTCTCACGTTGGCGATTAACTCGATGGCAGCGTACGCACTGGCGAAGTACAACTTCCGGGGACGCACGGCGCTCTTCTTGATCACCCTCGCGACCATCATGATCCCGCTCCAAGTGATCCTGATTCCCGTATATCAGGTGGTGGCCTCGCTTGGCCTGGTCAACACCTTGTGGGGCATGATCATCCCTGCCGCAGCTACCCCGACAGGGGTTTTTCTGTTACGGCAGTACATGCTCACGATCCCTGACGAACTGATCGAGGCAGCACGAGTCGATGGCTCGGGGGAGTTCCGAACGTTCTGGCAGATCATCCTGCCGCTGTCAGCCCCGGCGCTTGCGGTGGTCGCGATCTTCTCGATCATGTGGCGTTGGAGTGACTTCTTGTGGCCACTGGTCGTGGCTCAGAGCGAAGCCGTATATACCCTGCCGGTCGCACTTGCTCGGTTCAACGCCGAGTTGACTGTGCCGTTCAATCTGATCCTAGCGATGGGTGTCGTTTCCACTATCCCCGTGCTGATCCTCTTCCTGATCTTCCAGAAGCAGATCGCGACCGGCATCGCTAACACAGGGATCAAGTAGTCCACGCTACGCGGCTCACGCCTGACATATTCGGGCAGCCCAATTCGGAGAAGGAGCTATGCGTTCACCTCTCGCACCTACTGGACGCACCGTGCACACGACGGCTGCGGATGGCACGATTCGCGATTGGCTCGTCACTGAGGCTTGGTCGCTCCCGGCCGATGACCTGGAGCGGTTCCTGGATCCAAACGGCGATCCGTGGGGTCCCGTGCGGTTTTCTGACGGACTCCCGACCGCTGATCAGGGACGCTGGGTGCTTACCCAAGGACCAGACGCCGGCCCTTTGAAAGAACGGATACTCGAAGCCCACACACCGAACCTTGCTCAAAGACTTCCGGATGTCTGCGAGGGCGCCCCGGTGGCATGGGAGGCTTTTGGAACCCGCTTTGAGGGAGCCTTCAAACGTCGACACACCGGCTGGGACGGAATGGTCGACTGGTCTGCATTCTGTTTCACACCCGAGTATCGAGCAGCAGTCGCTGCGACGGCCATCGAGATTGATCAAGCTGAATGGCGCACGATCGAGATTTCCTCGACCGGCCCCTACGCCTTCTGGGTCGACGGTCAACTGGTGCACAGTTCGACGACCGTCTCCTATATGGAGCCGTCTACCCACAGCTTGCAGCTACGTCTGCATTCTCGTCTGACGACCTTCCACGTAGCCACCTGGCAGGTGGCTTTCCGTGAGGTTCGCCATATTGTTCGGGTACGGGTTACCGGCCTGCCCGTGCGGGTCGTCATTCCCTCGCCAGGCGCAGACGAGACGGTTGCCCGGCTTGCAGAGACCTTGCTCGCCGGTGTCGGGAATCCGAGTTGGGCTCAGGAAGGTGATCAAGCCGAACTCATAGCTCCTGCAGGCGTGAACTTCACGGTTCAGGTGGCGGATTCTCCCGCACAACATCTTCGTTCCGACGCCGATGGCAGGCTGCGATACTCACTTGCTGGCGCTCCGCAAGATGACACTGACGAGGACGAATCCGGCAGCTCGACGGCCGCCTCGATACTCTCGTCCGGGGAATCACTGGTGCGCGTGCGATTGGATGATCCGCGTAGCCCGCTCGCCGCTGAATTCCACGTGGCAGCGTTGCCTGCAACCAGTACCGAGACCAGCGAGGGCGATGCCGAATCCTGGCGTAGCGATGTCCTGAGCCATATCGCAAGCTGGGACCAGGTCGGCCCGTCCAGCACCGCACGGCTGCTTGCGCGCTACGCTGCCGATCCCCGGACGCGGGTGAGGCGGGCAGATCTAGAGTCCGCTCGCCATCGTGTACGCACGCGGGGCGACTGCGCCGACTTCGAGATCATCGCTTTGTTATTTGTGTGGCACCGCATCCCGGCGGCCAACTGGGACGAAGGTCTCCGCGATGAAGTGCGCAGTGATCTCACGCATATGAAGTACTGGATCACTCAGCCCGGGCTCGACGCAATGTGTTATTTCACCGAGAATCACCAGCTGGTCTGGCATATCGCCCAAACTCTGGCTGGTGAGGCCTTCGCCGAGGACGTCTTCTCGGTTGACGGCCGGATCGGTCGTAGCCACGCCGACGAGGGTCGCGTCCGAACCGCTGGCTGGATCTCACGCAAACTTGCCGGCGGTTTCAGTGAGTTCGACTCGAACGCATACTTGGCCATCGACACGTATGCGCTGGTGGCGTTGGTGGAGATGGGCGAAGATCCTCTTATCCGGACTGCGGCGAGCATCCTGATCGACCAGATTCTGGTGAGCCTCGCGTCGAACTCATGGCGTGGCATCCACGGCGCCGCGCACGGCCGTAGTTATGTGCAGACTCTGCGATCAGCGCGGTATGAGGAGACATCCCCTCTGCTGCGTTTGATCGCCGGCGTCGGTACGCTCAACGACGCCGTGCTACCCGTGACAGCGCTCGCTCTGGCCAAGCATTATGTGATCCCCGATGTAGTGCGAGAACTCGCGCGCACTCAATCTGAAGAATGGTGGGGGCGTCAGGTCTACCGGGGCGAGCTCACGTTTGAGCGGGATCTGCTGCAGCGGCCGTACCGCTCCGACGTTCGTGTCTGGCGGACGCCCGGTGTCATGCTCGCGAGCGTTCAGGACTACCGTTCCGGTCTGCCGGGACTCCAGGAGCATCTGTGGGGAGCTACCCTCGGCCGCGAGGCGCAGGTGTTCGTGACCCACCCTTCGAACGCGGATACGGGCTCCTCGGCGCGACCGAACGCGTGGGTGGGCCACCGGGTTCTAGGGCGCGTTCACCAGCACCGCAATGTGGCTGTTCATCTTCAGCGATTCACACCCACAGATCCCCGTGCGGAAACTCATCTCTGGCTTCCCTCAGCCCAGTTTGCCGAGCTCCATCAGTTGGACGACTGGGTCTTTGCGCGGCGTGGCAACGGTTATCTGGCGATCGCTACGCCGGGTGGGGTAGCGCCTGTCAGGACCGGCGATACGGCTTATCAGGAGTGGCGTCCGCGATCTGGGGGTGCCGTTTGGATCGCTGTTGTCGGAGACGCTGTCACCGAGGGTCCCTTCGAGGCATGGCGGAGTGATCTGGCCGCAGCTGCTTTGGACTGGAATCCGGATGGAGTGAACTCTTCGGGAGTGATCTTCGATGGGGCGAGATGGCCTCGTATCGAGGCCAGTTACGAGGGGCCGTTCCTGGTGAACGGTCGACCGGAGGGCATTGTGAATGGTCAGGTCGAGACTGAGCCTCGTTTCGATAATCCCGCGTTCCGGCTGGAGTTTGGGCAGGACGCGGCATTGATCTCATGGCATGGCGTCGAGTATCTCCTTGAGATCGGCAAAGGACTTCAAGCGGCAAGTGAGGTGATTACGCGCGATGGCCGGTGAAGATCTTTCATCGTCAGAGCTGGCGGAAGCTCCGCGTGCCCCGCTCTCGGTGGCCGAATTCCTGGCGCGGCAGGATTCGCTCGAGATCGCCCTGAATGAGGCGACCGACCAGATGAGGTTGGTTCGGTGGTTCTGGGGCGAAGGCGTCTGCCTGCTGGCTAGTGATCGGCTCAGTCAGGCCAAAGGCATTGCGTCCTCGCCGTGGGTAACGCGGTTTTACGCGGAACACTTGAGCGCTGCGCCCGTCCTCGAGCATGTCAATAATCTTGCTCCTGCGGCAGCGCTTGCGGAAGCCTACCGACGCGAGCCGTCCTCAGCAGTGTTGCGCCTTCTGGAACTCTGCTATTCCTGGTTCTCCGAGTCGGACCTGGCAACCCGTGCACCCAATGGTGCCTTAGAGCACTGGCCAGGTGGTGTCTGGGCAGACACCGTCTACATGGCGGGCGAGTTTCTGCTGCGTGCTGGTAAGGCCTTGGGGCGTCCCGAGATGATCAACGAAGCGATTGAGCAGTGGTTAGCCCACGTTGAGTATCTTCAGGATCCGGTCTCGGGGTTGTGCGCGCATGGCACCCACAAAGGGGAGCGAATCAACTGCCACTGGGGGCGCGCGAATGCGTGGATCGCGCTCGCGGGCGTGGATTTGTGGCTGGAGACCGGCTCGCCGGAAGTACGGGAACGGGTGCTACTTCAGCTGGGTGCACTCGCGGCGCTTCAACCTGGGCATGGCGTTTGGGACGTGCTGGTCGATTCACCGGTCGAGGTCAGGGGCATTCTGGAAACCTCGGCAGCTGCAGGTATCGGCGCGGCCTTGTTGCGAGCGGGTCACCGACTCGTCGAAGAGGAGCCCGGTAGTGATTTGGCGAAGACTTTGTTCGGCGCCGGTGAATTGGCAGTACGCGGCTCTGTGGCTTACGTCGACGACGGGTGGCTGACTCGAGTCAGCGCCGGTACCGTCCTACAACTCATCCCCTTCGGCTATTCGGTCATCCGCGACGATCGACCGCAGCCGTGGGGGCAAGGCCTTGCACTCGAGGCAGTCGCTGCCTACCGGGAGACACATCACTAGTCACATAAGGAGCACCGTCGAATGAATACCGACTCAAGATATGCGCACAGCCCGGACGAAGTGGCTCGGATGGGAACCCAGCAGTTGCTGAACGCTTTCGTCTCCGATGATCTCTTCCGGCCCGGAAAAGCCAACGCCTTGTACAGTCGCGCGGATCGCATTCTTGTTTTCGGAGTGGTCCCCACCGAAACCGGCTTAGCGCTTCCTGTGCCCGACGAAGTGCGTGCGGAATATGTGCTCCAGCGCCGCGAGGCCGGAATTCTTAACATCGGGGGTCCAGGCGTTCTTACCGCGGACCATATCCGGTATGAGGTTGGGAATAAGGAGGCCGTCTATGTCGGGAAGGGGACACGAGATCTTGTCTTCGAGTCTCTCGACACATCGAATCCGGCTGTCTTCTATGTCTTCACCGCACTGGCGCAGATCACGCACCCGACAACGCTGATCACCAGAGATCTTATGAACGTGGTGCAGATCGGCGACGAGCACCACTCAAACGTGCGGACGTTGCACCAGTGCATCATCGAAGGTCACACCGCCAGCGCCAATATCGCTTTCGGGTTCACGACGGTGCACGAGGGCAGTGTTTGGAACACGCTGCCGCCGCACCTACACGACCGTCGCACCGAGTGTTACCTCTACTTCGACACGTGGTGCTCAGCGATCGCAGCTTCGTAATCTCGCCGAGTTGGTCACTGCATTTCGGTGCGGGTACTGCGCCGTACAGCTTCATCTGGGCGACCGCGGGGGAGAACGCCACGTATGACGACATGGATCCGGTGCCTGTTGCAGGAATTCGGTAGCTATCGCACGTGGGGATTACGACGAACCCTCCCCGGCGGATTCAGGCTAAGCTTCTGGCCCGAGTTCCACAAGGTTAGTGCCCCGGATGCGTTGGTGATGCGGGGCCGGAGCGGATTTGATCGGGTGTTATTCGCTATGCGATAGCTCGGTTGGCAGATGTTGACGCTGGATTGCCACATCGAACGTTCGAGAGAGGGCGCTCTAGCGGCTCGGCAAGATCGGCTGGTGCGGTCCGGCAGCGGAAATGGCTGACGTCGGTGGGACTAACCACACCTCATGGACAAGAGGCTGGTTGGAGTAGGTGCCGGGGCGCATAACTACGTGCTTTCGGCATCGAATACGCTGTGGCATCCCGGCAATATGCCGATAAGTGTTTGCTCGGTGGAGTCGGTCGCGTGCGTCGAGATCAGGGTGTCGCATGAGATCCAGGTTCCCCATGAGTGTCCTGTAGC
>JALHFX010000026.1:56002-69126 GCA_022837595.1 Propionibacterium sp.
TCAGGGTGTCGCATGAGATCCAGGTTCCCCATGAGTGTCCTGTAGCACGAACGCGAAGCGGTTTGAGACGTGTTGATGCTTGTCACCGTGCACGATCCAAGCCCCCGTTGTGGAACTCCAGACCTGCGCGCGACGGTTCGTGCACCGATGAAGCTGGCGGGGTGAACGAGGAGAACGTTCGTGAACGTTCTCCTCGTATCCGGCACAGGTTTGCTTCACGTGCGCAGATGGTCCCGGTTGTAAGGACGTCCCCACGATGAATCGCACTGGGGTAAACCCGGCCAACACCCGTCAGTGGTCCCCAGATGCCTATTTGCTGACGAGATTGAGTGTGTAAAGCGATCTGGGGACCACTCACGGGTGTTGGGGTGCGAGTAACCCTGTTTCTGGCTGACCGCCTCGGCGCCTGCTGCCGACCTTTTAATGAGTTGGGCTGCTACCAGCGCGATGAGCGTGCTCATCAGGGTCGTCGTTGCTGTTACGTTGTGCTGAATCGGTCGCGTCTGTGGCTTCCGCAGCGTCCGTGCCCCGCGAGGTCGAGGATCTTTTCGACGTTGGTGCAGTTAGCCCATCGGGCGGGCGTCGCATCATTGATTATGGTGGATCCGAGCCGGTTCGATGATGCCTTCATCACATCGGCCAAGCGGGCACGACGCCGATCGTTGAGCCAGGCGCCAGCCGCCGTCGGCGCCCTTGACCAGGCACTCGTTCCGTTTCCTCACGCAATCTCCACGAGGGCTGCAGGTTCGGCCCGGCCGTGAGCCGAGCCGTGATGCTCCACAATGTGGCGCTGGCCGTGCCGTTTCCGCACTATCTGGACCGCGCCCGCTCCCGACCGGATCCTTACTTTCCGCAGGAAAAGGGACTCATATATCGGACCGAGCCGTCCGGTTAGTGCCCCAAAACGCCCCTGCCCGAACCCGTGACAAGCACAGACACTCGTACCCTCGACCGAAGTGTAGAACTCAGGTTACAGCTTCATCTGGGCGACCGCGGGGGAGAACGCCACGTATGACGACATGGATCCGGTGCCTGTTGCGGAAATCCGGTAGCTAGCGCACGTGGGGATTACGGCGAACCCTCCCCTGCGGATTCAGGCTAAGCTTCTGGCAACGAAAGGTTCATCGATGAAAGCTGATTCCAGTGCGCAGCGCGCGCTGCTGCAGGTCGCCGATCTCGATACCCAGATGGCCAGGCTGCGCCATCAGCGGACGACCCTTCCCGAGCACGTTAAGTTGAGCGAGCTGCAGACCCAGCGGGGCAGGTTGAGTGAGCAGATCGTTGCGGCCCAGACTCGAATCTCGGATGCGGAGGCTGAACAAGAGCGCGTCGAGATCGATCTCGTGCCTGCTCGTGCCAGGCTTGAGCGCAATCAACAGAAGGTCGACGCGGGAATGATTGCGGCCAAAGCGCTGCAACCGATGCTCGATGAGATCGAGCATCTGCGCGGACGCATCGCGACTCTCGAGGACAACCAGCTAGAGATCATGCAGCAGGTCGAGGACGAGACCGCGATCTGCGAAAACTTGACCGCCGAGCGCAGCGAGATCGAGAACCAGATGCGCGAGTTGTTGGCCAGTCGCAATAATGCGACCGCCGAACTTGATATCCGCATCACGCAGCTTTCCGAGCAACGGGCGAATCTGACCGGCAGGCTGCCTGCCGACCTGATGGCGCTCTACGAGAAGATTGCTCAGCGTGTCGGAGGTACTGGCGCAGCCGAACTGCGGGCCCGCCGCTGTGGTGGCTGCGGGCTGGAATTGGATGTCAGCGAGCTCAAACGTCAAGCCGCCGCTGCACCTGACGACCTTTTACGCTGCGAGGAATGCGGGCGGATCCTCGTCCGTACCGAGAACTCCGGGCTCTAGGTTGGCGTCAGTCGCGCGGTTCTTGACTCAGAGCAGTTCTGGAATCTCGGGCACTGCGCGTGCGGGTGTGCCGAAGACTAACCGACGCCTATTCGGGATGGTGATCCAGCTTTTCTAGTATCTGCCGCAGCTGGGCGCGATCGGTTGCGTCCAAGGCCGACAAGAAAGCCTCGCCGTGAGCAGCACGCACTTCACTGATCTGCTCGGAACGCTCAACGCCCTGCGTGGTGGCGCTCACCAGGATCGCGCGTCTGTCACTTGGGTCGGGCTCGCGTCGCAATAGTCCGGCAGCAACCAATGCCTCCACAACTTCAGTGGTCGATCGCAGGCTGATTCGCAGCTGTTCGGCCAGTTGGCTCGGGCGTAGCGGCCCGGTCTTGACGATCTGGCGTAGCGCCCTGGCCTGGTGCGGGCTGACGCCGCAGGGCTCCAGAGCAGTGAGGATCGCGCGGCGCTGCTGACGGGCGACACGCGCGAAGAGCTCGCCCAGATCGTCGTGGCTGGGATGCTCGGCTGCTTCTATGCCCATGTCTTCCGTCCTTTTCGGTCCTTTGACCCTTGCGTCCGAAATATAATGAGGTAACCTCTTAGTTGCGATACCTCAATGAATTGTGGATGGAGGTGGTCCCCATGGCAGATCATGGTGGCATCGGCGGCCTCGGCCCGCAACGTATCAATCCTGAAGACAAGGCGCAGTTAGCGGAATCGCCGGTTCGTTGGCGGCGAGTCGCGGAGCTCTTCGCGCCGCAACGCTGGCGCATGACACTGCTGGTGAGCATCATCGTCTTGATCGCTTTGGTCGGGATGGGGCAACCATTTCTACTTCGGGCGGTCATCGATGATGCGCTGCCCAATCGCGATACACATCTATTGGTCAGCGCTGTGCTGGGCATGATCGTGATCACTGTCGTCACTGCTATCGGCGGGGTCTGGCAGACGTGGCTGGCGAGCGCCATCGGCGAGCGCGTTATGCACAACCTGCGCGTCGACGTCTTCACGAATCTCCAGCGCCAATCGATCGATTTCTTCAAACGCACCCGTGCCGGCGAAATTCAATCGCGGCTGGTGAACGACGTCGCAGGACTGCAATCGGTACTCACTACAACCGCGACTTCGGTGGCAACCAATCTGACGACCGCGGTGGCCACCGCGATCGCGATGGTCGTCCTCGATTGGCGACTCAGCTTGATCAGTCTCATTGTGCTGCCGCCTGCCATTTGGGGAACCCGCCGGGTCGCTCTCGTGCGCCGCGACCTCACCCAGGCTCGCCAGCACGCGCTGTCAAGACTGCACGGCGAGGTAGATGAGGCGCTTAGCGTTAGCGGTGCGATGCTGTCGAAGACTCTCGGCATCGCAGACCAGCGAACCGCGTCCTTCTCAGCGATCTCCACCAGCTTGATCGATCTCGATATGCGCTCTCAACTGGCTGGTCGCTGGCGGATGGCGACGATGAATATCATCTTTGCGATCTTGCCTGCGATCATCTATCTGGCCGCTGGGTTCGGGCCGGTTGATGGAGGGCTGACGATCGGTACTGTGGTGGCTTTCACCGCGCTGCAGACACAAATCTTCCGGCCGATCATGGGGGTACTGAATGTTGGCGCCCAGTGGGTCGCCTCGATGGCCTTGATGAGTCGCATCTTCGAGTATCTCGATCTGGTGCCCCAGGTGGCGACGCCCGCTCATCCGGTGCGCCTCGACGTGAGCGGGGTACAGGGGAGGATCCGTTACGAGCACGTCAGCTATGCCTACCCGGGTTCTGATGACCTTGCGTTGGACGACTTCGATCTGACGATACCGGCGGGTACTTCGGTCGGCCTGGCAGGATCGACCGGATCAGGCAAGTCGACTGCGGCGTCATTGTTGTCAAGGCTCGCCGACCCTGATCGCGGTCGCATCACCATCGATGGCGTCGACCTGCGCGATCTCGACCCCCACGACTTGGCGTCCATCGTCGGGGTCGTCACCCAGGAGACTTATCTGGTGCACGACAGTCTGCGCGGTAATCTGCTGCTGGCCAAACCGGACGCTAGTGATGGCGAGCTTTGGCAGGCGCTCGAGGCTGCCCGCATCGCAGACGTGGTGCGCGGCCTGCCCGACGGTCTGGAAACCATGGTCGGGGCTCGCGGGCATCGTTTCAGCGGAGGCGAGCGCCAGCGCATTGCCGTGGCACGTACCTTGTTGCGGAATCCCCGCGTCCTGATCTTGGATGAAGCCACGAGTGCTTTGGATGTCACTACTGAACACCAGCTGCAGGCGGCCCTGGATCACTTGGCGGTCGGACGAACGACCCTCACGATCGCGCACCGGCTGAGCACGATTCGCGATGCTGACCAGATTGTGGTGCTCGATGAGGGCCGAATCACCGAATGCGGTAGTCATGACGAGCTGATGCGACTTGGCGGACGCTACGCCCAGATGAATGATCAACATCTGCTCGGCTCCCTCGCTGCCTGATCGCGCTACAAAGAGCCAGGCGCCGAAGGCGCCGCAGACTACGCCTCGGACGATCCTGCTTCACTTTGGGTTGCCGGGGGTCACGATGGCAACGGAAGATTAGAATCTGATGTGCACGCAGACGTGTACGAAGTTGAGCGGAGAGGCACCTAACCCATGGCAGATCCGACTGATGTCCGGCCCCAAGATCTCGCAGAGCCTGCGATAGCACTTGTTCATCGCTGGCTCGCTGAGGCGGCCGATTACCCGATCGAACGGTCAGCGGCGCTGCTCGCCGGCGTCTTGCAGGATCCGAACGGTCTTGACTTCACAGTCGGCTTCGTCGACGGTGTCGTGCGTCCAGAAGATCTCAACGCGGCGGCGAAGAAGCTGAAAGAGCTCGCCCCGATCACCCCGCAGTTCTTGCCGGCACCGATGCGATGGGGAATGCAATTAGGCAGCGTGACAGCCAATCCGCTGCCGTGGGTGGTGATTCCAGCGGCTCGCAAGATTTTGCGTGAGTTGGTCAGCCACCTCATCATCGACGCGACCGACGCGAAGCTGGGCGCAGCTATCGAAAAGATAAAGAAGCCCGGCATCCGACTGAACGTGAATCTTCTCGGCGAGGCGATCCTCGGGGAGCAGGAAGCCGAACGCCGGATCGCCGGCACCCGGCGCCTGCTCGAACGCGATGACGTCGACTATGTGTCGATCAAGGTCTCCTCGACTGTGGCGCCCCACAACCACTGGGCATTTGACGACGCGGTAGAACACATCATCGATCACTTGCGCCCGCTTTTCGAGTGCGCGGCTGCGGCCAGCCCGCACAAGTTCATCAACCTCGACATGGAGGAGTACAAGGATCTCGACTTGACGATCGCGGTCTTCAAGCGGCTCCTTGAGCGCCCAGAATTCCGTAACCTTCAAGCCGGCATCGTCTTGCAGGCATACCTGCCCGATGCCCTGGGCGCAGCGATCGACTTGCAGGGCTGGGCAGCTGAACGGGTTGCCGGCGGTGGTGCGCCGATCAAGATCCGGGTAGTCAAGGGTGCGAATCTGCCGATGGAGTTGGTGGACGCCGCGATCCATGGTTGGCCGGCTGCGACTTGGGGGTCGAAGCAAGCCAGTGATACCAGTTATAAGGCCGTTCTCGATTACGCGCTGACCCCCGAGCGGGTGAAGAATGTGCGCGTCGGAGTCGCGGGGCATAATCTCTTCGACGTCGCGCTCGCCTGGCTGCTGGCCAAGGAGCGCGGTGTCACCGAAGGCCTGGATATCGAGATGTTGCTCGGTATGGCGACCGGTCAGGCTGAGGCCGTCAAGCGCGAGGTTGGCTCGTTGCTGCTCTACACGCCCGTGGTGCATCCCGCAGAGTTCGATGTGGCCATCGCGTATCTGATTCGCCGTCTTGAGGAGGGCGCGAGCCCCGAGAACTTCATGTCGGCGGTTTTCGAACTCAACGAAGACCCCGAGCTCTTCGAGCGAGAGAAGAACCGTTTCCTCGCCGCACTCGGTGATTTGGAGCCCATTACCGGTGACGGCTCGGTCGAGTCTTACCGGGTGCCCAAACCCAACCGTCTGCAAGACCGTCGCCACTACGATGCGGACGGTGCTGAAGACCGAGTTGAGAAGCGAGTCGAGGCCGGACGTCGCGGCGGCTTCGAGAACACACCCGATAGCGATCCCGATCTGCCTGGCAACCGCGAGTGGGGGCGGGAGATCGCTGACCGGATGGTCACCTCACAGCTAGGCGCTGAACTTGTCGCAGCGAATCGGATCACCGACAAGAAGGCTCTGGACGAGGCGATCGTCCGCGGAGTCAACGCAGCCGACGGTTGGCAGCAACTCGGCGCCGAGGAGCGTGCTCGTATTCTCTACCGAGCTGCAGAACGTTTGGAAGCTCGGCGTGCCCAGTTGCTGGAGGTCATGGGGGCCGAATGCGGTAAGACCATCGATCAGGGGGATGTCGAGGTCTCGGAGGCGATCGACTTCGCCAACTACTACGCGATGTCGGGTCAAGTGCTCCCGCAGATCGACGGTGCAAAACCCGTGAGCCAGAAGCTGATCGCGGTGATCCCACCGTGGAACTTCCCGACCGCGATTCCTGCGGGCGGTACCTTCGCGGGACTGGCTTCGGGCGCGTCGGTGATCATCAAGCCGGCCACGAATGCCGCCCGTACCGGCGCGGTGATGGTCGAAGCGCTTTGGGAAGCCGGCGTTCCCCGCGATGTGCTGCAGTATGTGCAGTTCGGCGACCGGGAGCTGGGCTCCGCGTTCGTCGCGGATTCTCGGGTCGACCGGCTGATCCTCACCGGCTCGTACGAGACCGCGGTACTCTTCCGAGAGCTCCGCAAGGATCTGCCCATTCTTGCTGAGACCAGCGGCAAGAATGCGATCATCGTGACGCCCAATGCCGATTTCGATCTTGCTGCCAAGGATGTGGCGTTGTCTGCTTTCGGGCATGCCGGTCAGAAGTGTTCGGCGTCGTCGCTGGTGGTGCTGGTTGGTTCGGTCGCCAAGTCGAAGCGATTTGGCCGACAGCTGATCGATGCCGTCCAGTCACTGAGGGTCGGTACCCCCGAGCACCTCGAAACGCAGATGGGGCCGGTCATTACCGCGCCGGAAGGTAAGCTGCTGCGCGGCCTCACCAAGCTTGGGCCGGGCGAGCAGTGGCTGCTCACACCAACTCCGGTGTCCAGCGATAGCCCACTGGCAGTTGACAAGAACGGTGAATCGAAACTGTGGAGCCCGGGTGTGCGCAGCGGTGTGCAGCGGGGCAGTGAATATCACCTGGTCGAATACTTCGGGCCCATCCTTGGCATCATGACCGCCAAGACCTTGGACGAGGCCATCGACATCGTCAACGACGTCGACTACGGTCTCACCAGCGGCCTGCATTCGCTGGACCGCGACGAGATTGGACGCTGGCTTGAGCGCATTCAGGCCGGCAACCTCTACGTCAACAGGGGCATCACAGGCGCGATCGTGCGGCGCCAACCCTTCGGTGGCTGGAAGAAGTCGGCGATCGGTGCGGGTACGAAGGCCGGCGGGCCCAGTTATCTCTTCGGTCTGGTCGACTGGCAGGACGCAGCTGTTAACGGCGAGGCGCAGGCGCCACGTCCGGATGCTGTCAGATTGCTGGCGGCTGCCGAGCAGTCGGGTATCGCCGGAGCCGAGTTGGACTGGCTGCGTGCTGCGCTCAGCAGCGATTCGGCGGCTTGGGCGAACGAATTCGGCATTGCACGAGACGTCTCTCAGGTCGGGGTAGAGCGCAACCTGCTCCGCTATCTGCCGGTTCCGGTGGTGATCCGGGTCGGCGTAGACGCGCCTCTTCACAAGGTCATCCGCGTGATCGCGGCCGGGCTGGCGGCCCAGTCGTCCCTGGTGTTGAGCACCCCGATCGCGTTGCCGAAGCCGGTTATTGAGGCTGTGGATGCGGCAAAGGTGCCAGTGCATTTTGAGGACGATGTGGCTTGGCGCGAACGCCTCGTCGAGCTCACTACCCACGACGGCCCACACGCCAGTGCGCGGGTCCGGGTGGTCGCGGGGGCCTCGCGGCCTGAGCAGATCGCAGCGGTCTACGAGGCTACCGGCGGCAAACCAGATATTGCCGTCTACGGCGGGGAAGTGGTGTCGGGCGGACGAGTGGAGATGCTGCCATATCTGCATGAGCAGGCGGTCTCGATCACCGCGCACCGTTTCGGTACGTTGAATCATCTTTCGGATGGCCTGATCTAGTAGTGAGGTAATAGACTGGATCGTTGGACGAGTCGACCGGGTGATCGCGGCGCAAGCTGAGGAAAGTCCGGGCTCCACAGGGCAGGGTGGTGGGTAACACCCACCCGGGGTGACCCGCGGGAAAGTGCCACAGAAAACAAACCGCCCAGATACCGCTTCCTCTCGGGATGTAGGTCTGGGTAAGGGTGAAACGGCGTGTGTAAGAGACCACCGCGCGGCTGGTGACAGTCGTGGCACGGCAAACCCCACTCGGAGCAAGACCAAGAAGGCGTCTTCGGGCGCCTGCGGAAGTGATCGAGGGCTGCCCGCCTGAGCTTCCGGGTAGGTCGCACGGCTGGGTCGAAAGGCCCAGCCGAAGGCCACCAGCAATGGGGGTCGCAGATAGATGATCACCGCTCCATTCGGAGTACAGAATCCGGCTTATAGGTCGACTCGTCCCTCGCCACTTGTTTGACCAGGGAACCTGTCGCCTAGAAAGGGTCTTAGCCTGGATCGGCCGATGGGCAGCGTCGCGGACGTCCCCAAGCTTGGCCGGCGACCGGCGCCGACCTTCGGTTCTATCGAGAGGGGATCACCGATGGCGAAGACGATTGATCCGGCGCTGGCGGCGCGGCTTCGGGAGGAGTCCGAGCGGACCCGCGAGGTTGCCTATCCGCCGGGGGTGTGGCCCGCCCGTCCGAATCGAAGCAAGGTGTACCATGGTTCGCTCATGGATTCTGGACAGGCTCAACCAGGAGATGACTACCTGACCGAGTTTCCCTATCTGCCGCTCCTGGCGCGTTCGGAACTTCGCGGGTTGGCCTTCTTGGGGCCGGGCTGGCAGCCGCGTTCTGCGTGGGGGCAGCCTGTGCCTGTTCGGCGAGCGACCGTTACATGTAACATGACGGTATGGGTGTGAGGGAGCGAGTAGGTGAGTACCGCCATCGGATGCGGGCGCGGGGGTACCGTCCGGTGCAAGCCTGGGTGCCGGACGTGCGGAGCGAACAGTTTATTCGCGAGGCTCGTCGCCAGTCAGCTCTGATAGCGCGGGTCGACCGCCACAGCGATGACCAGGACTTCATCGAGGCAGTGTCGGTGGACTGGGGCGAAGAGTGAAACGCGGAGAACTGTGGACGGTGGCTGGCGGGATCTATGCGTCCAAGCCGCGTCCCGCTGTGATCGTGCAGGACGATGTCTTCGAGCTGACGGAGTCGGTCACGGTCGCTCCGCTCACCACCACCTTGATTGATGCGCCGCTGCTGCGACTCCGAGTCCCTGCTGGGGACTTGGTCGGGTTGGTCCAGGATAGCGATGTGATGGTGGATAAGCTGACCACGGTGAGGAGGAGCAATGTCCAGGTCCGGATTGGTCGCTTGTCGAGTCGGCAAATGGTCGAGTTGGAGCGCCTGATGATGACCTTCCTCGGCATGGCTCGATAACCGTCGCAAAGGCCCGCCGGAGCATTCTCAAATGCCGCGAATGGGGCTACCTGGTGGCATGCCCACCCACTGCCGGCACTGTCCCCGTGCTTGTCAGGCTTATCGCCGCCGGTGGGCCGGGTGGGGGCTTGTCAGGCGTGCAGAGAGCCTTCAAACGGAGCGCCGGGCCTTGCCGTCCTCGAAGATTTAGGGGAGCCCGGCTCGGTCGAACTCGTGCTGCATGCGTGGTCGTCGCCGGTGAGTGGTACGAAGCTCCGCGATCAACTCGTCAATGGCGGCAGCTTGCTCGCTGCCTTGGGTGAGGACCCGGAGATGTGCAAGCCTCTTGGCGGCGGCCCGATAGCGTTTGGCGTCCGCCTGCTCAAGTTCGGCCAGAACCTGCGCGGTGTGGATCGGCACCACAGCGAGCGGGTCGATCGCCTCATAGCGACCCGCAAGCGTGTCCCACAGCCCTGGCTCGTCGAGGCCCAAGGTGTGCGCGAGTTCCCAGGCCAGCGGCACGTTGTCCAGCGTGTTCAAAGTGAACGACACAGCCTCCCGGGGATGAGCGGACAGGGCAGTGGTCACGTGTTCGCTGTATTCACCCCACGAAGCCCCTGCACTTTGATGAACGGCGCTGGCGTGGGTGGCGGTGGGCCATCGATCGAACACCTCCAGACGGGCCGACAGCTCTTGGTCAGGATGGTGCTCGGCCACGAGGGAACACCAGTGGTGGGCAGCGGCAAC
This sequence comes from Propionibacterium sp., assembly GCA_022837595.1. Taxonomy (GTDB): domain Bacteria; phylum Actinomycetota; class Actinomycetes; order Propionibacteriales; family Propionibacteriaceae; genus Brooklawnia. The sequence goes on from JALHFX010000026.1 coordinate 66,189, forward strand.
CGATTGGTAGCCGCGGCCGAAGAAGGTAGCGTCACGGGCCCAGTCGATGGCCAGGTCGTACTCGCCGATCTCGGCGAGCGCTTCGGCGGTGTCGGTCAGCCAAGCGGCGACCTGCCGATCCCTGGCATGGGTGGCGATGATCGCGTCGATGTCACGGTCCCAAACCGCCAGCCGTCGCGCATTCCAGTCCAACACGAACCTCACGTGGCGGCGTTCTGACTCTTGATCCCAAGCGTCCGGGTCGGTGAGACGCTGTTGCCAGAGGAGCTGCTCCTCCTGCTTGGTGAGTGCCGGGCCGACCTGATCGGCAATCTCGGCGAGTTTGGCTCGGTACAGCGCCATGCCGCGTTCGCCGAGCGCGGGACCGTAAGCAGCAGGATCCAGGGTGAAGTAGTCCACGACGCTGTCGAACTGGAAGCCGATCATCCATGCGACGAGCCGGGCAGGCGGCGGGGGTGCGGCGTTGGTCAAGGTGACGTGCAGTTGCAGCAGGTCCTTGATCGCTCCGCCGATGATGCCGCTGGAGTCGTCAGCGCGTGCGATCACCTTCAATGCACTGGCCAACGCCCGCTGGGTCACAGCCAAGACCTCACCTGCCGGCTGGGTGTCCGCTGCGTCTTGAAGCAACGTCACAGCTTGGTGAACCCTGAAGCCGTAGGCGTTGGCTGCACTCCAACGGTGCACGTCGCTGCGGGTCCGCACCAGCGGCAGCACCTCGTCGGCAAGTGACACCATCGGCACACCTCCACTGTTTATGGACAGAATCGTCAGTCTGTCACTCGAAGGGGTTCACCACAACCAAGCCTAGGTGTACCCGGCCAGGACGCTGGCGAAATCACGCACGTTTCTGGTCGCCAGCTGCCGGCCACCTGACAGGCAAATGCCTGCGATCTGGGCGTCCGCCAAGCCCATCGGGTGACCGGACGACTCAGCGTGAACCAGAATTCGGGCCGTGGCGCTGGCAGCCGCCCTGTCATAGACGGCAATAAGCTCGGCGAAAACGTCCAGCAGCTGTTGCCACCGCTGTTCCAAGTCGCGCCGGCGGCGCCCAGCGGGGAGGCGGCCCAACCTGCGTTCGATCTCTTCGACGGTGACCACGCAGATGCCCAGGTCGGCTGCATCGATAGTTTGCGCCCAGGCGAGCACATTGGCATCGGGTTGGTCCCTCATGAACTCCGAGACCACGTTCGTGTCCGCGATGATCACGATAGATCCACAGATCGTGGCTGGTCGGTGCGCACCGGTGTCGGGAGATCAACCCCACCGACGCCGACAACAGCAGCATGCAGCGCCAAGAGAATGTTCTCCTCGGGCAGGTCCACCGCGGCGTCCAAGATCGCTCGTACCTCGGCTTCGACCGATCGCCCATGCTTGGCTGCGCGACCGCGTAACCGCGCATGGATTCGCTCATCCAACTGCCTGATCGTCAGAGTGCTCATAGCGCGACCTCCTGACAGCAATGCTCGCAGCGAGATTAACGTCCTCAAATGCCACCGTCAGAGCGGGCGCTGCTTGGTGTGGTGAGCGGTGGGATCCACTTCTCGCGCGATAACAGGCGCGATATCGTAGGTGTGTGAAGGAGCATTCGTTTTCGGAGCGGCTGAAGCTGCGGCGAACGGCGGCCGGGTTGACCCAGCGTCAACTGGCCGGGTTGTCCGGAGTGAAGCAACCCTTGATCGCGGCGATCGAGCGAGGCACGAGGGTGCCGTCCGACGCAGCAAGGAGCGCCTTGGAGCAGGCACTTCAGGTGCGACCCTCGGTGCTCCTGCGCGCCAGGCGTGACGAGGTATTGGCTGCCCTCGCGAGGATCGGGGCCAATGACCCCTGGGTGTTCGGCTCGGTGGCCCGGGGTGAAGATGACCCTGGTTCTGACCTCGACTTGCTGGTCACCTTCCCGCCCGATGCGGACATCGTGACGTTGCTGACACTGGAGGAGGAGTTGGCCAAGATCCTCACCGTTCCGGTTGACGTCGTGTCCTCAGGTAGTTCGGGACGCGTCCTCGACCGCGCTCGCGCTGAGGCAGTGCCGTTGTGAGGGGCCCGGCGGAGGGATCGGCCCGCACAGGTGAGGCCGGGGGCGATCGGGACGGACGGGCCGAGCGGCGCCTGGCGGATTTGGCGGAGTTCGTGCGAGAAGCCGAATACCTGACCAGCAAGGGTCGGGAGGCCTACCTCGCGGATTCGATGGACGGGGCTCTATTGCGCAATGCCGGCGAACGGATCCTGATCAAAATCGCCACCGTCGCCGAGAAACTGCCTCAAGCATTCAAGGACGCGCATCCCGACGTGGACTGGCGAGGAATCAACCGCATGCGGAACCTGGTTGCCCACCACTACGACAGGGGCAGTCACGACCTGGTGTGGGCGGCCCTCAACGTCCGCATCCCCGAACTCGGCACACGACTGTCCCAGGACTGAGCTACCCACTTGCAGGGGCCCAAACGCCCTCCTTTGCCGCTCCTCGCGCGCTGGCTGCGCGTGAGGATCAGCGCCAGGTTTGTCGGGACGTCTTGGGTCAGAGTCTGGCGCATACAGACCGCGTCGATGACAGGCGTTCATCAAGGTCCTTGTTGGCTTGTTCTTGCATGATCTGAAGATGGGGCAGGGCGTTTTTTTGAGGATCTTCGTGCTGTGGCTGCTCACAGCGTTACCGCATCAGCGAGAGCTTTGTCGCGGAACTCGGCCCGCAGCACCGTGCCCGGCACCAGATCGACCCGGCAGCCGACCGCCGGGCTCACCGCCTGCTCGAGCGCGCCGAGTTACACCAAACTGAGGGGGCGACCCATGGTGAACACCAGGTCGATGTCGGAATCCGCCCCATCCTCGCCGGCGGCGACCGACCCGAACACGCGAACGTCGCTGCCACAGGCCTCGGCGATCAAACGCTTGACCTCGGCGGCGTGCTTGCGCACCCGACGACCCAGGGGCGAGGTGCCAT
>JALHFX010000116.1 GCA_022837595.1 Propionibacterium sp.
CCCTTCATGACATCGTGTTCTCGCATCACCATTGCGCTCTCCCTTTTCGGGGCAGTTATTCCTTCGGCAACCACGCCAACGGTGCCACCCTACAGAAGAGACCGCTCGGGCGCCCAGCAAAGAGCTTTGGGCCTGCCGTGCATGGTCGGGTCCAGTTCGCGTTGGAGATCGGCTTCGGAATGCCTTGCGTCAGGGCTGAAACACCCGGCGCCGCAGAGAGAACGCACCGACGAGCAACGCGGCGGCGTCTACGGTACCGCCCAACAGACGACGTCCTGCCCCGCCAACAGAAAGATCTGCGTACTCGAGTGGGCTTCTGCCTGACACAACCTTCTGTGTCTCGGGGTGTGCGCGACTCAGATCTTCGCAGTGATTTGCTGACGTTGGTCAGGCGACGGCTTGGACGCTCAGACGCAGCCCGAGGGCATTGGTGACTTTCAGTACAGTCGACCAGGTTGGGTTACCTGTGGCAGACAAAGCCTTGTACAGGCCGTCGCGGCTCATCCCGACTCGGCGGGCCAGCTCGCTCATGTTCTACGAACGGGCAATCACGCCGAGGGCTCGGGGAACCGCGGTGGGATCGTCTGCTGACTCTTGCAGCGCGATCTCCAGGTAGGCGGCGACATCGTCGAGGTCGTCGAGATAGTCGGCCACCTCGAACCGACGAAACTTGGTCTCCTCAGTCATCTTCATCCCTCTTCCTGCGCCACTGACCCGCCAGGTCTGGAGGAATGATTCCGCGCGGCATTGTCGAAACATTTCCCGCTGTCCGACTGCGAAGAGCGAGGCTTGATCGTTCGATGGCATCGCTCGGCTCGTCTGTCAGGAATGGGACCCGACGGTGGCGAGCTGCATCAGGCGAGCGACCTCAACGCCGTGTTCGGTGCGCACGGCCTGGTCCTGAGGTCTAGCCGAACCACGCAGGACCTGCATAGGTCCAATGCGCGGATCTACAGCAGTGGGCTAGTGCCATTTCGCGAGGAGCTCGGCCACCTGCTGATACGCGGCGGCACCACTAGCGACGGCGATGACCAAATCGTAGGCGTCGTCGTCAGGCGCTTCGAGGGTGATCTCGTTGAGCCCGTAGAAAACTACGGTCGCGAGCCACCCAATCGGCTTGTCGCCGTCCACCAAGGCATGGTTGCGCACCAGAGATTCCAGCAGCACCGCCGCCTTCTCATCGACCCCGCGATACGCATCGGCGCCTAGCACGCTGACCTGCGGCCGGTACACCGCCGAATCGAGCAGCCCAATATCCCGGATCGGCCCGACATCCAGGTCGGTGATCAACGCGAGCACATCCTCCAAGGTGAGGTACTGGATCACTGGCCAAGCCGGTCGAGCAGGTCGGCGTAGCGCTCGCGAGCCGTCGCGGACAACTCGGCGACCTTGTCACGCCGCAGCCGACGAGAAGCCGCCTCGTGGATCGCACGCACCGTCGCCTCCTGCTTGCTCACACCCTCAGCCTCAGCCAGCAAGGTCAGCACCCGTTCATCGTCAGGAGTCAATCGCAAAGTCATCGCCACAACTCCAATGATACCAGTCTGGTATCGTTCACTCATGCCGCGGCGAGTACATGGAACCGTTGGGGCGGCGCGCGCCGTCGTTGCTCGTGGCTACGGACAGCCCAGCTCAATCTCGTGGAGTGGTCGGCAGTTCTCGGGGTGTGCCTGTTGGTGGCCGCTCCAGGGATTGCAGTAGCAGCGGCAACGCACCTGCCACTTCCGATCGGCGTCGCTTGTGGTGGTGCCGCATCTGCACTGCCCGACCTTGCTTGGATTCGATCTCCTCCACTATCGTCTGGTACCGGTCGAAGGCTTCGGCGTGTTCCTTTTCGAGTGCGCTGAACCGCTGCTGGCAGTTCTCTTGGTTCTGGGAGCGACTGGAGTTGTCTTCCACGGCTTTGGTCATGAGAGCTGCCAAACCATCCAAACGAACGGCGATGTCGACCTGCTCGACCTCAAGGCCGCTGGTGTCCATCACCGCTAGTAACGCCGCTTCAAGGTTCGCAATCACATGCTCGTGCTCTGCAATGTAGGCGTTCAGGCTGTCAGCGCATCTGCTCCCGTCAGCGAGTGGGCCTCGATGCCATAATGAGCAGGTGGTTACGTCCGGCGTTCGGTTGAGGCTATTCATCGATGAGTCCTACGATGCGGACGACTACTACGTTGCAGGCGTGCTCGTCACCGAATCGCAGTACAACCGGTTGGTCACTGGACTCGACGAAGTGCGTCTGCATGCGGGCGTCAAGTTCGGGCTTGAACCCGAAGTCGAGTTCCATGCCCACCGCCTCATGCAAGCTCAAGGCGAGTGGGCATGCATGAAGGGGCAGTTGCATGAGGCCGTCGCGGTCTACCGTCACGCCCTCCGAGCGATCGTCGCCGCAGGCGCCGTCGTGCTCTTCGAAGGAGTTGACGTCCGGCGCCTGAACGGCCGCTATCGCTATCCCGATTCGCCCTACGAGGTCACTCTCCGGCACTTGCTGGAACGGGCCGATGGTTGGTGCGCTGGTCGGGATGCAACATGCGAGGTGACCGCAGACATGATTGACCGTCAGGAAGACTTCGCTGAAGCAATTGCGGGCTACACGAGGGTTGGGACCCCAGGGTTTCGGCCAAGTCGGTTGGAGCGCATCCTGGGTCCCGAATGGGTTGACTCCCGAACCGAACTCGGCGTTCAAGCAGCGGACATGGTGGCCTACATCCTGCGCCGCGACAGGGAGGTACAGGGTTCACCCAAGGCCCAACGGGCCACACGATCCTTGGTCCACGTGCTCAAGCCCGCGATCCGGCATGAGCGCAAGTGGATCCCCTGAACAAAGCTCGAGGGCCCCGCGGGGCCCTCGGCGGACAACGCTCCGGCGATCCGGCTCGTCGTACTCCTAGAATACTGTTTCCCAAAGCTATTGCCTAGCTTCCCCACCAAACTCGCCCAGACCCTCGTCGGACGCGAAGACGTCGCTCATGTGTCGGTTATCGCTGACATCGCTCGAAGCGAAAGCCGCGGTCATCAGCACTTCACTGTGGTCTCGAGCATGAGGTTCGCTCGAGTCGAGAAGAAGCGCGTTGTGGATAACTGACGGATTGCTCTTTCCGTAGCGAACATTCCTGGGCCCGGACACCGTCCTCATGTACGGTGCCTGCGGCCTGGCCGCAGGCACCGGCGCCATCATGTGGGTCAGCGTCCACCTTGGGTTGGCGAATCGCCGGCCTCGGCCAACCCCAGGGCGGAGTCTGGGACATCCTCTTCGGCGTCCTCGGTGGAAACATCGCCTGGCCGTGGGCGTCCACAGTCGTCGCAGGCATCGTCGTCGTGCTCGCCGCCCTGACGGTGCTGGCGGTTCGGCAGGTCTTTGGACGAAGTTGCCGGCGCGCCACTCGCGTTGACCAGTCGTCCCGCTACCTCGGGGTCCGCAAAGACATCGCACCACTGTCAAAGGCGACCGCCGCAGCCAAGGCCGCCCGGTCTGGGTGTTCGACCCCCAACATGTCGCCGGCGAACAACCCGACACCTGGTGGTGGAACCCACTGTCATACGTGACCGACGAAGTGCAGGCAGCGAAGCTCGCCGAGCACTTCGCCAGCGGCTCGCGGGCAGCAGGCGCCCGCACCGACGCGTTCTTCGACTCCGCCGGTCAGGACCTCCTGGCCGGCCTGCTGCTGGCCGCAGCGGTGGACCTGCGACCGATCACCGACGTCTACCGGTGGCTCACCCGGCCCACCGACGACACCCCCATGAGGCTCGTCGCGACAGCTGGTTTCGATCTCACCGCTGACCAACTCGCCGGCGTCATCTACGCCCCCGACAAGCAACGCGGCGGGATCTACGGCACCGCCCAACAGATGGCGTCCTGCCTCACCAACCGACAGATCGCCGCCTGGATCACCCCACAAGGCCACCACGACCCACGCCGCCAACTGCGCGCGGCCGATTTCGTCCAAGCCGACGGCGGCACCCTCTACAGCCTGTCCAAAGAAGGCGCCTCCACCGCCGGACCGCTCGTGACCGCGCTCACCGCCGCCGTTGCTGAAGCGGCCGAAGAACTCGCCTCCCGCAGCCCCGGCGGACGCCTGGACACCCCACTGGTCGGCGTCCTCGACGAAGCCGCCAACGTCTGCCGCTGGCGGGAACTGCCATCGCTGTACTCACACTTCGGATCACGCGGCATCGTGCTAATGACGATCCTGCAATCCTGGTCACAAGGCGTCGACGTTTGGGGCGAATCCGGCATGCGAAAACTCTGGTCGGCCAGCAACATCGCCGTCTACGGCGGAGGCGTCAAAGAACGCGAATTCCTCGACACGCTCGCCACCATGATCGGCGACTACGACAAAACCACCCGCTCGGTCTCCGTCGGTAAGGGCCACCGCAACGTCACCCAGCAACTCACCCGCGAACGCATCCTCGACCCCGCCGACCTCGCAGCCCTGCCAGGCGGACGCGCGATCATCTTCGCCTCCGGCGCCCGGCCTACCCTGATCGCCACCCAACCCTGGATGACCAGCCCACACGCCACCGCCGTACGGGCGTCCATCGCAGCCCACGACCCCAGCCGAGACCACCAACCACAGGAGGCGACGAGATGACCAACACCCCAGCATGGGGCCACGACCCCGAATGGTCCATCGACGACCCCACCGACGAAATTGATGACTCAGAGAATCAGGAGCACGCTCAGCCGGCCGAGTCCGCTGCGCGCGCGAACAGCCACACCGGCCCGACACCGCCCCGGCTGTTCTTCGCCAACCTCGACGAGTTCGTGCGGGACTTCGTCCGCCTAGTCTTCCGCCGAGGCGTCGGCGAAACAGGCCGAGCCGAATACCGCTGGTCAGCCCGCTGGTGGGAATCCGCCGAAGCCGTCATCCGCCTCGAAGCCATGTGGCGATCCTGGGAACAAGCCCGCCTCGACCCCACCACCGGCATCAGCACCCCCTTCGCGCAATCGAAAGACACCGCCAACTACGACGAACCACTCCCCTACCAAGCGCCACCAGCCGACCTGTTCCCCGATGCTCGGACCCAAGAACCCGTCAGGACCTCATAGATCCGCAGCCTCACACGATCCCTTCCGGACCTGGATGGGGCTCTCCCCTCCAGCACGCCATCCATCGTCACAGCCCCGTATTAACGTGGCTCCAGACCGAATGAAGCAGTCTCGTCGAAAGGTCGAAACATGACGCCACAAGGTCAGACCATCGGGTACATTCGCGTGTCCAGCGCCGACCAGAACCTCGCCCGGCAGATCGATGCCGTCGGCGCCGTCGATCGGCTCTTCCAAGACAAAATCAGCGGCGGCGGGACTGTCAAGTTTTCGGTGTAAGTCGTGGTTAGTGGCTGTGGGCGGACAGTCGGCCGTTGAAGGTGATGTCGAAGGCGTTAAGAGCGCCTTTCCAG
>JALHFX010000027.1 GCA_022837595.1 Propionibacterium sp.
TGCTGATAGTTTGATCCTGCATGCGGTGAGGAACTCCGGTGAGAATCCGGGACGGTCGCGCCACTGTGAGGCCCTCAAGGCCAAGTCAGACCCTCAACGCACGGCAAACAAGCACCATGAGCGCTCGACTTCACGGTGGTATCGGCCAGCTGTAATCAGCATCCTCCACCATCTTGCGGCCGGGCTCGCGTCAAGACGATGGAGAGTAAATGAAGTCACATTCGCGGCCGCGGTATTCCGGCCGACATCACCTGAAACGGGCACTCATCGCCCTGATAGCTTCGTTGACAGGTCTGGCTATTCTCGCCGGTTGCGGCGGCTCAGGAGAGACAACCGACGCGTCATCCACAGATGCGCCGATCGTCATCGGGCAGACCAGCATGACCGACAGCCTCGATGCTTTCAAGAACAGCTGGGATCTGACTTCGCACGGCGTGTCGGAGTCGGTCTTCATGGTCGACGAGCAGGGGGAGCGGAATTCTCGCTATGTGGAGGAGATCACTCAAATCAGCCCACTCGAGTGGACGATGAAGGTCAAGCCTGGCGCGAAGTTCTCCGACGGTACCGATGTCGATGCCGCGGCGCTGGCGGCGAGCCTCAACGAAATCCAGCAGAAGAATGCGCTGTCCAATGCATCTGCTGGTGTCATCACCTTCACGGCCGATGGCGACACCATCACTGCCGTGACCGAGCGCGAAACGACGGTTCTCGACGCGATTCTTGGAGAGTGGACCAACGTTGTCTTCAAGACCGGTCCCGACGGCAATTACATTTATTCCGGGCCTTACCAGGTGGTCTCGGTTGATGCGATGAAGCTTGCATTGCAGAGCAAGAGCATCGACATGGCATTCACCATCACCCCGACGGTTGCCGAGCAATTGGCGGGGACCGATGGCATCGAGGTGAAATCAATCGACGCCGGCTACCAGTACTTCGCGCGTCCGAACCTGGTCGAGGGACCGCTGGCCGATCCTGCTGTGCGCCAGGCAATCGACCTGGCACTGGACCGCAATGACTACGTCACCGCGCTCAAGGGCGGTCGGGTCGGAACAGGAACCTTCGCGCAATACTTCAGCTTTGCCGGCAACGAAGAACTCGTCGTCGACAAGCAGCAGGCCGCCGAGTTGCTGGACGAAGCAGGCTGGGTCATGGGCCCCGACGGTGTCCGAGTCAAAGATGGACAACCGCTCAGCGTGCGCATCATCACCTACCCCTCGCGTCCCGACCTGGGGATCATCATGCAGATCATGGTCTCCCAGCTCAATGAACTCGGCATCAGCGCTACCACGAGTGTTGTCGACAGCATCGTTGACGGCATGAAGACCGGCAACTACGACATCGCGATGTATGCCCAACACACCGCGCCGACTGGTGATCCCGGATTCTTCCTGAACCAGTTCTTCCGGACCGGTGGCGCCAATAACATCAACGGCTACTCCTCGGCGACCACCGATGAATTGCTCGATCAGCTCGGTGAGCTCGCACCTGGCGCCGAGCGAGACCAACTGGCCGTCCAGATCCAGCACCAGATACACGTTGATCAGGCAGTCTTCATCCTGGTCGACCCGCAGTGGCATATCGGGGTCAGCGACCGGCTCGCAGGCTACCAGCCCTACGGTGGCGACTATTACATCGTCAATCCTCAGCTGGGCCTGAGCTAACCAACCCGCGACAGGGCACTGGCAGATGATCATGCGGTGGCAGAAGGCATTGGTGCGCCAACTCGAACTCTTCTTCGTCTCGAGTGTCGTGATCTTTGCCGTTGCCAGGGCCCTGCCGCGAACCCCAATGGAGGTCTACCTCCAAGATCGTGGGTTGCCGGTCACACCCGAATCCATCGAGGCTTTGGAGCGCCAGTGGGGTTTGGGTGGTCCGATCGTCGTGCAATACTTTCGCTGGATCGGGCGCTTCTGCACCGGTGACTGGGGCACCTCGATCGTGACCGGAGAACAGATTTCGGTGGCGATGGCGCAGCGGTTACCGATTTCCCTGGCGATCGGGCTCGGCGGGGTCGCACTGGCCGCATTGCTCGCATACCCGCTGGGAATGAAGGCCAGTCTCGGCTCGCGTGGCTGGGATCTGGGAGCCCGCTTGATCACGTTGATCAGTCAGGCGGTACCCAGCTTCCTGATCTGCACGTTGGTGATTGATCTGTTCGGCGTGCGGCTCGGCTGGATACCGTTCTTTCGGCTTTCCGGTGCGGCTTTGGTGATCGCGCCAATGCTGATCGTCGCTTTCTACTCACTCGGCCAGTTATCACGGGTCGTGACCGCCCATGCCGAAGAACTGCGCACCGAGCCCTTCGTGACCGCCGCAGTCGCTCGTGGTTTCGAGCTGAACGATCTGCTCTGGCGGGACGGCCGTCGCCCTGTTCTCTACGGCCTGATCAGCACGGTCATCGCGAAAATGGCCTGGGTGATCGGTGGCACGGCCATCGTCGAGTATGTCTTCGCTGTGCCGGGCATGAGTTACTACCTGATCAAGAGCATCAGCAGCCGTGACTACACGGTTGTTCAGTCGTATCTGATGGTGCTGGTGTTATGGATGTTCGGCACCAGAATCATTCTCGGCGGGGTACTCTCCTGGCTGGATCCGAGGACGCGATGACCATGCGTATCCGTCTGATGGTCGCCGCCGGAATCCTCGGCGTCATGATCCTGGCTTTCTCGCTGCCGCACGGCGATCCGTCCGCGGTCGATCTGACAGCGGTCCTACAACCACCCAGCCAGGCGCATCCGCTGGGCACCGACGATTTGGGACGCGATGTCTGGGCCTTGATGGCCGTCGGTTTCTGGCGAACGCTGACTGTTGTGGTCACTGCAAGCCTCACCAGTGTGCTCATCGGTGTGCCGCTCGGGCTTATCGCCGGCTACTCGCGAGGTGCGGTGAATGCCATCATCATGACGGCGACAGACCTCACGATGATCATCCCCACATTCGTGGCGGCACTGCTGGTTACAGCGGTGGTAGGTCTGACACCATTCAGCGCGGGCCTGGTGCTCGGTCTATTCGGTGCTGGTACCTATGTGAACCAGACCAGGGCGCTGACCTTGTCGATCAGATCCTATGATTATGTGCGCGCCGAGGTCCTGCTGGCCACACCCACAGTGCAGATCCTGCTGCGCCACGTGTTGCCCGGTGTGGCCGGGCCCCTGATGCGCTATTTCGGTTCGAGCGCCAGTGGAACGATCTTGGCTTACGCGGGGCTCGCGTTCATTGGTCTGGGTGTCGACACCACGGTCCCCGACTGGGGGACGATGCTCTACCGTCACCGCAGTCAGATAGACCACCCCCTGCTGCTGCTCTGGCCCACGCTGGGCATCTTCCTGCTGGCCATCGTCTTCCACATCCTTGCCGATCCTGCGCTTAGGAAGGAGGGACAGTGACGATTGGGATTGACCACCACGGGCCGGTGAGCCTGCGGGTGCGCGGACTCAGCGTCCGCACGCGAGGAGATAGTCCGGCGCTATTGCTGGACGATGTCGATCTCGACCTTGCACCGGGTCAGCGCGTCGGCATTGTTGGTCATTCCGGTGCAGGTAAGAGCATGTTCTTGCGCGCACTGACCGGGTTCTGCCCGGATTCGCTCGATGTCCAAGGCAGCGTGCAACTGATCGACGGATCCGGCGAGATCCAAGAACTGCTCACCGCGGACACCAAGCAGCGGCGACGGCTGGCGACCGGGGCGATGGCGATCAGCTGGCAGAATGCGCTGCAGTCGCTCAATCCTTATCAGACGATCAGCCGTCAGCTGGGTGCCACCTTGCGTCTGCACCGGCAGTTGACGGCAGATGAGGTCCGCAGTGCGAGTCTGCAATGGCTCGCAAGTGTGGGCCTGTCTGACGGTGCCGGGCTGCTCGGCTCCTACCCCCATCAACTTTCCGGCGGTATGCGGCAACGCGTGGCGATCGCTATGACGATGTGCGGCGGTCAGCCGATCGTTGTCGCGGACGAGCCCACCACCGCGCTCGACATGGTCAGCCAAGCCGAATGCATCGACCTTTACGATCGGCTCTGCGCAGCGGGGGCGCGTTCGCTGCTGTACGTTTCTCACGACCTGGCGCTGGTTGGCCGCCTGTGTACGTCGGTGATGGTTATCCAGGACGCGAGAGTCGTCGAATCCGGGAGCATCGACCAGGTTAGGACGCGAGAGTCGTCGAATCCGGGAGCATCGACCAGGTTTTCGGGAATCCTACTAGCGAGCTGACCCGCGCGCTGGTCGCCCATACCCGCAGGGTGCGTCCGGCATGACAGTGATGCTCAGCTTGCGCGACGTCCGCAAGGCTTATCGTTCGGCCTCGCGTGACGTGAACGCACTCGATGGGGTCGATCTGGATCTACCGAGCGATCATGCGCTCGCCTTGGTCGGTGAGTCCGGATGCGGTAAGACGACCCTGGGTGAGCTCACCGTAGGCCTACAACGACCCGACGCCGGGCAGATCATGCACGCCAGCGGCGTCGACCTGGCGAACTGCCGACCACGTTCGTTGCGATCGCTCCGTCCCCGGTTACAGATGGTCTTCCAGAATCCATTCGCGTCGTTCGCACCGCATCTGCGGTTGCACCAGAGCCTCGCTCCGGTTGCTCGGCGGCAGGGCATCGCCCAGCCGATGATCATCTCGGCTTTGGTGGACTCGCTCGAGCAGGTGGGGCTGAGTGCCGCTCACCTTGATCGGTATCCTGCTCAGCTGTCCGGTGGTCAACTGCAGCGTGCCAGTCTGGCGCGCGCCCTGTTATGTGATCCCCAGTACATCGTTGCGGACGAGATCAGCTCCGCGCTGGATGTGGCGGCCCAAGACGAGCTGACCCGATTACTCGGACGATTGCGGGCACAGCGTCACTTCACACTGCTGTTCATCACCCACGATTTGGGGCTGGCCAGGCAGGTTGCCGATGATGTTTGCGTCATGGATGCCGGGCGGATTGTCGAGCGTGGTAGGGCAGATCAAGTGCTCGACGATCCGCAGACACGCGCGGCGAAACGGCTGGTCGACGCGATTCCGCGATTCCGGTACTGACTGCCGGTCACGCTAGTCTGCTGCGCGGCGCGCCCGGCGAGGTGGTTCTTGGGCCTCGGCTCCGGGATCATCCCACAACGATGCGTCGGCTGCGGTGCCCCTGCGCGGTTGTGGCCAGCTGCCCCGGGGGCGTAACTCGTCGGCGCCCTCGGCCGGATCGAAGAAGATTTGGGGTTGGGGCGCGGGCTTTGCCTCAGAGGCCGGTACAGCGACCGGAGCCTGAGGAGTGACGGTTAGCAGACCTCGATCATGCAGATCGGTGTCACGTATATAGCTGATCAGCGCGGCGACCAGACCCACCAGTCCGGCTGCGAGCATCGCGATGCGGGGCGCGCTGCGCAGGCCGGTGAGTACATCGAAGAGTGAGAATCCGGTGGTGACGCCGAAAGCAGCGATAACCATCAGGTTCACCCACGGCGTCCGGTTGATCATGGCAGTGCGTCGCCCGCTGCCCCTGAGTAACGTCTGCAGATGCCAGATCAATAGGCTGCCGCCCAATGCGATGGAGGCGATGACCACCGCGCTGGCCGCGTCGAGTTGTGCAGCCAGTGACAGGCCCGCGATGAGCAGCACCAGTGAGGACACCAACAACGCAACCAGAAGGATCACCGTGAACGCGAGGGATGGTGGACGGGCAGCATCGTTCAGTGGCTGACCGTTATCACTGTCCACCGGCTCGCCAGCTGTGGACTCAGGTGCTGCCATCGGCGGTCTCCAGACCGTGTCGTAGATGGCTGTCTCGTCGTTCGGCGGCAGCGCAGGCTCGTCGCTCACAGGCATCCCCTCCATCTGTCTCTTATCCTAATCGAGTGCCCCTCGGTACTGGATCGAGGTGGGCCAGCGTGCCAGACTCGCGACTGCACTACTTATCCAGGAGCGACCCCTGAAGTAGCGCCGATCAGTACCCATTCATTTTCGGCCGGCCGTTCATATGGGTAAGACTGGATTAGTGAACCTCATCCTGCGAGTCATCGCCACCGCCATCGCCGTATGGGTGGCTGCCCTCCTGCTACCGGGTATCCAAGTCGAGACCGTCGGCGGCCAGGGCTCCGCGATCATCACGTTTATTCTCACCGCAGTGGTCATCGGCTTGGTGGACGCCATCGTCAAGCCGGTAGCCCAGCTCTTGAGCGGTTGTTTCATCATCCTGACACTCGGCCTCTTCCTACTGGTCGTCAACGCGGCCATGTTGATGCTGAGCTCGTGGATCTGCACCAAGCTGGGTATCGGCTTCGTGGTGGACGGCTGGGGATCGGCGATCATCGGCTCGATCATCATCAGCATCATCAGCGGGCTGGTCAACGGTGTCACCGGCGCCAACAACGCACAGGTTCGCTGAATCGACCGGATAAGATGCCAGGCTATGAGCCAGTCCCGAGCAACAGCGTCCCCGGCGTCGAGCGCCAACGATTTCATCAATGACATCATCAGCGCCGACAACGCGCAGGGCACCTATGCCGGCCGGGTTCAGACCCGATTTCCACCCGAACCGAATGGCCGCCTGCATATTGGCCATGCCAAAGCCATCACAGTGGACTTCGATTCAGCGCAGAACTACGACGGCATCTGCAATCTGCGGTTCGACGACACCAATCCCGAGACTGAAGAGACCGAGTTCGTCGACTCGATCATCACCGACGTGCGTTGGCTGGGCTTCGAGCCGGCAGACATCTTCTACGCATCCGACTATTTCGAGCAGCTCTATCAGTGGGCGGAATATTTGATCGGCAAGGGGCTGGCCTACGTCGATGAGCAGGACAGCGAGACGATCTCAGCCCAGCGCGGGGGATACGGTAAGCCAGGCATTGAATCCCCGTTCCGTAATCGCGGGATCGAAGAGAACCTCGATCAGTTCCGCCGGATGAGAGCCGGCGAATTCGCCGACGGATCGCGGGTGTTGCGCGCCAAGATCGACATGAACCACGAAAACATGCAACTGCGCGATCCGGTGCTCTACCGGATCCGTCGGGGCCACCATCACCGCACCCACGACGCCTGGGTGATCTACCCCACCTACGACTGGGCGCACGGCCAGTCGGATGCGATCGAGGGTGTGACCCATTCACTGTGCACCTTGGAGTTCGCCAGCCATCGCCCGCTCTACGACTGGTGTTTGGAGCAGCTACCACTGCCCTTTGAGAAGCCGAAACAGATCGAGTTCGCGCGCTTGGAACTCACCCACACCGTCACATCGAAACGGCGGCTGGCCAAGCTGGTCGACAACGGGATCCTCGACGGCTGGGACGATCCGCGCATGCCAACCCTGGCAGGTTTGCGCAAGCGTGGTTATCCAGCGTCCGCGATCGTCGCCTTCTGCCGGGGTATCGGAGTGTCGAAGACCAATTCGCGCCAAGCAATCGAAGAGTTGGAGAGCTACGTGCGCCGCGATCTCAACAAGGTCGCGCAGCGCCGGATGGCAGTGCTGCGTCCGATCAAGTTGACGCTGACCAACTGGCCCGAAGGCCAGGTCGAGTACTTCGAGCTGATGAACAATCCAGAGAACCCCGACGACGGCACCCGCAAGGTCGCCTTCACCGGCGAACTGTTCATCGAGTCAGAAGACTTCGCTGAGGTGCCACCACCCAAATTCTTCCGCCTCTCGCTCGGGCGTGAGGTGCGGTTACGCGGTGCTTACTTTGTGACTGCGACCGATCTGGTCACCGACGATCAGGGCAACGTGGTCGAGGTGCTGGCCACGTACGATCCAGCCAGCAAGGGCGGTAATTCGCCCGATGGACGCAAAGTGAAATCGACGATTCACTGGGTCTGCCGGCCCTACGCGGTGCCGGTGAATGTCGCGCTCTATGACCGGCTCTTCACCACGACCGTTCCCGGCGATGCCACCGGCGAACCATTGGACGACCTGAATCCCGACTCGCGTGAGCTGCTCAACGTCTGCTTGGCCGAGGCCGCGCTGGCCGAGACAGAGCCCGGCGAGGTCGTCCAGTTTGAACGCCTGGGCTATTTCGCCGCCGATCCGCAGCAGGAGTTGTTCTTCCATCGCACCGTCGGCTTGCGCGATGAGTGGGCGGCGATCCAGAAGCGCCAGCGCTGATCCCTTCGGGCGCCTACGATCGGGATATGGCGACGATCGCAGTGAGCGGTTCTTCCGGGCTCATCGGCAGTGCATTGGTGGCCCTCTTGCGTGAATATGGTCACGACGTGCTGCGTCTGGTGCGTAAGGCAGCGGTTCAACCCGACGAGGTCGGTTGGGATCCTGCGCGAGGAGAGATTCATCTCGAGGCTTGCGCCGGGGTAACCGCGATCGTCAATCTGTCGGGTGCGCCGATCAGCCGACGGTGGAATGACCGCTACCGCGAAGAGCTGCTGACTAGCAGGTTGGACGCTACTCATACCCTCGCCACCGCTGCAGCCACCCTGGGCCCCGAGGTCGCACTCATTAACGCGTCGGCTGTCGGATACTACGGCGATCGTGGGCGCGAGCCGCTCACCGAGGACAGTCCACCCGGTACCGGATTCCTCGCGGAATTGGTTCAGAAGTGGGAGGCCGCCACTACCGTGGCAGCCGAAGCCGGCAACCGGGTGGTGTTGGCCCGTACCGGACTGGTGATCTCGAATCGCGGGGGTGCGCTGGGACCGCTGATGCCCATGTTGCGTGCCGGAATAGCCGGACCACTGGGCAGTGGAGAACAAATCTGGCCCTGGATCAGTCTGCGTGATGAAGTACGCGCGCTCGCCTGGACAATCGAAGATGAGCTCTCGGGTCCGGTGAATCTGGCGTCCCCGGCCACGACAACGAACGGAGAGCTGATCAAGGCGATCGCGGATGGCATCGGGCGACCGGCCGTGCTCAGGGTGCCGAAGCCTGCGTTACGCGCGGCTCTCGGAGGTCTGGCCGGCGATGTCCTGGCAAGCCAGAATCTGGTCCCCAAAGTGCTGCTCGATAGTGGCTTCACTTTCAAGCAGCGCACTCTTGACGACCTGGTCACGTGGTTGGTGGCGGAGGAGAACTGAGATGGCTTTGCAGCGTATCAATCCCGCATCGCTGGAACGATCGCCATATTATTCGCAGGCGACACTGGTGCCGGCAGGGGCTTCCATGCTCTACATCGGCGGCCAGATTGCGGTGGACGGTTCTGGAGCCTGGATCGGGTTGGGTGACGAGGCGGCGCAGACTTCGCAGGCGATGAAGAACGTCCTGGCGTGTTTGGCCCAGGTCGGTGCTGTTGCGGCCGATCTGGTCAGTCTGGAGATCAAAGTCGTGGACGGGGTGGACCTGGCGCTCTGTCAGCGAGCGGCATCCGGATATCTGGACATCACTTCACTGCCGCTGATCAGTGTTTCGATCGTCGAACGGCTTGCCCGCCGGGGCTCACTCGTCGAGATTTCGGCGGTGGCTGCGGTGATCGACGCTTCCGATTCAGCATGGCTTGGGCGTGGCGGAGTCAACGATCCGTCCTGGTTTTAGGCTGTCATAGCGCTGGACACCGGCTGCGTTCGTGTTGCAACCCTCAATCATGGGCTGACTAGGGGGAGCATGTCCGCTGGAGGATATAGGTTTCCTAACATGCTAAACTAGCACTATCGGCCTGCGGGACCAAAGGACGGCCCCGTTCTCATTGCGAGCAGTTGCTTGCAATGGTGCAAGTCTCAACTTGCGGGCTGTCGGCGAAAAATGTTGCGAGGGCATTCAATGAAGTTTCACGTTGGTCAGACCGTCATTCATCCTCACCATGGCCCGGCCGAGGTGGCGAAGGTCATGACCCGCACGGTCCGTGGTGAACGGGTCGAATACGCCGAGCTCGAGATCGTCAGCAGCAGACTTGTCATCAGCATCCCGATCAGCAAGGCGGTCGAGATCGGCATTCGCGATGTTGCCGGTACCCACGAGCTCGACAAGCTGGCTGATGTTCTCAGCGGTCCGACAGTGGGCGAGGAACCCCAATGGTCCAGGCGTTACAAAGCCAACCGTGCCTCGATTGCCTCGGGTGACCCGTTGCAGTTGGCTGCGGTGGTGCGTGACTTGGTGCGCCGCAGGGAACGCGGTTCGCTCTCGCTGGGCGAAAAAGACCTGCTCAAGGAAGCGGCTGCGCCGCTGCTCGCTGAGATCGCGCTGGCGATTGATGTTTCCGAAGATGATGCCCGCGAGGTCATTCACTCGATGATCCTTGACGAATCGCGTGCCGCCTTAGACGCACTCGATGAGCGCGCCGAAGCGGTCTGAACCAGACTCGCCCCGATAGAACCCTGGATATCGCGTCGTCTCCCTCGAGCGGGTTGGCTCGCGCCCTATCAGCGAGCAGCCTTGAAGTTGAGGCGAGGGGGATAACGTGCAGCTAGCGACGGCCATCGATCTGCTGGTGCTGCTCGCCATCGTCGCGCGCATAGTCGCCGGATTCCGATCCGGTCTGATGGCAGGCATCCTCGGGTTGGTCGGGGTCATTGGTGGCGCAGCTGCAGGCATTTGGGCGGGTCCTCGACTCGTGGAATTGGTTCCGGCATTGGACGCGACGCGTCTGATCCGGACAATCACACTGATCGCCACAGTCGTACTGGGCAGCACCATCGGCGATCTGATCGCGGGAGCGATCAAGGACTGGATTGACGGTGGTAGGAAACCGGGCGTGATAGACGCTTTGCTCGGAGGCGTGACCTCTGGCATCGCGGTGGCCTTCGTCTGCTGGTTCAGCATGGCAGCGGTGCAACCCATCGCTCCCGCCGGGCTCAGTACCGCGATAACGCAATCGCGTTCATATCAGCTGCTCGACGAGGTGATGCCCGATCAGCTCAACCAGCTGCCCGGACAAGCCGTCGACCTCTTGGTTACGGAACTACCGAGGGTCTTCGGTGGCGATGAACCAACGCTGCCGATCCCCGAACCGGATAACAACGCACTCGCCAGCCCCGAGGTCGTCGCTGCCGCCGGCAGTATTGTCCAAGTCCTCTCCGATGCGCCCTCCTGCCGCACCGATTCGTCCGGCAGCGGTTGGGTGGTCGCCGAGCAGCGGGTCGTCACTAACGCCCACGTCGTTGCCGGGGCTACAACCGTGATGATCTCTGTCGGCGGCACCGAACCGGCTCTGAACGCTGAGGTCGTGGCCTTCGATGAAGACCTCGATTTGGCCATCTTGGCGGTGCCCGATCTCCGGGCGCCCCCGCTGGAGAGGCTCGTTGAGAATCAGGAGCCTGGGACGGATACCGTGGCCGCGGGGTTCCCTTACGGCGGCCCATATCAGCTCAGCGTTTCGCGGATCCGGGGCACAGTGATCGAATCGGGTAGCGATATCTATGGTGGCCCAGGCATCAAGCGTGAGGTCTACGCGATTCGGGGCACGGTGCGTCCGGGTAACTCGGGAGGCCCGCTGCTCACGACAGACGGACGCGTCGCGGGCACCGTCTTCGCGATGTCGACCGTGGACGCTCAGACCGGTTATGTACTGACCGATGCTGCCACTTCGGCCTATCTCGACCAGGCGGCGAGTTTCGATGTTCCAGTGGCATCCGGGGCATGCATGGTCGGCTGACGAATGCCACAGTAATCTCTTTTGGCGTAACCGTTGAGCAATATGGTGGCTGACCCTGACAATGGTGCCATGGGTGAATCACGTGTGGTTATCATCGGTGGCGGCTTCGCAGGTTTGACAGCCGCGCACGAGCTGACGAGTGCCGGTTATGAGGTCATGATCATCGACAGGCACGCTTATACGACTTTCCAGCCTCTGCTCTATCAGGTGGCGACAGGTGCGCTGAATCCCGGCGACGTCACCTATTCGTTGCGGCGCTGGGCTTCCAATGATCGCAGCAATCTTGCGAGCTTCCGGCGGGCGACGGTCACCGGTATTGATTTCGAGAAGAAGCAGGTGATCGTCAGCCGAGGCCAGCCGATCGGATACGACAAGCTGATCGTCAGCCCAGGCGTGGGAGCCAACTTCTTCGGTATCCCCGGCGCCGAGGAATTCACTAAGCGGATCTACACCAGGCGCCAGGCCCTCGAGGTGCGCGACATCATCTTTTCCGGTCTGGAGCTGATGGCCGCCGAGCGTAACCCGAACAAGAGATTCACCGCGGTCGTCGTCGGCGGCGGGCCGACGGGTGTCGAAACTGCGGGTGCGCTCGCCGAGATGAAGACGCAGGCTCTTCCGGTGCTTTACCCTGAGATCGGCGTCGACAATTTCCACGTCGTCCTGGTGGAGATGACTGATCGACTGCTCGGCCCGTTCGACCGCAGGCTCCAGCGATACACCAAACGCTCGCTCGCCAAGCTCGGCGTCGACGTGCGGTTGAATACCGCGGTCAAAGAGGTCTTCTCCGATCATGTTGATTTCACCGATGGCACGAGCCTTGACTGCGACATCGTTGTCTGGGCCAGTGGTGTTGGCGCTCATGCCGTGGTCAAGGATTGGGGACTGCCCCAGGGACGCGGCGGGCGCATCCTCGTCCAGCCCGATCAGCAGGTGGTCGGCTTTCCCGATATCTTCGCCGCCGGCGACGCATGCTTGTGTGAGGCCGATCCGCAGCCGCAATTGGCGCAACCTGCGCTCCAGCAGGGCAAACTCGTGGCACACAACGTCATCGCCGACAAGGAAGGCGGAACCCGCGAGGTCTTCCAGTACAACGACAAGGGCACGATGGCGACCATCGGACGAAATGCCGCTGTCGTCCAACTGCCGAATGGCACGAAGTTCACTGGTTTCCCGGCCTGGCTGATGTGGGTGCTCGTGCATATCGCGACGTTGCTGGGTGGTCGCAACAGGATCTCTGCGATGCTCAATATGATCGTCCGCTATCTTTCTTGGCCGAAGTCAGCGGTCGGTATTATCGGCGACTACGTCGACGCGCCGTCCAAGCGCAAGGACGTTGACGCGGTCAAGGAGACTCGCGAGGAAAATGCAGAGGAAGCCGAGTGAGCTTGACCTGCTTTGTAGCCGCTCGGTCTCACCAGAGGTTGATGACCGAGCGGCTTGCTAACCATTGACGCCCCGACTTCAGGAATGTCTGGCGGATTTGTAGCGGCCAGGATCGGTGCTCGCCGTACAGCGTGGCATCGCAGATTACTTTCCCGACTACCGTGGCGGTCGTACCGTCAATAGTGATCTTGGTATCAAGGAACTCGAAGCCGTGGTAGACGAGTTCGCCATGTTCGAGTTGGGACATCCACTCTTGTTTGGTCCGGGTCTGACCGTTGATGTGTGTTCGGGTGAAACCAGGCGTCAAGAGGTTAGCGAGCTTGTCGAAATCCTTGTCGACCAGGGCTGTGAGCTGATCCCGGTAGTTCTTCTCGATTGCGTCGCGGTCGCGTAGCATCACGACCTCCTTACTCCGATGAATGAGCGCGGCACCCGGTTGTACCTAGCGGTGCCCGGTCTGAGTGAAGACCTGTGCATAGAACTCAGATTAGTCCCGGTGATGCGGGAACCATAGCCCGGTGTGTAGGTCTTCGCTCAGTTGTCATTCGATTCGAAGCAAGCCAAAAAGTTCATGCAAAGATCATCTCTGCAAGACATAATGGTCGTGACGGTTCATCGAAGACCAGAACTGGAGAGCCCCTATGAGCGACCTTCCTCTCACCACTAGTAGTGAATCCCTTTACCCTCCACGCCGCGAAAGTCGGCCGACCAAGATCGCGATTATCGGAGCCGGGGCCGTTGGCTCAACTTTGGCCTACGCATGCGTTATCCGGGGTTTGGCGCGTGAAGTCGTCCTACAGGACATCAACAAGCAGAAGGTCGAGGCGGAAGCTCTCGATATCGCGCACGGCATTCAGTTCACCCCGGCCGCGTCGGTCTCCGGGTCGGACGATGTCGAGATCTGCCGCGACGCGGATGTTGTCGTCGTCACCGCGGGCGCCAGGCAGAAGCCTGGACAGTCGCGTCTCGAACTGGCCGGTGCGACCGTGTCGATCATGGAGAAGGTGCTACCCGGGTTGACCGCGGTTGCTCCGCATGCGGTCTACATCATGGTCGCTAACCCTGTGGATGTCGTGACCTATGCCTCCTTGAAGATTTCTGGTCTGTCGCCGCAGCAGATGTTCGGCTCAGGCACGGTGCTTGACACCTCCCGGCTGCGTTACTTGGTCTCGCTGGAGACCGGCACGGCTGTGCAGAATATCCACGCCTACATCGCTGGTGAGCACGGCGACTCCGAGGTGCCGCTGTGGTCCTCTGCCGAGATCGGAAACGTGCCGCTGAGCAGGTGGGGAATGACGCTGAGCGGCGATGAGTTCGATGCGGATGTACGCGCGAGGATCGGTCGTGAGGTGATGGAGTCCGCGTACAAGATCATCGAGGGTAAGGGATCCACCAACTACGCTGTGGGCTTGGCGGTATCGCGGATCATCAGTGCGGTGCTCAACGACGAACGGCGCGTGCTAACTGTCTCAACATTGCTAGAGGATTGGGCAGGTATCAGCGATGTCTGCATGTCGACGCCCACAATTGTTGGACGAGAAGGTGCTGGACGACGGCTGCTACCGTATCTGTCGATGGACGAGCGGGATGCACTGACCAACTCGGGGATGCGACTACGAGAGGTGGCCCGTTCGCTAGGGTACTGAGGCGCGTGCGCGGGCAGTAATTGTCGCTGTTGACGCCAAAATGCCCTGGTTTTCCACAGTGCTGTGCATTGTGGAAAACCAGGGCATTGTATTCTCCCTAGCTATGCAGGTGTGGAAATAAACACAGCGGTGTAGTTACATGTGTGTGGTTTTCCCCAGGGTGTGGAGAGCCCTGTGGATAACTTGTGTGGATGGCTCCGCGGACACGCGGGACCGGTGATTCATTCCTCGTACTCGGCCAACTTCTCAGGGGGAGCTGCGGGTAACACGACGGAGAACTTCGCTCCAGCGCCCGGTTGGTTGGCGGCACGCACAGTCCCGCCGTGCGCATTAATGGTGTGCACGACGATCGAGAGGCCCAACCCGGTGCCCGGAGTATTGCGGGCCTTGCTTGATCGGTAGAAACGGTCGAAGATCTTCGGCAAATCATCGGGAGCAATGCCTGGCCCCTCGTCCCAGATAGTCAACTCGTCACCCGCCATGCGCACATGTACTGTGCCCCCCTCGGGGGAGAACTTCACTGCGTTGTCGAGCAGGTTCGTCACCGCGCGTTCCAATGTGTCGGGTTCGCCGACGATGAAATGTGGCTCCAAGGTCACATCGAAATTCAGATTCGATCCACGCCGTTTGGCTCTGTCAATCGCGGCCGCCACCACGTCAGCGAAGTCGAGTGGTTCTGGGCTCGGCTGCACCACATCGTCGCGGCTGAGCTGCACCAGGTCGCCGACCAGCGAGGTGAATTCGCCGAGCTGAGCAGCGACATCTGTGAGAATCTCCGCACGCGCCCCGCCCGGCAGCATGCCGGACTTTTCGTCCGCGACCAGCAACTCGACATTGGTGCGCATTGATGTCAGGGGAGTGCGCAGCTCATGACCGGCATCTGCGATGAGTCGGCGTTGCCGATCACGCGAACTGGCCAGTGAATGCATCATCGTGTCAAAGCTGCGAGCAAGATCCCCGATTTCATCCGTCGCGTAAACGCTACTCTGTGCGACAAGGCTGAGCGGTGCCAGCTCGTCGGTCTCCGTGACGCGGGTGACCGCCGACGATAGTTCGCGCAGCGGCCCCATTAGACGTCGCCCAGTGACATACGCCACAAATGAGCTGATCGCCACGAGCCCCAGCCCGGCAAAGCCGACGAGCATCGCGATGTCGTTCAGCGTAGCCAGCGTCGCTTCGAGTGGGCGTGCCAGTACGATCGCGTAGCGTCCCGATTCAGTGGTCAACGGCACGGCGACAACTCGGTATTGCTTCGAATCGTTACCAGTGGTCGATCTGGTTGAGGTGCCCTGCTGGGTGCGCGCGATTGCGATCTCCTGATAGCCGGGATCGATGGCGTCGCTGCTGCCTTGCACTCGAGTGACCGTCTTGTCGGCGCGCACCAGCATGATGCTGATATTCGCTGCCTGCAAGGCCGAGGCATTCACGCCACCGAGACCTTCCACATCGGTGCTGATCGGATCGGAGGCATAGCTGGCGACCTCAATCAGCTCCTGATCGAGCTGGTTATACATCGAGGTACGCGCGGTGAGATAGGTCGCGACCCCAAGGCATAAGGCCGCAATAGCCACACCCACGGCCGTGAGATAGGCCAGCCGCGTCTGCAATGAGTTACGCTCGGTGCGACGCAGCAGATCACGTAGCTGTCGGATCACGGGGCGGTTTCGCGCAAGACGTAGCCGACCCCACGTACGGTGTGAATCAGCCGAGGCTCGCCCTCCTGCTCGGTCTTACGGCGCAGATAGCCGATGTAGACCTCTAATGAGTTCGCAGTCGTCGGGAAATCGAAGCCCCAAACCTCGTTCAGCAACCAGCTTCGCTCAAGCACGTGGCGCGGATGCTCCAAGAACGTCTGCAGCAGCGCGAACTCGGTGCGCGTGAGACTGATCCGGCGCCCTCTACGGGTGACCTCGCGTGACGCGGTGTCCATCTGAAGGTCCTCGAAGACCAAGGTTTCCGGTGTGGCGTCTGACTCGGTGCGTGAGCGTCGAGTCAGCGCTCGGATTCGAGCGGTCAGCTCTTCCAAGGAGAAAGGCTTGACCATATAGTCGTCGGCTCCGGCGTCGAGCCCATCGACCCGATCACCAACCGCGTCTCGCGCAGTCAGGATCAAGATGGGCACGTCGTTGCCTGACTGACGCAGCATCCGAGTGGTCTCAAGACCGTCGAGTCTGGGCATCATCACGTCCATGACCACGGCATCCGGGCGAGTGGACGAAAGTTTGGCGAGTGCTTCCAGGCCGTCCTCTGCGGTGCTCACTTCGTAGCCACTGCCATACTGCAGTGAACGAGCCAGGGAATCGCGGACGGCCTGGTCGTCATCAACTACGAGGATATGCATACCTATAGCCTGCCACATCCGTCCAGATAGCTTGCCACATTCACCCCGCGTCGCGCGGCGGGGCGTCGGGCCTCAGGAATCGCGTTCCTCGACCGGATTGCGCGGTTCGAAGCGGACGAGCAACCGGTCGGCTTCTGCCGTGACCCAAGTGACTTTGCCGCGTCCAGCTACCTTCGTGCGTCCGGACGTGGCATCGATAATCAACGCAGTGTCCTCGTCGATGGCCACGACGGTGCTCATCGGACCGACCTGCAGGGCTGCAAGTGCGCGCCCGATCAGATATTGGGTATCGGCGTGCGTCTCGATGCTTGGCCCGATCAGCCCGAGACCCTCGCGGATATCCAGCTCTGTCGATCCCTCGCCGACGATCTCGGGTACCACTTGACGGCCCCTGTGCTTCCAGCCGCCGACGATTGCATGCCGTCCGACGACCATCGCACCGGCTGACCACCCCAGATAGGGGATACCGCGGCGTACCTGAGTCGAGATCATCTCGCGCCAGCCGCTCAGCGCTTCCAGATAACCCGGCGTCCAGCCACCCGCGACGACAAGCCCGGCGAGGCCCTCCGGGTTGACGGGCCAAACGATGGGGCCCTCGTCCTCTTCGGTCAGCCAAATCGGCTCGATCAGCGCCTCCGGATAGCGCGAAATGATGGGATCAGCGTAGTTATCAAGGAAAGACGCCGATTCCTCGGCTGAGCCGAGCATCGCGATGGCCACCCGGTCACCACGATCGCGCACCTCCTCGACGAAGGCGTCGAGTACTGACGCCAGCGCTTGCGAAGGGTTCCCACCGACTAAATAGAGCGTCATAAACCAAGCCTAGTCACCGGTGTTGCGGATGGTGTCCAGTAAGCCGGGCATCGCCGCCTCGATCGCGACCAATGTGGCATCGAATGCAGCGGGGCCGTGGAACCAGGGATCGGGGATTCCGCTCCCGCGATCGGCATCCGGGTCGAAATCGGTGACCAACGTGAGGTTAGCGGCCTGTGGCGCCAGCCGACTCAATCGCGAAAGATGGCTCTGCTCGAACGCAAGCACTAGCGTCGATCGAGAAATCAGATCGCGGCTGATCTGCTTCGCTCGATGATTGCCTACCGGGTAGCCATGCTGGCGCAGCACTCGTGCAGCGCGAGGATCGATCGGATTACCGACCTCTTCGTCGCTGGTGCCCGCAGAATCGAAGCGTACGTCCACTCCAGCTCGGCGCGCCCACTCGCGTGCGATCTGCTCGCCCATCGGTGAACGGCAGATATTGCCGAGGCAGACGAAGGTGATGAGGTTGGCCACGTGCCGAGTGTATCGGTGGGTCTCGACAACGCAGGCATTAGGCTTCGGGCATGCCGGATCTGCATAATCGCCATTTCCTCAAGGAAGCCGACTTCACGCGCGACGAGTGGCTCTATCTGCTCGACCTCGCGGCGCAGTTGAAGCAGGCCAAGTTCGAGCGATCTGAGAGGCAGCGCATGGTCGGTCGCAATCTGGCGCTGATCTTCGAAAAGACCTCGACTCGCACGCGCTGTTCCTTCGAAGTGGCTGCTCATGATCAGGGCGCGCATTGCACCTATTTGGATCCGGCGGGCTCGCAAATCGGACACAAGGAGTCGGTTGCCGACACCGCGCGGGTCTTGGGCAAGCTTTACGACGGCATCGAGTACCGAGGCTTCGAGCAGGAGCGCGTCGAGACGCTGGCGCGTCACGCCGGCGTGCCGGTCTGGAACGGGCTGACCAACGAATGGCACCCGACGCAGATGTTGGCCGATCAACTGACTATGCGCGAATACCTCGGACGTGACCTCAATGAGGTGTCAATCGCCTATGTCGGCGACGCGCGTTACAACATGGGCAATTCAACCCTGATCTCCAGTGCCTTGATGGGGTCGGACGTGCGCATCGTCGCACCCGAAGCGTTTCAGCCAGAACCTGAGGTGGCGGCTCTTGCTCGACGGCTGGCCGAGGGGTCGGGCGCTGAGATCACCATCACCGATGACATCGCTGCCGGGGTCAATGGGGTCGACATCGTCTATACCGACGTCTGGGTGTCGATGGGCGAGTCGAAGGACGCCTGGATGGCACGCATTGAGGCGCTCCGCGATTATCAGGTGAACTCCGGGCTTCTGCGGTTGACCGGCAACTCGGAGGTTAAGGTAATGCACTGCCTGCCTGCCTTCCATGATCTCAACACGACAGTCGGACGCGAACTCTACGAGGCCAGTGGGATGGACGCTCTGGAGATCACCGACGAGGTCTTCGAAGCCAACGCCGACATCATCTTCGATCAGGCGGGCAACCGCATGCACACGATCAAGGCGGTGATGGTCGCCACCTTGGGCGACTAAGTGTGGGTCATCGACAGCCCATGGACGACATCTCGTCCATGGGCTCGTCCGTATCGCCTCCGATGGTCGGGCGTCGTCGTTCGACCGGTCCCGGCAGGTCAAGGCAGAGGCCGGACGGCCGCGGCTTCCGAAAAACACAGTTGAGCGTGCAGCGACTACCGGAATGCGCAGCGGCTACCGGACGTTCGGTAGCCGCTGCAATTATCGGTAGCCGCTGCGATCCTGGGCCTCGGCTGGTCTCGGCCTGCGTCGTTGTGATCGCGGCGGGGCCGCTCAACAACTTCCTGGGCCTCGCCAGCTCGAGCAAGCTCGGCTGGTCTCGGCCTGCGTCGTTGTGAGAAGTGCACAAAGCATGGGTCTCAGTTCCGTACAACTAGGGATTCCCACTCGAACCTACGGTTGGGTAACCTGTAAAAGGCGAGAAACCTACGGTCCAGTAGGTTACGACGATACGGCGACGCCAGGAGGCCATAATGAACACTGCGATGTCTATTGGACGGCCGACCGACCGACCCTCTGCCCAGCCAGGACGCTTCCAGCCCCAGCAGCCTGTTGAGACCCCACTCGTGCAACTGCTGCGCCCTGACGGCACGTTGACCAGCGATCCCGATTTCGCGCCGACGCTCAGTGCGGGACAGGTCGCCGAGATGCTCCGTGATATGACCCTGATCAGGCGTTTCGACACCGAAGGCACCGCATTGCAGCGCAAAGGCCAGCTCAGCCTGTGGGCTCCGTTGCTCGGCCAGGAGGCTATCCAGGTGGGAGTTCACGCCGCTCTCGGCCAGCATGATCACGTCTTTCCCAGCCACCGCGAACATGGTCTCGCGATGCTGATGGGGTTGCCGGTCGAGCGGCTTCTCGGCATCTTCACCGGCCAGGAGACCGGTGATTGGGACGCTGACGAGGTGCGTTTCCATCACCTCAATATGGTCATCGGTGGTCACACCCTGCATGGCGTCGGCTACGCAATGGCTCAGCAGCGCGATCGGCAGGCCGATGCGGCTGCGGACGACGGCGTCAGCCTGATCATCCACGGCGACGGCGCCATCAGCGAGGGTGACGTCAACGAGGCTTACATTTTCGCAGCGGCTTACCAGGCGCCCGCAGTCTTCCTTTGCGTCAACAACCAGTGGGCGATCAGCGAACCCGTCGAACGCCAATCCATCGTCCCGCTCTATCAGCGCGCCTGGGGTTTTGGGATCCCGAGCGTGCGCGTCGACGGCAACGACGTGCTCGCAGTACACGCGGCCATGCAGTGGGCTCTCGACCGAGCTCGCAACGGTGAAGGCCCCAGTTTCATCGAAGCGTTCACCTACCGCGTGGGCGCGCACACCACCAGCGATGACCCCACCAAATACCGCAGCAAAGAAGAGACCGCCGACTGGCAGATCAAAGATCCTCTCAGCCGCACCGAAACCTGGCTACGCAGCGAGGGAGCCTGGGACGACGCCCAGCAAGCGCATCTCGACCAAGAAGCAGAGGCCTTCGGTGCGCAGGTGCGCTCCGCGGTGAACAACGTGACCACTCCGAGGTTCGAAGAGATCTTCGACCGTGTCTACGCTGAACCGACCCCCGATCTGATCGCGCAGCGGGCGCAGGTTTTACGCGAGGTGGCCGCCCTGTGAGCCAGTTGAACTCCGCAGCACCTAACCAGACCACCACGACGCTCACCCTCGCCAAGGCCCTGAACGCAGGCATGCGTGCTGCGCTCGCCGCCGACCCGAAGGTGCTGCTCTACGGTGAGGACATCGGCTCCCTCGGAGGTGTCTTCCGCGTCACCGAACACCTTCAGAAGGAGTTCGGTGAAGAGCGGGTGCTCGATTCACCGCTCGCAGAATCAGGGCTCATCGGCACCGCGATCGGCATGGCTCAGCGGGGTTATCGTCCGGTCGTCGAGTTACAATTCGACGGTTTCGTCTTCCCCGGATTCGATCAGATCACCCAACAGCTGGCCAAGCTGCGCTTCCGCTCGCAAGGACGCGTGGAGCTGCCGGTGGTCGTCCGGTTCCCCTATGGCGGGGGCATCGGCAGCATCGAGAACCATTCCGAGTCGGTTGAGGCCTACTTCGCGCACACCCCCGGACTCACGGTGGTCACCCCGTCGAATCCCAACGATGGCTACTGGATGATTCAGCAGGCGATCGCCACTCCCGATCCGGTGATCTTCCTCGAGCCGAAGCGGCGCTACCACGAGAAGGGTGTCGTCCAGCTGGATGCGCCGGCGCACGGCCTGCATGAAGCCGCGGTAGTACGCCCGGGTACAGATCTGACCTTGATCTGCTGGGGCCCGATGGTACGCACCTGCCTGGACGCGGCCGCGGCCGCCGAGAAAGAAGGACGCGACCTCGAGGTTGTTGACGTGCGCAGTTTGCAACCGCTCGACTTCGCGACGATCGCGCGAAGCGTCGAACACACTTCGCGTGCAATCGTCGTCCACGAGGCGCAGCGCAACTACGGGCCCGGTGCAGAGCTCGCAGCCCGACTGCAGGAGGAACTCTTCTATGTGATGGAGTCGCCAGTACTGCGAGTCAGCGGCTACGACACCCCGTATCCGCCGAGCAAGCTCGAATCCGACTGGCTACCGAATCTCGACCGGGTGCTGGCCGCAGTCGATCAATCCATGGCCTACTGATAAGGACGATCGAAATGTATGCGTTCAATCTTCCCGACCCCGGTGAGGGCCTGACCGAAGCCGAGATCACCCAGTGGCTGGTCTCCGAGGGCGATGAGGTGCGCATCAACGACATCCTCGTCGAGATCGAGACTGCCAAATCGCTTGTCGAATTGCCCAGCCCAGTTTCAGGTAAGGTGCATCGGCTCCTGGTCGAGGTCGGCCAGACCATTGAAATCGGCACCCCGATCATCGAAATCGACGATGGCTCCGGCGACCCCGCAATGGACACCGTCGAGGCGGCCGCAGATCGCCCTGAGGTGCTCGGTGAGACCGAAGAAGAACCGAAACACCTGGTCGGTGCTGGTCCGCTCCCTGAGCCGACCAGCAGGCGTCGTCCACCGGTCGAGGTGCCGGCCGCCCAGCAGGAACCAGCGGCGGTCGAACACCACGGTGCCGTGACGACAGCGGTCGGCAAGGTGCTCGCCAAACCCCTCGTCCGCAGGCTGGCCCGAGATCTGGGCGTCAAATTATCCAGCATCCGCCCGACCGGCCCCAACGGAACGGTGAGCCGGGAAGACGTCGAGGCGGCCGCAGGTCTCGGCAAGCCCGTGGCGGCTGTGCTCGAAGTGAGCGCCGCAACCGACCCACTCGCCGGGCATACCGCGCCGATTCGTGGTGTCCGTAAGGCGACTGCGCAGAATGTGGCGGCATCGGTAGCCAAACATGTGCACGTCACCGAGTTCAACACGATTGACGTTTCCGCGATGAAGTCCTTGGTCGAGCGGCTCAAGGAACGCCGTGAGTTCCGCGGCCTACATGTCTCGCCGCTGCTGCTCCACGCCAAGGCGGTCTGTCTGGCACTGGCTCGGCATCCCGAAATGAATGCCACCTGGGATGGCGAGGCCGGGCAAATCCAATATCACGATGACGTCAATCTCGGTATCGCAGCGGCTACTCCGCGCGGGCTCCTCGTCCCGGTGATCAAAGCAGCCGACAAGATGAACCTGGTCGAGCTCTGCCGGGCGATCAACGATCTGGTGACCACGGCACGTGAAGGTCGGCTACAGCCCACCGACTACAGCGGTGGCACCTTCAGCATCACCAACGTCGGGGTCTTCGGCATCGACACCGGCACCCCGATCATCAACGGGGACGAATCGGCGATCCTCGCGATGGGCGCAGTCAAACGGCGCCCATGGGTCGTCGGCAGTGGAGACACCGAACGCATCGAACCGCGTTGGGTGACAACGCTGGCCGTCAGCTTCGATCATCAGCTCATCGACGGCGAACAGGGTTCGCTGTTCTTGGCGGATGTCTCGACGGTGCTCAGTGAGCCGGAACTGGCGCTGCTGTTCTGATGCACTCAATGTGCAACCGCTGTGGCAGAACCGCGCCAGGAGACCGAGCGTTCGCAATCTCATCAATGACTCATCCAGACATCTGGGTGCTGGCGCAATAGCATGCAAGAGTGTTGTATGCGACTCATGCGGTAGTTGACCTGGACGCGATCGCCCATAACGTGCAGGCGGCTCGTGAATTATCACCTGGCAAGCAGCTGTTGGTGGCGGTGAAGGCCGATGCCTACGGTCACGGAGCAGTGGAGGTATCCCGCAGGCTTGCAGCAGATGGGCTCGCGGACTGGTTCGGTGTGGCCACCACCCCCGAGGCCCTCGAACTGCGTGCAGCAGGCATCACCCAGCCGATCCTGAAACTCTCCCAATGCCTCGCCGAGGACGAGCTGGACGCGGTCATCGCCTCAGAAATCACCCCGACGGTGGTCGATTCACTGACCATGGCGGCGGCCGCGGCGGCCGCCGACCGAGCTGGTCGGCAGCACTATCCGGTACATCTGGCCGTCGACACCGGCATGCGGAGAATCGGCTGTGAACCAGAAGAAGCCGTTGACATCGCCACTGAGGCCGCCGAACGCGGGCTCGACTTGCAGGGTATCTTCACCCATCTGCCCGTCAGCGACACACCTCGCGGTGCGGATTTCACCCAAGCACAGCTAAAGCGCTTCCTGGCGGCTGTCGAGGCCGTGCAGCGAACGCGCGTGAGCGCCGGCATGCAGCCGGTGCCGTTGGTGCATGCGGCGAACTCGGGCGCGCTCCTCGGCCACCTCAAGGACGGTTGCACCATGGCGCGTCCCGGCATCATGGCTTACGGCTACTATCCGGACGCCAACGAATCGCCGCGCCCGGTCAAGCTGCAGCCGGCAATAACCTGGCAGACCAAAGTGAGTACCGTAAAAAGGGTTGCGGCCGGTGAAACCGTCGGTTACGGACGAACATGGACTGCTCGGTTCGACAGTTGGGTGGCCACGATACCGATCGGATATGCGGACGGCTTCTCTCGGCTCAACTCGAATCGAGGCCGAGTGCTGATTGGTGGCCGCTCCTACCCGATCGCCGGCAGGGTATGCATGGATCAGTCGATGGTTGACCTTGGCCCGGCGACACCCGACCATGCCGCCCCAGTGAGCGTGGGGGACGATGTCGTCATCCTGGGCACGCAGGGCGATCAGACGATCAGCGCCGATGAGCTAGCTGAGCTGATGGCCACTATCAGCTATGAGGTCCTCTGCCTGATCGGTAAACGTGTCGAGCGACTTTACCGTGGGTGATCGGATCTTCGATCACCGTCAGGCCGGCGCCCCCATCGCAAGGACCTTCATCGTCTGGGACGCCGGCTGGCGAACTGGTCGCGGGCGTAGCGTGCGATCGCCATCGCATTCCACGAATCGGTAGCAGCTCCGACGCCGCCGCCGATCACGGGGATCCGCTTGGCGATCAACCCGACAGCTTGTTTGCCGCCGGTCGTGGTGAGCAGGGCTGTCATCACGCGCTGTGAGATCAGTTGCTCCAACTGGCGATCGAGGCCAGGGGCAGTGGCCAATACCAGAGGCGCTCCGGGTAGCTCACCGCTGGCCACCAGGTCATCCACGATGCGCTTACCGAGCAGCGTGGTGACGACCGCATGACGCACCCGGGAGTCGTCCAGATCGTAGCCTCGCAGATGCGCGATCGCCGCGACCATCCTTGTCTGTACCAACGCGACCCCGGCGAGATTGGCCGGCGCACCGACGATCAAGGTGGCGAAACCACCAATATTCGTGATGAAACCCTGGGCGCCCAAGAACGCAATGTGGCTCTTGACCACCGACGAGATGGCATCCTCGACCGATCCTTGGATCTGTAGTTGTTTGGCCGCGGTGGATCGAGCGCCCGGGAACCAATCGGTGCCGTCGATGGCGAAGCCCACCAGGACGCGCAGCAGACGCGCGGTGGAGTCCGGGGCATCGACAGGCGCTGCGGAGATGATCGATTTCCCGATTCCGTTGGAGTCAGGCATATAAGCTCCCAATCACGTAGTTGTCACCACGCTAGCCCCACGTGCTGGCGACGTGAAGCCGACCGCCCCGGATTTCGCCCGGAGTCGGGCGGCCAGATGCATCGCGTTCTGATATCGGTGCTAAGAGTCGGTAATCATCGACCATCATGGAGCTTAACGAAAGGAGCCCGCATGACCGAATATGCTCGACTCGAAATCGACGGCAGGGTCTATGAGCTACCGATCCTCGAAGGGACCGAGGGTGACCGTGCGCTCGACATCAGCAAACTGCGCGCGCAAAGTGGCGTTATCACCCTGGACGATGGCTACGGAAGTACCGGCTCGTGTGCTTCCAAGATCACCTACATCGACGGTGACGATGGCATCCTTCGTTATCGCGGTATCCCCATTGAGACCCTTGCCGAGCATTCAAGTTTCGTCGAAACGGCATATCTGCTGATTTTTGGACGTCTACCTACCGGTGACGAGCGTGAGCATTTTACTGAATTGCTGACCGATTCGGCGGCGCTGCACGAGTCGATGATGACGCATTTTGATGCCTTCCCGACGAATTCGCATCCGATGGCGATCATGTCGGCGATGATCAATTCGCTCTCGACCCACGAGAGACCAAAAATTGATCCTGGCGACGATGCCAAACTGGAGATCTATGCGGCGAAGCTGATCAGTAAGATCCGTACCATCGCTGCTGCGTCCTATAAGTCGAGTATCGGCGAGCCGATCATCTATCCGCGGCCGGATCTGCGTTATGTCGACAATTTCCTGCACATGATGTTCTCGCTGCCGTACAAGCTGTATGAGGCATCCCCCGAGGTCAGTCATGCTTTGAACTTGTTCTTGGTGTTACACGCCGATCATGAGCAGAATTGTTCAACCTCGACCGTGCGGATGGTGGCCTCGGGTGAGGCCAACCTCTACGCCTCGTGCTCTGCTGGCGTGGTGGCCTTGTGGGGCCCCAAGCACGGTGGCGCAAATACTGAGGTCGTCACGATGCTCCAGCGGATGCGCCGCGAGGGTATTTCGCCGCAGGAATTCCTGAACCAGGTCAAGGACAAGTCGAATAATCGTAGGCTGATGGGTTTCGGGCATCGTATCTACCGCAATTTCGATCCGCGTTCCAAGATCCTTCGGACAGCCGCTGAGCGGCTGCTGAATTCGATGAAGATCGAGGATCCGCTATTGGGTATGGCCCAAGAATTGGCCGATCTGGCGTTAAATGACGACTATTTCATTGAACGGAAGCTCTACCCGAATGTTGACTTCTATTCGGGTGTCATTCTGCGTGCCATTGGTATTCCGCTCAATATGTACACGGTGATGTTCGCGATGGGACGAACGCCTGGCTGGATCGCGAACTGGAAAGAGGTTCACGACAACCCTGGCCAGAAGATCTATCGTCCACGCCAGCTCTATGTCGGCAACCCCGAGTCGGATTGGGTCCCACGGCATCTTCGTTGAGCAGTGTCAGACTTGAGGCATGCGTACGCAGGTCTTCGGTCCGCCTGAATCTTGGCCCAGCCAGGATCTGATTGCCTTCAGCGACGAGTTCGATCTGCCCATGACACTGGCCGCCTATTGCTCCGGTGCATTCCCGATGCCCCTGCACGAGGCGAGCTTCGAGGCGCGGATGGGCTGGTGGTCAC
Organism: Propionibacterium sp.; assembly: GCA_022837595.1. Lineage (GTDB taxonomy): Bacteria > Actinomycetota > Actinomycetes > Propionibacteriales > Propionibacteriaceae > Brooklawnia. Next base: position 26,821 of record JALHFX010000027.1, read on the forward strand.
CGATGCGTCGTGGGGTGATTGAGCTCGGAGATCTACGAGTGACCCGCAGCCTGGTGAAATCGGCCCGGCGTTATACGACGACCATCGATGTGGCCTTCGACGAAGTATTGACGCGTTGCGCGGACTCGAATCGTCCATTCGGCTGGATCGACGACGATATACGGGAGGTCTTCACCCAAGGTAACCGCGAGGGCGTGGTGCATTCGGTGGAGACCTGGGACGCTCAAGGCCGACTGGTCGGTGGGCTTTACGGTGTGAGTCTGTGGGGACTGTTCGCCGGCGAATCCATGTTTCATGACGCTGTCTTCGGCAAGGACGCGTCGAAGGTTGCCCTGGTGCGGTTGATCAACGAGCTGCGTGATCGTCCCGACGGCACAGCGCTGCTCGACGTGCAATGGCTGACACCCCATCTGGCTAGTCTGGGTGCCAGCGAAATATCCCGAGACGACTACCTCGAACGTCTACAACTGGCGTTGGCGGCACCTCAAACCGTCTGGTCCGGGCGGCGACTGCCGGGGGATTGGCAGTTGGAGCGCACCGCCTAGAGTGGACGCGGTAGTCTGCTTGCAGTCGTATGCCTAGGAGGCCACGTGGGACGGGAGAACCTTGTCGACACGACGGCTTCGGAGCTGATCGACCGCATCCTCGCCGCTGAGTTCGGCGACGGCGTATTGCCGAACCAAGAGACCCTTGCTCGTGCCTGCGGTGTCAGCAGGCTGACGGTGCGTGAAGCCGTGAAAGGTCTCGAGCAGCGAGGAATCGTTCGGGTCGAGCATGGCGTAGGCACGTTCGTGGTGCCGACCGGGCAGTGGCGCGACATCGAGGCGATCGCCAGATTGCAGCGCCTGGATCCCAAGGGCACCAAGATCTCGCAGCAACTGATCGAGGTGCGACGGATGATCGAGATCGGCGCAGCTGAACTATGTGCGGTGCGCTGTTCAGATTCATTGGTCGACGATCTTCGCAAATACGTGGAGCAGATGGAGGCCGCAGCGCAAATCGCCGATGTCGATGCCTTCGTCGAGGCCGATATCGAGTTTCACGACGCCATCCTCGGCGGAACCGGCAATCCCTTCGTAGCCGCAATCTTCGATCCGATGCGCCCAACCATAGAGTTCTCTCGAACGCAGACCTCCGCGATACCGCTGATCCGCGAGCACGCAATCACAGAGCACCGCAGTGTATTGAACGCGATTGCGACTCGCGATCCGGAAGCGGCCAGACACGCGATGACTTCTCATATGGATCAGACTCAGCGGGATCTCGAAATCTACGTGCTCTCGCGCTAGATCTTGCGACGTACGGAAACCGACGCGTAACCCCTTGCACTTCACCGTCCAGTCGCACTATGATAGTAGTCATCAGATATCTGATGAGTTACTCAAGGAGGAGTCGTGCCAATCAGCTTTGAAGACCTTCTCGTGGGGTACCCACCGACAGCCGAGATCTCGGCAGCGCAGGTGGCGGCCGCCGCGGGATCAGACCGGCGGGTGTTCGTCGTTCTCGATGACGATCCCACCGGAACCCAGTCAGTCGCCGATCTGCCGGTGCTCACCGACTGGAGCGTCGAATCGATGCAGTGGGCGCTGAGTCAAGAACGACCAGCCGTCTACGTGATGACCGCGGCTTCCGAACGCACCGGAATTCGCGTTGACTTCGTCTCGCGTTCCGATTCCACACTGCGTGGGCATTTTCCGCTGGAACCGCAGGTGCTCGCCCAGTGCATTGCCGAACATGACGGCGAGCGCGTCGACGGCATCGTCATTGTCCCCGCCTTCGGCGATGCGGGACGCATCACCGTCGGAGGCATCCACTATGCCGGCAGCATGGCCGATGGATTCACCGCGTGCGGCGAGACCGAATTCGCGCGCGATGCCACCTTCGGCTACCGCAGTTCGCGGCTGGCCGAGTGGGTCGAGGAGAAGAGCGAGGGCGCGATACCTGCGTCTGCTGTGATCGAGATTCCGTTGGGCGAGCTGCGCACCGATCTGGACGCCGTCGTTGCCCGGCTACGCAGCGCCAGCGATGAACAGCCCATCGTCCCAGACATTGTCGACGAGTATGATCTGCGGCGTTTCTCGCTGGCACTTCAACAGGCCGAGGATGCCGGTAGCCGGTTCATCTATCGGGTTGGCCCCCCGTTCGTTCGTGCGCGGATTGGTCAAGATGTGCACCCACCGCTGGAGTCCGAAGATCTGGCTGCGATCCGTAAGGGCGGGCTCGCCGAGGATGCGGTCGGCGGCTTGATCATGGTCGGTTCGCACGTGCAGCAGACGACCCGCCAGCTTGAGGCGCTGCGGGCGTTGCGTGAGCCGGTCGAACTCGAGATCGACGTGCGCACCGTACTCTCGGAGGGGCGTGATGCCCACCTGGATGAGATTGTCGAGCAGGCGGTTGCCCAACTTGCCAAAGGCAATGTGGTGGTCCGCACCTCGCGAACGCTGGTCACAGGTTCGGACGCTGCCGATTCGCTGGCCATCGCCCGAGCAGTCTCGGACGCTGTGGTCGAGGTCGTCCAGCGTGTCCTGGTCGCCAGCCCGCCGCGTTTCGTGATCGCCAAGGGCGGTATTACCTCGAGCGATGTGGCAGCGCGTGGTCTGAGCATGACCAAGGCATTCGTCCGTGGCCCGATGCTGCCAGGCATCGTCTCGCTGTGGGAACCGGTCGAAGGCCCTGCTCGCGGCATCCCGTACATCGTTTTCGCCGGCAATGTCGGCGACCAGAACTCGCTCGCCGAAGTCGTCGACAAACTGTCTCGCTGACCATCACCGATAACCCCGATCATAGGAGATCACTATGTCCAACAACGACCAGTCACGTACCGTCGCCGCGCTCGGCCTGGGTGCCATGGGCCTGCCGATGGCAACCTGGCTCGCGGCACAGGGCTTCCCTGTGCGTGCCTTCGATATCGCTGAAACGCGCATGGAGCTTGCCCGCGATGCTGGAGTCGAGGTCTTCACCTCGGGCGCCGAGGCGGTTGCCGGCGCTCACCTGGTGCTCGTGGCGGTGCGCAATCAACCGCAACTCGAGGCTCTGCTGTGGGGTGAGGCAGGGATCGCCTCCTCCCTCGACAAGGGCTCAGCGATCGTCGTCACCTCCACCGTCGGCATCCAGGCCGTTCAGGATGTCGCCGCTCGGCTGGCAGCCGAAGGCCTTGAGCTGATCGACGCGCCGGTCTCCGGCGGACCTGTCCGCGCAGGCAACGGCGACTTGCTGATGACCGTCGGTGCGACCGACGAGGGCTGGGCGCTGGCTGAGCCCGTCATGCAGGCCCTCGCGTCGAACCTGGTGCGCATCGGCGACCAACCCGGCGACGGCCAGAAGATGAAGACCGTCAACCAGCTGCTCTGCGGTGTTCATATCGCCGTGGCAGGCGAAGCCCTCGCCTTGGCCGGCAAGCTCGGGCTGGATAAGCGGAAGGCCCTGGACGCGCTGATGTCTGGTGCAGCCGCCTCATTCATGCTCGGCGACCGAGGTCAGCGGATGCTGCAGGCCTACGATGAAGGCGGCGCCGAGGTCAAGAGCCGCCTCGATATCTTCGTCAAAGACATGGGCATCGTCGCCGATGCCTGCCGCGCCGTGCACCTGGCCGCACCCGTCGCTGCTGCCGCCGAGCAGCTGTACCTGATCGGCGAGGCCCAGGGCAAGGCTGCTCAGGACGACTCGTCGGTGATCACCGTTCTCGCTCCGGAGGCCTGAGATGAGTGAGGGGTATCTGCTTGGCCTCGCGGTCGTAGCGATCGCGGTGCTGTTGGTTCTGGTCATAGCGTTCAAGCTCTCGGCGTTCGTGGCGCTGCTGTTGGTATCGATCGGCACGGCACTTGCTGGTGGGTTGGCTCTCGATCAGGTCATCCCGACTCTGACAGCCGGCATGGCCAAGACCTTGGGATCTGTGGCGATCATTGTCGGGCTAGGCGCGATGATGGGCAAGATGATCGAGGAGTCCGGTGGCGCGGAACGCCTGGCTGCTGCCTTCACCGGCAAGCTCGGCGTCAAACGAGTCATCATGGCGGTGACAGCGGCCGCATTCATCTTGGGCATCCCGGTCTTCTTCGATGTCGGCTTCATCATTCTGGCGCCGATCGTGTTCGGCTTCGCGAAGGTCGCGGGCATCAACCCATTGAAGATCGGTCTGCCCGTGGGTATCGCTCTGCTCGCGGTGCATGTCGCGGTTCCGCCGCATCCCGGCCCCGTCGCGGTCGCCGCAACACTGGGCGCCGACTTGGGCCTGATGACCATCCTCGGCATCGGCTGTGGCATCCCGATGGCCATCGTCGGCTATTTCGTCTCGCGTCGAATGAATCTCGAGAAAGTAAAAATAGGTGCCTCGCCTGCTGCCGCGGCCATGCGGGGCAGTGTTGAGGAGATCACCTCGCGTCCGGGGCCCGGCGCCGGAACCGTGTTGACGATCATCTTGATTCCGTTGGGCCTGATCATGGCCGGCACCACCGGTGCGCTCTTCGTTGCCCAAGGCTCCTTGGCGCAGCGGGCGCTCTCGCTGATCGGGGCACCGGTCTTCGCATTGCTGGTCGGCGTGGGGCTTGCCTACTTCTTGATCGGCTCGAAAGAGAAGTGGAGTCTGGCAAAGCGCAGCTCGGTCCTGGATTCTGCGCTCGATACGGTTGCGATCATCATCTTCGTCACCGGTGCGGGCGGCGTTTTCGCGAACGTGCTGGTGGAGACCGGTGTTGGCGCGGCTCTGTCGGGTCTGCTGATCGGGTTGGGCATGCCGGTGCTGCTGATGGGTTATGTCATCGCATTGGCGCTGCGGGCGGCTCAAGGTTCAGCAACCGTCGCTCTGCTGACTACTGCGGGACTGATGGTCTCGGCCGTAGAAGGCGGTGGCTTCAGCTCCATGCAGGTGGTGCTCATCGCTCTGGCCATCGGTTTCGGCGGCTTCGGGCTTTCGCATATCAACGATTCCGGCTTCTGGATCGTCACCAAATATCTGGGGCTGTCGGTCGCTGATGGACTGAAGACCTGGACCCTGCTGACCACGATCTGCAGTGTGGTCGGCTTCGCTGCGGTCTGCTTGTGCTGGCTGATCGCCTGACCCGCGCACGACGATAGCCAACAAACTACCCACCCAACCCCACGGCGGCCGACGGAGGATCCCGTCGGCCGCTGTGTTCTCTCCTGGCATACTGACAATTAACGGGAGGTGAGATGCCGGAGCTACCTCAGGTGGAGGCGCTGCGCGGTTGGCTGGAGACCAAGCTGGTCGGTCACGCGATCGCTGGTGTGCAACTACTCGATTTCGCCGCGTTGAAGACATTCAAACCGCCGTTGAGCGCGCTTCTCGGGCTGGAGATCAGCGGGGTTGCCCGGTACGGCAAGATGCTTGATCTCGACGCCCAGGGCATACATCTGTTGGTGGCTTTCTCTCGTGCCGGGTGGCTCAAATGGAAGAGCGAGCAACCCGTCACACCCGCTCGTGCGGGCAAGGGGCCGCTGAGTCTGCGGTTGGTGCTGGACGATGGTTCCGGCTTCGATCTCACAGAAGCCGGCACCCAGCGCAGGTTGGCGGTCTGGGTGACGACCGACCCGCAGCAGATCGAGATGGTCTCCTCATTGGGGGTGGATCCGCTTGATGAGAGCTTCACCCGGGCGGCCTTCGACAAGATCCTGGACGGCGCCGGAAGGTCTCAACTCAAGGGGATGCTGCGCGATCAACGGGTCATCGCCGGTATCGGCAATGCGTACAGCGACGAGATCCTCTATGCGGCCAAGATGAGCCCGTTCACCCCGGCGTCCAAGCTGGACGAGGCCAACCGCCAGCTGCTCTACGAACAGATCGGTGCGGTTCTCTCTGACGCGCTCAAGCGCAGTTACGGTCTGCCGCCGGACAAACTCAAAGATGACAAACGCCTCGGCCTGAGGGTCCACGGGCGCGCCGGTGAGCCTTGCGCTGTCTGCGGGAGCACGATCGCGCAGGTCAATTTCGCGGATTCATCGCTGCAATACTGCCCGGGCTGCCAAACCGGCGGGAAACTTCTCGCAGATCGTCGGATGAGCAAGCTGCTGCGTTAGCCGCCTCGATAAACAACCTCGAAAGACAACATAGGAGAGTCACAGCTACCTCACCGCGCCTGCTCACCACGGGCTGCTGAGATCGACTCATGAGCAGCCAAATCGAGGAGACGACGATGATTGACGACCAGTATTGCGGTCTCGGGGTTGTCTTGGACGGCACGGAGCATGAGGGCACGGCAGTCCGCTGGGCCGCGAACTGGGCGGAGCGCAGTCACCACCACCTGACAATGATCGAGCCAAGCGAACTCGGCACTCGTCCGGTCGCGCCTTCAAGACAACGCGTGCGTCTGCTCACCGACGAATTGCGGTTCAGCCATCCGGGATTGACGATTCGGTACCGCAAGCTGTCTGGTGCGCCGGATGCAGTCATCACTGCGGCTGCGTCACACTGTACGGCGATGGCCGTCCCTCGTCCTTCCAATAACCGTCGGAACCATCGGCCGGTCGTCCCGCGCTGCCCACTGGTGGTGATCGCCGACGAAGCCCCGCAAACGCTGACAGTGAGTCTGCTGATTGACTCGAACCAGGAGAATTATGCGCCGGCCGCATTCGCGTTCGCCTATGCGGCAAGTAGCGACAGTGACCTGCAGGCTGTGCTGGTCGGCTCCGACCCGAAGTCGACCAGCGGGGCGAAAGCTCTCGAAGCGCTTGCGGTTTGTTACGCGTCCGTCGCGCTACACACCGTCATGCTGCCTAGCTGGGATGAAATCGCAAAACACGTGACAGATTCCCGGCTCGTGGTCGTCGGCAACTGGATCGATGGTCGTGGACTGCACCGGGCGGACGAGGGGGCCTTCTTGTCTGCGGCACTGGCTGAGGTGGGGTCGCCGGTTGCGCTGATCGCGCACGACTAGGATACGGCTGAGACTGCCGACCTAGCCCCGGGTGCACCCAGATATCCTAAGCGACATGCGCGGATTCTTCGGCCCGGAGGGCACTTTCACCCATCAGGCATTGCTGACGCTTGGCGACGGACCAGCTGTGGCTTTCCCGACCGTCGCTCGAGCTTTGGACGCGGTACGCGTCGGTGATGTCAGCGCCTCTCTAGTGCCCATCGAGAACTCCATCGAAGGAGGCGTCAGCGCCACCCTCGATTACCTGGCACTCTTCGAATCACCACTACA
>JALHFX010000117.1 GCA_022837595.1 Propionibacterium sp.
GGGCACCCCACCAAAAACCCCAAAAAACAAGGCCCCCAGCAAAGCAACAACCACAAACCCTACCAAGCCCAACCACAAAAGCCAAACCCAGCAGAACCCCTCAAAAAGAAGAACCACCCCAACAAGGCAGTCCCCCAAAAATCAGGACCACAACCACCCCAACCAGACCAAAACCCGGCCGAAGCGACCCGACCAACCCTAGCAGACCCCGTCGCAAGAGTCAAACCCGAGGATCCAGACCCTCTGCCACCAAGATCTACTGCCTGAAACCGTCAAGCTCGGAGCGGGCCCACTTTGGACGCACACCCCTCTGCCTGAAACAGCTCCAGAGAGCTAACCTACCAACCAAACCCAAGAATCAGAACCAGAGGTAACACCCCTAGCCAGACCTCGATCCGGCCGGTTCCCAGGACTACCAGCCCCAGGCGGCTCGATGAACTATACACAGCTCCAATCCGGCGCGCAAATTCGAGGTTACTGCGAGCTGTAGCCGTCGATCGATACCAGGTAAATCACCAAGTGAACTCAAGGATGGCCGGCTTGCGAGAGCCAAGAACGCCGCGAGCCTGCTGGAGAGGCTCTCGCGAGCCCGGAAGTACCTCTTGCTCGCTTCGTCCGATTCAGTCCACGAGTTCCACTGAGCCGACAGCACGCTTACCTCGGCGAAGCAGTGCCCAGCGTCCACCCAGCAGATCCTCCTCCGACAGGCGCGCCTCGACATCGGTCACCTTCTGGTTGTTCAGGTAGGCGCCACCCCCCGTGATTGCGCGTCGGGCGGCCGACTTCGAGGTGACCACTCCGCTGGCGAACAGCAGGTCGACAACTAGCGGCAGCGTCCCATCCACTCGAGTAACCTGTCCGGCACCGAGCTCCGACATCACGGCGTCCAACGTCGAGTCGGGCAGCGCGGAAAGATCTCCGCGTCCGAACAAAGCCCGCCCGGCCAGTTCGGCGGCTTCGCGCTCGGCGCGGCCGTGTACAAGGTCAGTGATGTCGTCGGCGAGGGCACGCTGAGCCGCACGTTTGTGCGGAGCCTGCTCGGTCTCGAGCTCGAGCTCGGCAATCTCGTCGCGGGTCCGCGGCGAGAAGATCTTGAGGTATTCGATCACCTTCGCGTCCTCAACGTTCAGCCAGAATTGATGGAAGGCGAATGGCGAAGTCAGCGCACCATCGATCCAGATCGTCCCCGACTCGGTCTTACCAAATTTCGTGCCGTCGGATTTGGTGAGCAATGGGGTCACCAGTCCGTGGACGGTGGTGCCCTCGGTGCGGCGGATGTAGTCGATGCCTGCGGTGATATTCCCCCACTGGTCCAGGGCGCCAGTTTGCAGGGTCGCACCATAGCGACGGTAGAGCTCCCGGTAATCCAAGGACTGAAGCAAGACGTACGAAAACTCCGTGTAGCTAATGCCTTCGTTGAGACGCCGGGCCACGACATCGCGTGCGAGCATCCGATTCACCGAGAAGTGCTTGCCGACATCACGTAAGAAGTCCAATGCCGAGATCTGCGACGTCCAGTTGAAATTGTTCTCGACGATCGCGGCGTTGGCGCCTTCGAAACTCACGAAGCGAGCCACCTGATCGCGGAGCCCTGCCGCCCATTCCCGGACGACTTCGGCCTGATTCATCACGCGCTCGCCGGACATCTTCGGATCGCCGATCATGCCGGTGGCACCACCGACCAACAGAATCGGCCGATGACCGGCCTCTTGCAGTCGGCGCGCGAGCAGCAACTGCACCAGGTGCCCGATGTGCAGACTCGCCGCCGTCGGATCGAAACCGACATAGGACGTCACAGGTCCGTTGTCGAGATGGGCCGCGAGAGCGTCCACATCGGTCGATTGGGCAACGAAGCCACGCCATCTCAGTTCATCGAGCAGTGCATTCACCAGGTCAGACTAGCGGTCTGCGCGATCGATCAGGCTTTGGCCCAGCCCCGAACAGCGTTCGCAACCATATTCAACTCGGTGATCTGCTCGGCTACCCGATCCGGCGCGGTGCCGCCGCGCCCGTCGCGTGAAGCGACCGATCCCTCGATGGTTAGGACACCCAGCACATCGGGGCTGAGCTCCGGTGCGATCTCGGCCAGCTGCTCAGCAGTAAGCTCCGCGAGTTCGATACCTGCCGCTTCGCAGAACCTCACAGCTGCTCCGGCAACATCATGAGCCCTGGCGAAGGGAACTCCTCGGCGCACCAACCAGTCAGCCATATCGGTTGCGAGCGAGAAGCCTCGCGGTGCCGCCTGGGCCATTCGTTCGGTGTCGAAACGTAGCGTCGCCATCATGCCCGCCATCGCGGGCAACAAGATGTGCAGCTGATCGAAGGAGTCGAAGAGCGGTTCCTTATCTTCTTGAAGATCACGGTCATAAGCGAGCGGTAAACCCTTGCACGTAGCCAAGAGGCCGCTGACATTGCCGATCAGGCGTCCTGCCTTGCCGCGCGCAAGTTCGGCGACATCGGGGTTCTTCTTCTGCGGCATGATGCTGGACCCGGTCGACCAAGCGTCGTCCAGCTTCGCGAACCCGAACTCCGGTGTCACCCAGATGATGACGTCCTCAGCCAGCCGCGAGAGATCCACCCCGATCTGCGCTGCCACGTAAGCGGCCTCCACGACCACGTCGCGCGCGGCTGTGCCGTCAATCGAGTTAGGAACCGATGAGTCGAAACCGAGGTCGGCGGCCACCTGCTCGGGATCCAGTCCCAGAGAGGTGCCTGCCAACGCCGCAGAGCCGTAGGGGCTTACCGCAGCACGTTTGTCGAGATCCTGGAGTCGCTGGATATCGCGCAGCAGCGGCCAGGCGTGCGCCAACAGTTGGTGGGAGACCAGCACCGGTTGAGCAGTCTGTAGGTGCGTGCGGCCGGGCATGATGGCACCCAAGTGAGCGTCCGCCTGATCACGCAAGGCGTCAACGAGGGCGAGCACATCCAGGCTCAGCGCGCGGATCTGGCGCCGCAGCCAGCGACGGATCAACGTCGCGATCTGGTCATTACGCGAGCGTCCGGCTCGCAGACGTCCACCCAGCTGCGCGCCGACCCGTTCGATCAGCAGACGCTCCAGCGCACCGTGGACATCTTCATCAGTCGGATCCGCCACGACCGCTCCGGACTCCACATCAGCCCGTAACTGCTGCAGAGCCTGCACCATCGCCTCGTGCTCCTCATCGGTGAGCAATTCCGCCCTGTGCAGAGCGGCGGCGTGCGCGAGTGAGCCATCCAAATCATCCAGTGCCAGGCGCCAATCGAACTGTGTTGAGACTGACAGCGCGAACATCGCATCGGCAGGCCCACCGGTGAAGCGACCGCCCCAAAGGAATCCTTCGGCGTGCTGAGCTGCGGGTTGATCGGGTATTTTGCTCACCCGATCATCATGGCGCAACTCAATGCCACCTCGGTAGTCGGGCTCGCGACGCTCAGCAGCCGGAATGAGGCTGCCACGACGGTTGAGTGCCGTTGAATCACCGATTGTTGGCTCGGGCGGGATGCGCTCGGGGGTACTCACTCGGCAGAACCGTCCCGTGACTCGCCCAAGGCCATCGCGCTGAACCAGCTGGCCAGTTCCTCACCTCCAGCAGCTTTCCGCGCGATCACCAGGATCGAATCATCGCCGGCAATTGTGCCGAGGATCGCATCATTGGCGACCCGGTCGATGACGGACGCGAAATACTGCGCAGCGCCAGGGGGTGTTTTGAGAACGGTGAGATTCGCTGATCCGGCCGCGGAGATGAGTAACTCGCCACAGACTCGCGCCAATCTCGCCTCGTGCGCGACGTGATCAGAAGCGATCTCGGCGGCAGGCGGCGCATAAACCAAGGTTCCTGCCGCATTACGAACCCGCACCGCCCCGATCTCGAGCAGATCCTTGCTCAATGTGCCCTGACTAACTGAGATACCGCCAGCGGCTAGGAGGTCCGCGAGTTCTGCTTGCGAACCGATCTGGTGCCGCTGGATCAACTCGATGATGCGGGCCTGCCGCACCACCCGTGTCGATGCCCTCGGCTGGCCCTCCTCACTCACCGACCCGACTCCTGCACGATGACGACGCCGAGAGTTTCCACGAAGTCATCAATGATCTGCGGTGTCACTATGAGCGGCGGCGCCAACCGTAAGACGTTCGGTCGCGGAGCGTTGATGATCCAGCCGAGTTCGAGCATGGTCTCAGCCACCTGCGACGCTATATCGGTGGTCAGCTCAATCCCACGAAGCAGACCCCGGCCACGTACTTCGACGATCTGCCCCAGTTGCAGAGCAGCGATCTCTTCGACCAGGTGATCGCCCAATTCACGAGCTTGCTCCAGCAGGCCGTCGTTCTCGATGGTGTCCAAGACGGCGAGTCCCGCGGCCGCCGCGACCGGATTGCCCGCGAATGTGCTGCCGTGGCTGCCGGGCGTGAACAATTCTCCGGCCGGACCAATGGCGAGGCAGGCCCCGATCGGAATACCGTTTCCGAGTCCTTTGGCCAGTGTGATCAGATCCGAATCCAAGCCATCGCTGACCGAGGTCAGCCATTCGCCACAACGCCCAATACCGGTCTGAACCTCATCTACCCACAGCAGCGCACCGTGTTCGCGGGTCAGTGCACGCAATCCCGGCAGGAACCCGCGGGGCGGACAGACCACTCCGCTTTCGCCCTGGATGGTCTCGACAATCACCGCGGCGGTCTGCTCATCGACGGCGCGAGCTGCAGCGTCCAGATCGCCGTACGGGACGAAAACGACGTCACCAGGTAGTGGTTCGAACGGTTCTCGGTATTTGGCTGTCGAAGTCAACGCCAAAGAACCCATCGTCCGCCCATGAAACGAACCTTCCATCGCGACGATCTTCGTGCGCCCACTCAGCCGAGTGATCTTGAAGGCGGCCTCGTTGGCCTCGGTTTCGCCAGGTCGGCGAGCCGCTCCCCCAGCTCGATCTGGGGTATAGATGCGAACAGATTGGAGATATGCCCCAAGGTTGCGAGTTGCGCGCTGACAGCCTGCGTCACTGCCGGGTGCGCCTGACCCAGGCCACCGACCGCGATACCGCTGAACATGTCGGTATAGCGCTTGCCGTTGGTGTCCCACAGCGAGCAACCCTCGCCGCGGACGAAGACGGTCTTCGGCATGCCGAAGTTGTGCATCATCGAACGTTGGTAACGTTCCAGCCATTCGGCCTGGGTACCCATCATGCCTCCTGGTCGTGGTTTGCGGCACGGACCATCGTGCCCGTGCCCTCGTCGGTGAAGATCTCCAGAAGCAGCGCATGTTTGATGCGGCCGTCGATGACTGTGGCGCGATCAACGCCCCCGTCCACCGCACGCAAGCAGGCCTCCATCTTCGGACGCATACCCGATTCCAGGTCGGGTAGTAGCTGACGAAGCTCGGTGGAGTCGATTTCTTTGACGATGCTCTCCGAGTTCGGCCAGTCTGCATACAGGCCCGCAACATCGGTGAGCATCACCATGCGAGCGGCCCCCAAC
>JALHFX010000118.1 GCA_022837595.1 Propionibacterium sp.
GAAGCTCCGCTTCCAGGGCTTCGTCGGCCCACGGGGTACGCAAACGGGTGGCGATCGGCTTCACAGGGCCCCCTAGTCCACAACAGCGATCCTCTGCTGGGAAGACTATCGGTCGAGCGCCGAGCTCTGGCGTGCTGCGCGATCTCTCATTGCGGCTCGAGTGTCGTCACCAGTCTGCGAACTGGACGCAGTTGCCTCGAGGCGAAGATCTCGGGATTCTGTTCCTGTACCGTCGCCAGATCGCCGAGGATTTCTCTCAGGTGTTCGCGCAAGACTGCGACCGCCAGATCAAGGTCGCCGGATTCGATAGCGTCCACCGTCCGCTGATGCTGATCGATCAGCGACCCGATCGGATGGATGACCAAGCCGTATCGTCGGGCGCGATCCAGGTGGGCCTTTTGGGAGGCCACGATTGGCCAAGCCGTATTGCGACCGCTCAGTTCGAGCAGCCCTAGGTGAAAGGCTTCGTCGAGGACGAAGAACTCACGCAGATTGGCTCCTGTGTCTGCGACCCTGCGCTGGGCAGCCAGATTCGCGTGCAGTGCCTCCAGGTGCCGAGGCGTTGACCGGTTCTTCACAAATCCCGCCAACGCAGTACATTCGATCGCTTCACGGATGAACTGCGCCAGTTCCACCCTGTCTATGTCGACATGAGCAACGAATGTACCCATCTGCGGAAAGACCTCGACCAGACCCTCATCGCGAAGCCTGAGCAGACTCTCCCTGACGGGCGTTCGTGAGACGCCGAGTTCGGCGGCCAGGTCTTTCTCGGAGATCACGGACTTGGGTGCATATTGCAAAGTGACGATCCGATCGCGCAATTCGTTGTAAGTACGCTGCCGGATTGTCTTCTTTGTCGGGGCCATGTGAACAGCCTACCCAAGAGATTGTTTGACAGCACTAATATATCAGTGGTACTGTATCAGCAGTGGTCAAGGTCGACTCTCAGTGACCCTAGACCGCTGACTCTGCACACCACCCGGCCTTCACATCTAAGGCGATGTGAACGAGCCGCCCATCTCAGGGCTTGCCCCTGAACATGAGGAGCACTCGAATGAAGAAGAAGACTCTCACGGCGTCTGTAGCCGCAATTGCGGCACTTGCGCTGGCCGGTTGCGGTCTGGGCCCCGCCTCTGTCGACGGCGGTGATGGTCGCGTCATCAAGATTGCAGGGACGTGGAACCAGACTCACCCGATGGCACAAGCTCTTGATGATGTGCTCAAGCCTGAGATCGAGGAGTTGACCGGCGGATCCATCATCGTCGACGTCTATCACTCTGGGACGCTGGGCAACGAGGCGGATCTGTGGGATTCCGTCCGCAACGGGACGATCGAGATGGCTGTCGTCGGAACCCCGATGAACCAGGAGATGCCCGAGATGCTGATCTCCGATTGGCCTTGGCTCTACCGAGACCTGGACCACGCGAAGGCGACCTGGACCGGCGATGTGGCCACTGAAATGAGCGAGACCTTCCATGAGCAGTTCCCCGACGTTCAGATCTTGGCGTGGGGGCCGAACAGCGCTCGCACGTTCAGCAGCACCAAGAAACTGACTGCGCCCGGAGACTTCGCGGGACAGAAGTTCCGGATGCCCAACAATCCCATTCACCTCGGCCTGGCCACGGACCTTGGCGCCAGCGCTCAGGTGATTCCGCTGGGAGAACTTTTCTCCGCACTGGAAACCGGTGTCGTTGACGGCCAGGACAACGGCATGGTCACGATCGTCTCCGAAGGCCTCTATGAGGTGCAGGGCTATGTCTACGAGACCAACCACATCGTGGCGACGATGGAGATCATCGCAAATCAAGGCTTCCTCGATTCGCTCACCGAGGAACAATTGACGGCCGTCCAGACTGCTGCGACCAACGCTGCCGAGCAGGCTTGGAATGACTACATCGCCAGTATCGATGTCGACCGCAAGACTCTCGTCGATGCCGGACTTACCGTCACCAAGCCCACCGACGCCGACCGCGCAGTACTCATCGAAATGACCCAGCCAACCGTCGACAAGCTACTTGCCGCGAACTCCTGGGCCCCGCCGATCATCGCCAAGATCGAAGCAGTCAAGTAACCGACCAACAAACATCGGGGCCCGCAGTCGCTGACCGACGAGGGCCCCGATCTCTGACTGGAGCCTTCACATGACCGGACTCATGGACAAATTATTCCGGGGGATTCAAGTTCTTATTGCGGTTTTCCTCGGCATTATGATTGCGCTCGTCTTTTTGAACGTGATCCTTCGATATGTCTTCAATACCGGGCTCGCCTGGACAGAAGAGATCGCCCGCATCTGTTTCATCTATCTCGTCTATCTCGGAACGATCGACGCCTACCGCGATAACCGTCACCTCGGCGTCGAACTACTCGTTGAACGTGTCCCCGAGAAAGCACGCAAAGCACTCTATCTCGCTATTCAGCTCATCGTTATCTGGATGATGGCGATTCTCACCATCGGCAGCTGGAAGCTGACCATGCAAAGTATGCACGACAGTTGGGTAGCCACCGGCTATCCTCGCGCGCTGATCAATGGAATCGGCGTAGTGACCGGAGCGTCGATCATCGCGCTCGCTACCTCGAACATCATAAAGATGCTCGTCTCGAAGACTCCCGTCCTGACGCTTATGGCTCCGAAAGACGAAGTCTCCGAAGAATTTGCGATGGAGTGAGGACTGATCAACGATGCTTCTGCTCACCCTATTCCTGGTCTACTTGATCGCCGCCATCGCCATCGGCGTACCGATCGCGATTTCCTTGCTCTTCTGCGCAGTGGTCACCGGCCTGCACATGGGCGGCACCGCCACCAACCCCGAAATTATCTCGGCACAATTGATGCGCGGAACCGACTCCGTATCCATGATGGCACTGCCATTCTTCGTCTTGGCCGGCGAATTGATGAACCGCGGCGGCCTAACCCGACGGCTGATCTCCTTCGCGAATATCTTTGTCGGACGAGTGCGCGGTGGTCTCGGATACGTCACCATCTTCGCCTGCCTACTGTTCGCCTCGTTGGTCGGCTCGGCCGTGGCCTCGACGGCTGCACTCGGGGCGATTCTCATTCCGATGATGGCAAAGGCCGGTTACGATCGGGCTAAGTCTGCCGGATTGGTGGCCTCTGCGAACCTGGTGGCGCCGATTATGCCACCATCTGTTCCGTTCATCGTCTACGGTGTCGCTGCCGGAGTCTCGATCAAATCGCTATTCATGGGCGGTATCGCTCCGGCCGTTTACCTGACCATGGTGATGTGCGTCGTCTGGTTCATCGTCTCTCGCAAGGACAATGTCAAGTCCACGGAGCGGCGTCCGACCGCGGCTGAGGCCATCAAGATCTTCATCGACGGCATGTGGGCGCTGCTGCTTCCCGTCATCGTTTTGGTCGGCCTGCGTAGCGGCATCTTCACCGCGACCGAGGCCGGTGTGGTGGCAGTCGTCTATGCACTGATCGTCGGCGTCTTCATCTACCGTGAACTGAAACCCAAGGAGATCTTCACCGGTCTGGTCTCAGGTGCGAAAATGTCGGCTGTCGTCATGTTCCTCGCGGCGACGGCTCAAGTCGCAGCGTACTTCATGACCATCTCGGGCTTGCCGAAGATCGTCATCGCGCTACTCGAGCCGTTGGTCGAACGACCCACTCTGCTGGTGGTCGTCCTCATGATCATCGTGCTGATCGTCGGGCTGGCGATGGACGTGGTACCCACGATCTTGATTCTGACCCCGATCGTGATCCCGGTGCTCAACGCCGCAGGCGTCGACCTCGTCTATTTCGGTATCGTCTTCGTACTGGCAAATGTGCTTGGCCTGACATCGCCACCAGTTGGACCGGTGCTCAATGTCGCCTGTGCAACAGGAAATGTGAAAATGGGAGCGATCCTGAAACCGGTGATCCCATATTTCATCGCCCAATCCGTACTCGTCATTCTCCTGGCGGTGTTCCCAAAGTTGATTACCGTGCCACTGGCCTGGCTCGGCGGTTAACCTTGGCGCTGGTGGGCGCATCGAGGCGTCCACCAGCGCACCATGATTTGTGTTCCATAACATAAGAAGGATCAAAGTGAAATTCGGAATGCGCTGGTTCGGCGCGCAGGATGACCCCATTCCTCTCGAATACATCCGGCAGGTGCCCAATGTCAGCCACGTGGTCGGCGCTTTGTTTGATGTTCCGGTCGGCGAGGTTTGGCCAAGTGCGAAGATCGTCGCGTTACGCGATCAGATCGAGAATGTCGGCCTGAAGTTCGAAGTAGTCGAGAGCGTCAATATTCACGATGACATCAAGATCGGCGGCCCGAAAAGAGACTGGGCCATCGCGAATTACATCTCGACGATTAAGAATCTATCGGCCGCTGGCGTGAGAATCATCTGTTACAACTTCATGCCGGTCTTCGACTGGGTTCGTACCGATCTGCATTATCTCTTGCCGGACGGCTCGCAGACCATGGCCTACGAGGATGCCTTGGTTCAGGGCACAGCCCAGCAGATCATGGATCGGATGAATACCAGCAACATCGGCGGACACAAGCTCCCAGGATGGGAGCCGGAGAGGCTCTCACACCTCGAGGATTTGTTGGAAGCCTACGCTCCGCTCGGTGTCGACGGTCTGGCAGCAAACTTCAAGTACTTCATTCAGGCAATCATGCCGGCCTGCGAGCAGTACGACGTCAAGATGGCGATGCACCCCGACGACCCACCCAAGTCACTTTTTGGGTTACCGCGTATCGCCAAGGACGCCGAAGATCTGCGCCGTATCGAGTCGTTCCATGACTCTCCATACAACGGCTTCACCTTGTGTACCGGATCTCTCGGAGAGAACCCCGCCAACGATGTGCCCGCATTGATTCGGGAATTCGGCGGACGCG
>JALHFX010000119.1 GCA_022837595.1 Propionibacterium sp.
ATTGCTCGATGCGCGTGTCTTCGTCGATCACATCGATCGGGCCTGGACCCGTACTTCCTATACCGGCCTGAGCGCCGAAGCCCACGAACTCGGCCCGCTGCCGACTTCGGGAGCCGGCTTCGATGAGATTGAAGTGGATCCGCAATCTGCCGCAGCCGACCCGATCGGTTCAGGCGAGCCACAGCCCACCTCGGCATTGGCACAGTTGCCCGGCGGTGTTCAATTCGGCAGCCTGGTGCACGCGGTGCTCGAGGAGGTCGACCCCGCCAGCATGCAGTTGCAGGCCGATCTGGATGCGAGCGTGCAGCGTCTGCGCACCCGATATCCGTTGACGGATCTCGACACATCCGCTCTGACTAAGGGTCTTATGCAGGTCGTCAGCACTCCGCTCGGTGTGTTGACGAAGGATCGGACGCTGCGGGACCTCGGCGCAACCCGCAGACTCGCCGAGCTCGATTTCGAGATCCCACTGGGTGGGGTCGGCGGCAATCGCAGCCGGGTGGACGATCTCGCCCGCTGCTTCACCTTGATGTTGGACGACCGCGATCCGCTCCAGCCCTATGGGGCATTGTTGGCCGATTCACCCGCCGCCCAAACCACCTTGGCAGGGTTCTTGACCGGTTCCATCGACGTGGTGCTGCAAGTGCCCGGTGAGCACGACCGCTATGTGATCCTCGACTATAAGACGAACAGACTGCCTCGGTTCACTCCAGCGGCGATGACCGACGCGATGTGTCAGGCGCACTACCCGCTGCAGGCACTGCTGTACAGCGTGGCCCTGCACCGGTATCTGAGTTGGCGGTTGCCCGGCTACCGCCCTGAGCTGCATCTGGGTGGGGTCGGCTATCTCTTCGTGCGCGGTATGAGCGGTGTGCAGACACCAGTGCTCGGATCCATGCCCAGCGGAGTCTTCACCTGGCTGCCGCCTGCAGAGATGGTCGCCGCAGCCTCCGAGGTGCTCGCCGGAGGTGAACGATGAGCGATGATGTCTTCGAGTCGTCGGTGGTCGCTACCGGCCTGCTCGCCGACTTCTCGACGGCCGGTGCCATCTCCTGGAACGGAGTTCAGCTGGCCCGAACGCTTTCCTGGCTGACCGGTGAGCAGCGCCCCGAAGTGCTGCTTGCTGTCGCGCTTTGCCTACGCGCTCAAGAATCCGGCTCGGTCTGCCTGCCCATCGACGATCTTCAGCCACCCCCCGAGAAGCTAGCGTGGCCCGATCGTGAGGGCTGGTTGAGCATGCTGGCAGATTCGCCGTTAGTCGCGGTCGGTGACCAACCCGAAGCTAATCAGCGCCCATTGCGGCTGGTCGACCGCCAGCTCTATCTCGAACGCAACTGGCAGTCCGAAGAACGTGTGCGAATCGCGCTGACCAGCCGCATCTCGCTGCCGCCACCGCCGGTCTGTCCGGAACAGTTGAACGATGCTTTCGAGCAGGCCCGGTCGCTGGCGACCAGCGGGCCGGTACTCACCACAGCCCAGCGCGACGCGGTACGCACGTCGATTTCGAGCTGGACGAGCGTCATCGCCGGCGGCCCGGGCACGGGCAAAACCACGACCATCGCACAGCTTCTTCGCGTACTCGACAATCTGGTGACCACACGCACCAGCGTCGCCCTCGCATCGTTCACCGGTAAGGCCGCTGCCCGGATGCAGGAATCGTTGGACGCCTCCCTGGCCGGTAGCGAACTTCGAGGACCGGCTTGGCAGCATCTGCAGGTGCGCCCGGCCACGACCTTGCATGCCCTGCTGGGGGCCAGACCGGGTGGCCACATGACGCGGAACGCCGGAAACCCCCTGCCGCACGACCTGTTGATCATCGATGAGATGTCGATGGTCTCTCTCGACCTGATGGCAGCCCTGATGGCTGCGCTGCGTCCCACCACTCGACTGGTGATGGTCGGCGATCCACACCAACTGTCGTCCGTGGACGCCGGTGCCGTGCTCGCCGACATCGTCAGCGCCGGGCTACCGATGTCCAGCGGCGACCCGCAGAGCGCGATCACCGAACTCACCGATTCCCACCGGTTCACTGGGCCGATCCAGGAGTTGGCTGAGGCCATTCAGGCCGCGCGAACAGACGACGCACTCGATCTACTTCGTAGTGGCGGCACCGAACTGGCGTGGATCGACGTTGACCCCGACCCTCAGATGCTCGCCTCCATCGAACCACTGGCCCGCCAGATCATGGTGCAGGGGCAGGAGATGGTTTCAGCAGCCCGGCAGGGCAGATCCGAGCAGGCCCTGATCGCAATGGACGCCCACCGCCTGCTCTGCGCGCACCGGCACGGCCCGTACGGGGTCGGCGGCTGGTCGCGCGCAGTCGAAGCAGAAATACGCAAGGCGGTTCCCGGCTATGCACGAACCGGCGAATGGTATCTGGGTAGGCCCTTGTTGATCACCCGGAACGCACCGGACCTGCAAATCTCCAACGGCGATACCGGGGTCGTCGTCCTCATCGATGATCAGATCCAAGTTGCGTTATCCAGCGGCGACCAGCCCCGGCTGCGTTCACCATGGCTGCTCGACTCCAGCGAGACGATGCACGCGATGACCGTGCACAAATCGCAAGGCAGCGAATATAACTCCGTGACCGTGGTGCTGCCGGCTACCGGCTCCCCGCTGCTCACCCGCGAGCTCTTCTACACCGCGGTCACCAGAGCCCAAAAACACGTCCGAATCCTCGGCAGCGCCGAGGCCATCGCTCAAGCGATCAATACGCCTGCGCGCCGTGCGACGGGCCTGGGGCGTCGGCTCAACAGGTGATGACCGCCTCGCGGCCTGCACGCCAGGGGACGCGCAGCAGCGGAAAATCGTCGGAGTCAGGCTTAGTCCTCTGGGGCGGGCAGTGTGCCTGTTCGCCAGGCGGAGATCACCTGCGCGGCGATCGAACCCGGCCCAGGCAGATTCAGCGCTCCGGTCGCCACGCCGCGGTCCACATCGTTTCGGCTGTACCAGTTCCCCCACTCCAACTCCACTCGATCGACCTGCCCGGACGAGTGACTGCGCGCGACATAACCGAGCATCAGCGATCGCGAGAAGGGCCATGGCTGCGAACCGAGGAAACGGTAGGCCTCAATCTCGAGTTTCGCCTCTTCGGCGACCTCCCGGTACAGCGCATTCTCGGCACTCTCGCCAGCCTCAATGAAACCCGCGAGGATGGAAACCCGGTTCTTCGCCCAGACACTCTGGTGCGCCAAAAAGAGGCGATCCGATTGGTCAAGCACCGCCACGATGATCGCCGGATCGGTGCGCGGGAAGTGTTCCCGACCACAGATCACGCAGGCGGCCACGAAACCACCGCGGGTATATCGCAGTTGCCCACCGCAGCGCGGGCAGAAGCGGGTGTTCTGATGCCAATTGAGCACTGCAAGTCCGGCGCTGACCGTCTGATACTGCAAATCGTTCAGCCGAAAATCACGGATCGTCGCGCCGCCCTCGATCCTGTCCACCCGTTGCGCGAACCAAGCAACACCACCCACACGACCGAGAAACGCGACATCGTCTGGTAGCTCCCCTGTGGTCGGAATACCGAACGGATCGAGGGTGAATCGCGACTCAAAATCGACCCGCAAGAGTCGGGCGGTGTCCTCAGCCCACGCACGCTGCACCGATTCAGGGTCTCGGTCTTCGACATCGCGGTCTAATAGTGCACGCCTATCCCAGGGCGGCAGACTCAATCGGGAGGGACTCATAGGTCGAGATTATCGCGTGCTGTGAGACCCGCCAGTAACTCGATCATCGAGGCTTCATCGAGCAACTGTGGACGCTCAACCTGGTCATTGAGGACGTGGTAGAAGACCGCATCGACTCTGTCGAGCGGCACCTGAGTGCTGTGCGCCCAAGCCAACCGGTAGATCGATAGTTGCAGCGGATCAGCCGGCGCATTCGAGGTCTTCCAATCAACGATCTGATAATCGTATGTTTCATCTCCGGGCGCGGCGAAGACCGCATCCATCCTGCCGCGCACCTGCTGATCACCGATGGTCAAGATGAAGGGTTCTTCGATACACAGCGGGGTCAGTTCAGCGTAGCGACCGCGCTCGAACGCCTCGATCAGGCTGCGCAAGAGCTGGTCAGCCGAGCCACTGGATTCGTCCTGCTCGTCGGCGTCGAAGCTGTCATCAAACAAACCGGTCATGGCGAACCGTGTTTCCAGCCACTCATGGAAACGACTGCCGACGCTGGTGCGCTGGCTGATTGGGCGGGGCATCGGACGCAGCACCTGAGCGGCGAATGCAGTCTGGTCTCGGTTCGCCATCATCAACGCGGATGCCGAGATCGATGCCGGGAGCTTGACAGCTGTTCGAGGCCGCCGTCGTTGACGCTCGGCAGCGATGAGCATCTCAGCCAGGCTGTGCCAGGTCTGTCCCTGCTGTTGCGCCTCGGGGTCGGTTGCTGCCATCAGCGCCTCGTCGACAGATCCGGCCCTACGGATCTGTTCGGCCGCATCCGTGAGTGCCGCAAGCTTCGCCTCATCGATCGGCACCGGCCATGGGTGACGCAGCTCTTCCCCAAGTAGCGGGTTCGTCTCTGATGCCTCCTGCTCTACGTCAATCAGGGTGCCGGGCTCGCGGCAGAGCACTTGGAAGTAGTCCGAAGGTTCCCTCTTTCTTTGGCGGCCTGGAAACCAGTAGTGGCAGCTGGCAACCAGCTGGGTGCGGGCGCGCGTGACGGCGACGTAGATCAGGCGATCCTCTGCCTGGCGTTGCGCGTACGAAATCGCATCTCGATAACCGTTGTTGAGCTCCGTTTTGCTCACCTCACCAAGTTGCGGCACCCACGCGGCATCGCCGCGCAACGCAGCCGGCATGACCGCGGCTTGCGTGGTCCAGTTATCG
>JALHFX010000289.1 GCA_022837595.1 Propionibacterium sp.
GTGATTCTCAACAAGACCGGCTCACCCAGAGCAGTCGACGAATTGCGGGAAGCTTTCGCCGAGATCGGGCTGCCCGTGTTGGGAGCCATACCGCGCACCAAGAATCTGGTGGTTCCCTCGCGGCATCTGGGGTTGGTGCCGGCCGCCGAACGCGATCAAGCCCGGGCCGTCATTGACGCGGCCGCGGAGTTGGTGTCCAAACATGTCGATCTTGACGCGGTGCTGACCATCGCCGACGCGGCGAGTCGGCTGGCAACCAACCCGTGGTCTGCTGCTAGCGAAGTGGCGAAGGTCGATGGCCGGCCGCGGATCTCCGTCGCCGCAGGCCGGGCCTTCACCTTCCGCTATGCAGAGACGACGGAGCTCTTGCGTGCGGCCGGCTGCGAGGTCGTCGAGTTCGATCCGATGAACGATCCGCAGCTACCGAGCGGAACAGATGGGCTCTATCTGGGCGGCGGTTTTCCTGAGATCTACGCCGAAGAGCTGGCGGCGAATCGTCCGCTCTTGGCCGAGATACGCGCCGCGGTCGGGGCCGGCGGGGCCGGACTACCGACCATCGCGGAGTGCGCCGGCCTGCTTTATTTATCTCACAGCCTGGATGGCGTCGACATGGCCGACGCCCTTCCCCTGACCTCGACGATGTCGCCGAAGCTCACCCTGGGTTATCGCGAGCTCGTCGCTGAGTCCGACTCAGTAGCGACGCGGGCGGGGGAGCGGGTGCATTCGCATGAATTCCACCGGACGACAACCGAACCTCTGACTTCGCGAGATGCTGCCCAAGTGCAGCCGGCCTGGCTCGTTGACGCTGCCACCGGCCGCCGTGAGGGGCTGGCGAGTCCGTCGGTGTTGGCCTCCTACCAGCACATCCATTGGGCGGGGTACCCCAAGCAGGCAGAACGCTTCGCGCAGGCGTGCGCCGCCTTCGCGAAAGCAGGACGACGCTGGGGGCCTGCGCTCACCGAGCAGCGGATTCCCGAACCCGACCTGCGTCATCACGGGGACGCCCAGCTTCGTCCCGGACTGGTAGATCTGGCGGTCAACGTCCGGTCGGCCCCGCAGTGGTTGCTCGAGGAAATCGGTGGCGGTGTGGAACGGTGGACCGGATATCCGGATTCGCGGACGGCCCGCCACACGCTTGCCGAGCGCTACGGTGTTGCGGACGACGCTCTACTGCCGACAGCCGGCGCTGCTGATGCCTTCACTCTCATCGCGTGCACTTTCCCGGGCCGTAAGGTACTCGTCGTTCACCCGCAGTTCACCGAGCCCGAGGTGGCTTGGCGTGCGGCTGGTCATCAGGTGCGCAGGCTGATCCTGCGTGCGGATGA
>JALHFX010000120.1 GCA_022837595.1 Propionibacterium sp.
CGGCGCGTTGAACGCTGCAGACCAGGCGTCCGCGCGGCGCTGTGCTTTCTCAATATCGCTGGCGAACCACTCCCAGTCAGTACGGTAGTGGTGCCCGAGCAGCGCGAGTCGGATCACCGCGGCGGGCACACCCTGAGCTCGTAGCCGGGAGACCAACTCGAGATTCCCGAGCGACTTGCTCATCTTGTGTCCGTCCAAGGCGACCATGCCGACATGCACATAGGCATCTGCGAAGCGTTGTCCTGTGAGGCCTCGTCCGACGGCCGCACACATCTCGTGGTGGGGGAACGCCAGATCGCGACCACCACCCTGCACCGAGAAAGTGGGGCCGAGATAGCGCTGCGCTATCGCCGTGCATTCGATGTGCCAACCCGGGCGACCTCGGCCTAACGATGATGCCCAAGCAGGCTCGCCCTCGCGTTCCAGCCGCCAGACTAATGAATCCAGAGCGTCTGCCTTACCCGGCCGCTCCGGATCACCACCTTTTTCAGCGAACTCGATAAGCTGCTCAGCCCTGGTCAGGTGGGAGATGTCACCGAAACCCTCGACTACATCGCTGCGGAAATAGCAATCCGGATACTGTTCGTCCGCCACCCGATAGGCGAGCTGCTTGGCGTCCAGTTCCTCGACTGCGCGGGTGACCAGATCCAGTGCTTCGGTGGCGGCGACGTAGTGGTCGGGCGGCAGTATTCGCAATGCCTGCATGTCGGTACGAAAGAGCTCCACCTGCGAGGCAGCGAGCTCTTGCCAGTCTTGACCTGTCTTCTTGGCACGCTCAAGTAATGGATCGTCGACGTCGGTGACGTTTTGTACGTAGAGGACGTCCAGCCCCAGATCGCGCCAAACACGCTGCAGCAGATCGAATGTCAAATAGGTGAAAGCATGCCCCAGGTGGGTCGCGTCGTAGGGTGTGATGCCACAGACGTAAAGCCCAGCAGTACCGGATTGCGGTCCGACAGCCGTCAAAGAACGAGATTCGGTATCCCAGACCCGTACCCGATCATCGATCTTGGGATTGGTGTTCCGGGGCAGATGCGGAACGGGGACGGCAGACCAGGAATGCATGGCACCAAATCTAGCTGGGGTCACTAATCCGGCCAGACGTCGGCTACTCAGTGAAATCAATCAGCGGTTTGCGGTAGCCATTGGATCGGGGACAGAAGTGACCGGTTGGCCAGATCGGTTGTCCACAGAAGGGGCAACTCGGGTTGTGCGTGCCGAGCAACCGACCCGTGCGAGCTATGAAGTCACGGGCCTGGTCAAGAGTGATCACGACCTGAAGCACTTTGTCGTCATCACCGAGGGTGTCGGGCTCGGTCATCTTGCGGTAAACACCGGGCGCGAAGAGTTCGATCTTCAAGGACGCAGTCTCCGGCAGCCACGTGATGATCATCGTGCCAGCGCGGAAGTCCTCGTCCAATGGCACATCAAGAGGTTCGACATCAAGTGGGCGTGGACGACCGGTCTCAGCTTCGGAGAAAATCCTGTCCATCTGCTCCAACTCGGCTAGCACGCGGCTGATGTGCTCGGCCAGCACTCGAATCTGCTGGCGCTCGCAAACCACATTGGTCATCCGCGATCCCTGCCGAGTCTGCACGAAGAAGACTCGGCCTTCCGGGGCGCCAACAGCCCCACTGACGAACCTGTCAGGGAAGGCGTACCGATGGATGAGCTCCATGTGATTTAGGGTAAGCGTCTTAGTCGAGCTCCGCTGAGATTGCGAGCAGTGGGCCGCTGAACTCTTGCTGAGTTATTGCGATCGCAGCGTCGTCGGTGGGCACTGCGCGCCAAGATAAGACGGTCACGGCTAGGCTTGCGTGCGGGATTGACCCGGCCCCGGGCTGTCCAGCTGTCGGAAGGATCGTCTATGGGTTGGCTAGAAGCCATTGTGTTGGGAATCGTCCAGGGACTCACCGAGTTCCTGCCGGTGAGTTCCAGCGCTCACCAATTGGTTGTCGGCCAGCTCTTTTTCGCCGGACACGATCCCGGTTCCGCGTTCACCGCCGTGACCCAGTTGGGCACCGAGACTGCGGTACTCATCTACTTCGGGCGCGACATCATCCGCATCATCAAACAATGGGGGCTCTCATTGATGAAGAAGGTGCCGCGCAGCGATCCGGACGCTCGGATGGGCTGGTTCGTGATTCTCGGTTCGGTACCGATCGTGGTCCTCGGCTTGCTCTTCCAAGATGCCATCGACACCAGCTTGCGCAACCTCTGGATCACCGTCGCGATGCTCGGGGGCGTCGGCCTGGTGCTGGGTTGGGCCGACCGAGTGGCCAGCAAGCATGAGCCAGTGGCCGCGACTGCACGTCGTCAGCTGGGCCCTAAGGAGCTCAAGGATCTTGGGCTCAAAGACGCGATTATCTTCGGTCTTGCCCAGGCCTGTGCACTGATTCCGGGTGTGTCACGCTCGGGCGGCACAATCTCCGCGGGCCTGTTCCTGGGTTATTCACGGCCTGCAGCTACCCGCTACGCCTTCTTGTTGGCGATTCCGGCGGTCTTCGGCTCGGGTATCTACAAACTGAAAGACATCGGCGACGACGCCTGCGTGGCCTGGGGCCCGACGATCCTCGCAACCCTGATCGCGGGCCTGGTCGGTTATGCGGTGATCGCGTGGCTGCTGCGCTACATCACCACGCATTCGTTCACGCCGTTCGTCATTTACCGTGTGGCGCTTGCGATTGTGCTTGCTGTGCTGTTGCTCACCGGCTACCTCGATCCACAGGCTCCGACCGTCAGTGGCTGCGTAAGCTGACGCCATGCGACGACGAGCAGTAGGCACCAGCGGACTGAGCGTCGGACGGCTCGGACTCGGCACCATGACCTGGGGTGGTGATGTCGCTTCCGATACCGCGCGAGCGCTGCTAAGAACCTTCGTCGAGGCGGGCGGCGACCTGATAGACACAGCCCCCGCCTACGGTGGTGGCCGCGCCGAGGAATTGATCGGTCGCTTCATGCGCAGCGACCACCGTCGCGACGACCTGGTGATCGCCACGAAAGCCGGCTTCGGAACGCACGGTGGCTCGCAGGTGGTGGATACCTCGAAAGGTGCCCTCCTAGATGATCTGGCTGACTCGCTGCGCCGACTACGGACCGACCATGTCGATTTGTGGCAGGTTCACGCGTGGGGAGATGCGCCCCTCGACGAGACCCTCGCAGCTTTGGACCAGGCCGTGAGTGCAGGCATGGCACGCTATGTGGGCGTTTGCAACTACATCGGTTGGCAACTCGGCACCGCCGCAGCTTGGCAGCGCGCCATGCCCGGACGAGCTCGCCTGGTGAGCGGGCAGATCGAGTATTCACTGCTGGCACGACGCGCCGAGGTCGAGGTACTGCCGGCGCTGCAGCACCACGGCATGGGACTGTTTCCCTGGTCGCCACTGGGGCGCGGGGTGTTGACCGGGAAATATCGAGGCGGCATACCCCGCGATTCTCGCGGTGGGCGCGATCACCTGGCCTGGTTCATTGAGCCCTATCTCGATACACGTTCCACAGCGGTGGTGGACGCGGTCGCTCGTGCTGCTGACGGGCTGCGGATGACGACGGCCCAGGTGGCTTTGCTCTGGGTTCGCGATGCACCCGGAGTGACAGCTCCGCTCCTGGGCGCGCGAACGGTGCAGCAGTTATCGTCCCTGCTCTCGGTGGACGATCAAGAGTTGCCGGCCCCGATCATCGCCGCGTTGGACGATGTCACCGGCGGGCCGCATCTAGGCCGCTAGTCCGACAGACCGCCACCCAGGGGCGCTGGGCTGGCGGCGAGCCCGGGACAGATTGTCGCTAACAGGATCAGTGCTGTGTTCGCGATAGCGATGCTCGTTTGATTCACAGAAGGTACGTGGGCCTGGCCCTGATGATTTTGCGCCGCAGCCAAGCTTGACAACGACCATCGCGGTAACGCCGTAACCGCATCAACTCCCAGTCTCCGAGCTCGGCCTGTTCAGTCAGCAAACGTTGTACCTGGCGGTTCGAAATCCACCGAGGAAGGCTGATCTGACCAATCTCGAACTCGGCTCCCGAGACAAGTTCTTTCCTCAACGACCACGACGTGATGTATGTGGTAGCCGGCTCAGCCATCACACCTCCCGGGACTAGAACCGCGTTTGACTCTCTATCGTGCCACCCACAGCTGCGGGCCCTGCGGGCATCGGCGGTCAACATGCCGGTATGAGAGCTGCAACGACCCGAAAGACTCGTTCAAAACCCCAGATGCTGAGGCGCAGCGGCCACGCCCTGGCCTTCATGCGTTGACACGACGCTTCAGCCGATGCTGCGCCGGAGAACGGATCAATCCCGAAGAAAGACGATCAGAGGCTTCCAAGCTTCCCGAAGTGTTCCGCGAGCAGATAGTAGACGGTGATCCGGCTCTTGCGGCTCACGCCCTTCATCTTCTCGCCTACTGCTGAGATCCCGCCCTCAAGGTCATCGTCGGCAGAGAGCCCTAGCCGCTTGATGAGGAAATTCTCCCTCACACGCTCAAGCTCATCCGGGTCCGTGAACGCCACCACGGCCGAATCGGGCTGGCTCATCACAAGCCGATATCTGCTGGCGAGCGCCTTCACCGCAGCCTCGTCAACGTTCGAGGTGTACTTTGCAATGTCTGCCGCGTAGTCCATGGGACACCCCTTTCATAGCAACGGGGCACGGTGCTCCAACCCGCAGCTCCCCGAATTGTTCTTATCATCGCGCAGGTGTGACAGCCGCGCTGGGAATCACACGATGGTGATCAGCAACGCACCGAATTGTTGCAGTATTCATGCCTTGACTAGAGGCGTCGGCGCCTAGGAAGTGTACCTGATCACCAGCGACGTGACGTGGGCGCCGACATGGAAATGTTCGGCTTCGAGCTCCGCGATCTGTCTTTATTAGCCTCCGCCGAACAGTGCCATCGCTATGCCTTCGCGATTTGCGGCCGTCCGAGGTCTAACTGCGCGGTTCTGATTGCATTCGGGAGGTCTCAGAGAGAAGAAGAAATCCGTCCCGACTAAGCAATTCAGCTAGTCAGAACGGATTCGCGACCGTTCGGTCTGGTGTCCGAGAGAGGACTTGAACCTCCACGCCCTAAAACGGGCTAGCGCGTCTACCAATTCCGCCACCCGGACGAGTGTCGTCGCTCAATTTTCGAGCGCCAGAAAACCATAGCATCAAATGCCTCTGGACAGCGAACCGGAGCTTCGTCGGTGACACTGAGATTTCCACAACATGGCAATCTAGACCCGGATGGTGTGTTGACCACCCGTCTCTGCCCTCCCCTGCTCAACCGATCACGACCGTAACAAACTCGCGGATCGGCAGCTCATAGGTCGCCGACGACGACAGATCCACCTGCCCCTGCTGACCAAGGGCCTGCCAACCTACATTCCATGCAGCAGTCGCCGTGATCGTGAAGTCGCCAGCCTTCAGATAAGCGTGACCACACGCAGGAGAAGCCGCCAACGGGTCGGTACCAGCGGGCCGCTCCAGCATCTGGGTACAAACCGACGACGTCCCATCACCCCAATCGAACGTCACAGACGACCGGGCGGCGTTCAACGAAATATCGATACCATCTTGGCTGGTCGAAGTACCCACCGATCCCGGATCATCCACCCAAACCCAAATCGGCAACCCCACCGCCAAAGCTCCCCACTGATTATTCGCCGGCTCAGGCGCGAGCCTGATTGCAGGAGCCGGGACACCGAGCGAAGCCACAGCACTCTGAGCCGTCGCCCGGACATCAACCACAGAGGCCGCCCCAGAAGGCGGCTGCGGATACGGAGTCAAACACCCTTTGCCCTCGCTCGGCACACAGACGGCGCGACCGGTGCTGTCGGAGACCAAACCGATCCCGGAGCCGAACCCTGCACCCCCGGACTCGTAGTAGTTGCCTCGACTCCGATAGACGAGTCGGACGTACATGTCTGGACAGTGCCGCCGAAACCGCCAGCGTCCGCGCAATCAGCCCTGGCTAACGCGGCAGGCAGCAGGATAACCGAAACACCCAGCATGATTGCTGCAAATCCGATTGCTATGGGAGAGCGCATTCCGGGACCTCATTTGTGGTGCCGTCAAACAGTTTGAGCACCCCATCAAAGTGTTTGAAGAACAGCTCAAGCCTGTAAATTGTCCCCTCCGAGACAACTTCACCGTTCACATCGAGCGAGGGAGTCGGACGTGTATCCACACACGCCCGCAAAGCAGCCTCTGACCCAGCTTTACTAACTCCGGGATACCTGTCAATCATAACCAGCGGCTCAGCCCCATCAGGACTGTGCCATCCTTTGTCTTTATAGAAATCGTACAGTGCCACGAGGGATGAAAGATAAGGCTCGGCCACCAAATCATTCAGTTCGCTGGGGAATCCTTCACCATAGTTTCCTCGCAGCTCATACTCGAAACGCAACTCATTCGACCGCAGGAACACCTGCTCAGCTTCCGCATATAGGGCGTCCATCTCAGGCCCTTCAAAGCTCGACGGAGGCAGCACTGAGTTCGATTCAGACACTGTTGGGGACTGGCTACTCGGCTGCGGGTCCGCGGACGTACAGCCTGTAAGGGCCAGCAAAGCCGTTAGTCCGACGGC
>JALHFX010000121.1 GCA_022837595.1 Propionibacterium sp.
TGACAGCTGATCGACGTGACTCTTCACGTTCTCTCCGAACTGTTTCAGGCGAGTCTGCCGTTCGGTCTCGGACCTCGCCTCCTGCGCATCGAGGAATGCGCTCAGCGGCACCTTTGAATCGACGTAGACGAATTTGCCACCACCCAGCATCACCTGCATATCCGGCCTGATCCTGGTATCAGCAGAAGTCACCCCGCTGGCTTGCTCGAAGAAATCGCAGTGATCCAGCATCCCCGCGATTTCCACCACCCTCCGTAGCTGCAACTCTCCCCAAGCGCCGCGCACCTGCGGTTTGCGTAGTGCGGTCGACAGCGCGCTCGTCTCGCGGCGCAGCAATTCACCACTCGCAACAACCTGGCGTACTTGTTCGCCCAGCTCAGCGGCGTGCGCCGAACGTTGAGTCTCTGCTTTCGCGAGCTGAGTGTTGAGCGCGGTCAGAGTTTCCTTCACCGGAGTCATCAATGCTTCGGTGTATTTGAGGCGGTGTTCGGCTGCGGCGTCAGCCCGCCGGCTTTGTTCTTGCAGGGTCTGATCGGCCAGCGCTGCGAACTGATTGATCAGCGACTCACGATCGTCTTGTAACTCTTCTAGGCGGTTGATCGCCGCATCGCGTTGGGCGTCGGCCACCGCGACGGTAGCGTCCATCTCTGCACGCAAGCGTGCAAGGGCAGTCTGGGCGTCGGCACGCTCTTGCACAAGCGCCGCCCGAGTATGAGACCGGGTCATAGTGGCCCCGATAGCGATGCCCACTAGTAGTCCCGCCACCAGTAACAGCACGATTCCCACGTCCATGGTCCCAACCTTGCCACCTGGCACTGACAAGAATGCTCAGGCAACGTCCAGGCGACGTGGTCGGCAGGTCAGCTCGACCTGCGCAGACTCAGACAAAAAGCAGACTCAGACAAAAAGTTGTAGATGATACGAGTACAGCGAAGACACGTAGACATGATCGCCGAGTTCGATGATCCGACCGCTGCGATCGTAGGTCGTGCGTTGCACTGTGACCAGCGCCGAACCGGGATCGATCTTGAGTAAATCAGCGTCGTTTCGGGTGGCGAGCCTGGCACCGCGAGCCTGGCACCGATAGATTGCTCGGCCGAGTAGGGATTGATGCCGCGGCAGCGCAGGCACGCGTAGAGCCCCTGCTCGTTCAATTCTCGGAATGAGGGCGCCACATCCGTTGGGATCAAGTTCGCCATGATCGCAAGGGGCGAGTCATCGATGTAACGCAGCCGACGGATACGTACTGTCTCGGTATCCTCGGCGGTCTTCAGTTGGGCCGCCTGTTCGGCGTCCGCCAGCACGATCTCATAGCTGAGTACCTCGGTGCGAATGTCGTACCCGGATTTTTGGAGATCGTCATACAACGACGTGAGGCCGAGCGGGCGATGAACGTGACGCGGAGCAACGCGGGTACCGACCCGACGCCGACGAATCACCAGTCCACGGTTGACGAGTTCTTCCAGAGCCCGCCGAGCAGTAGGGCGCGAGACCTGCAGGCGATTAGCCATCGCGACCTCGTCCTCGATCAACTGGCCGGGTACCAATTGGCCCGAGGAGATCAACTCGCTCAGCGGCTGGGAGATCTGCTGATAGAGAGGAGTGGCTGAATCTCGTTCAATAGGGATCTGCGGGACGAACGGTACGTCCAGCGACTCCGATCTAAGCTGCGTCACGGTCCCTCGTTTCTTGCGCAGGCAGCGTTGTCATTCCCTACGGTGTGATACACGTCCGGTGCGTATGAACACTCGGTATAGCGGCTAGTCATACCTGGTGCTCACGGCGCCACATAGGCTGAAGTCTAGTCGTTTGGATCCGATTCCTCGCGCGCGTCCTGATGTCGGTTCCGATGCGTCTTGCCGAGTCTTCGACGGTTCCCGGGTATTGCTGACGTTTCTACTGAACCGGGTTCATTGAGGACAGGACTGACCTTTCGAGCTGGCGCAGGACGATCCTGCGACCGGCTGAGCGCCGGAGTCTGGTCTAACCTGTTCGCATGCCTGCAGCCACGCGCGTCCACGTCAAATCCTTCATGGAATTCATTGAGGCCTCGCCGACGTCGTTTCACGCGACGCACGCCATCGCGCTACGGTTGAGCGCAGCCGGCTTCACCGAACTGACGGAATCGGCCGCGTGGGACCAGGTACCACTCAACGGGTTCGTCCGCCGCGACGGCGCCCTGATCGCATGGCGTCAGCCCGACATTTGGACGCCAAGCACCGCACTTCGAATCGTCGCATCGCACACGGATTCACCTGCCCTGAAGCTGAAGCCGCGAGGTATGGGAAACCGGATGGGGTTCCGGCTCGCCGAGACCGAGATCTACGGAGGCCCGATCGTCCCCACCTGGTTCGACCGCGACCTGGCCGTGGCGGGCAGAATAATCGACATCCAAGGCGATGTACACCTGGTAACCACCCCCGGATTCGCGAGGGTGTCGACCCTCGCAGTGCATCTCGACAGAGAACTGGGCAGGGATCTTCGCGTGGACGCCCAGCGGGATCTGAACGCCATCGTCTGCCTCGACCAGTCGGGCAGTTCGGTCTGCGAGGATGAGCTCGCGACTCTGCTGGCGGAGCAAGCCGGGCTCGCCGTCGGCCAGATCGTGGCCGCAGAACTCTTCCTCGTCCCCGCGGAGCCTCCGGCACTGATCGGTCTTCGCGGCGAACTCTTGGCCTCATACCGGCTCGACAATTTGGCCTCTGTCTTCACGACGATGTCAGGACTATTGCAGTCAACGACAACAAAAGACGTGCAGGTGATGGCCGCTTTCGACCACGAAGAGATCGGCTCAGGTACCCCGAGCGGAGCGTCTGGGCCTTTCCTTGCTCAACTGCTTCGCCGACTGAGCCTGTCGAACGGGTACAGAGAGGACGACCATCTCGCCTGGCTGGCACGCGGGATCGCGCTCTCAGCCGATGTGGCCCACGGGGTGCATCCGAATCGGGCCGATCGTCACGATCCGCTTGTTCAGCCCGTGCTAGGTGGTGGGCCAGTACTCAAGTGGAGTGCTCCGATGCGCTATGCCACAGATGCCGTCTCGATGGCCGCGTGGTCGCGGGCCTGCGCAGCGGCAGACAGTGACCACCAGGTCTTCGTCAATAACGGAAATATTCCGGGCGGCACCAGTCTCGGTCCGCTGTTGGCAACCAGGCTCGGCATCCATACCGTCGATGCCGGTGTTGCCGTGCTGAGTATGCATTCGGCGCGAGAGCTCTGCGCGGTGGCCGATATTGAGCGATTCACCCGGTTGTCCACCGGGTTCCTGGAACTCGGCTAGCTACGGCCGTCAACGTCATCAGGCAAACAGCACAATGCCGATGACGACGAGGAAATAAAGCACCCAGAGCGCGAGCAACGCGGTACCCACGCCTCCGAGTATCAACCCGACAGTTAAAGCACTCGTCTCGTTGTAGACACCCGGACGCTGGCGAATGTCGTTTCGTCCGCGGAACGCCAGCGCCAGAGCGATCGGGCTCAGGACGGGAACGAAGAGCCCAAGGATGCCCAGCACCAGCGACGTGGTGGCATTGGGGTGATCGGGGCGTGGGTACATGCCTGCACCCGGGTACGGGGCCATCTGGGGATAGGCCGCGCCGTTGGCTGACTGCGACCACTGGTCTTGTTGCGGCCTTTGGGGCATCGCCTGTTGTGGATACGGTGTCGGCGGGTACGGCATGGCAGGCTGCGGTTGCGGTTGATACGGCTGGTTCTGTGGTTGATACGACTGGTTCTGTGGTTGATACGGCTGTTGTTGCGGTTGATACGGCTGGCTCTGTGATTGATACGGCAGTTGTTGCGGTTGATACGGCTGTTGTTGTGGCGAGGGAGCGGTCTGCCCGTGGTAGCCGTAACTGCT
The DNA here is from genome assembly GCA_022837595.1 of Propionibacterium sp. GTDB lineage: Bacteria > Actinomycetota > Actinomycetes > Propionibacteriales > Propionibacteriaceae > Brooklawnia. The sequence goes on from JALHFX010000121.1 coordinate 3,860, forward strand.
GTCGTTATTCGCACGCCGATCGGTCTCTCCGCTCCAGAAAGCAGCGTCCGGATCGGCATCGTGACGCTGCCAACTGCCATCGCTGGTCATCTTGACGCCTTTCTGGGTCGTCCTATCCGGCCCTGCTGTGACCGTGTGCTGCGGTCCATCTTGTCATGGCGGGGTCAAAGTGGGCGGTGCGACCGCGATGCCTGACCTTGAGTAGGCTCGTACAACGTGGCACTTACCATCGGAATTGTCGGATTGCCCAATGCGGGCAAGTCCACGTTGTTCAACGCTTTGACTCGTAACACTGTGTTGGCCGCGAATTATCCCTTCGCAACCATTGAGCCCAATGTCGGGGTCGTGGGGGTCCCCGACGACAGGCTGCCCACCCTCGGCAAGATCTATGACTCCGAACGACTCGTGCCCGCGACGGTGAGCTTCGTCGACATCGCCGGCATTGTCAAGGGTGCTTCGCAGGGAGAGGGCATGGGTAATGCCTTCCTGGCGAATATTCGTGAGGCCGACGCCATCTGTCAGGTGACGAGGGTATTCACCGATGAGGACGTCACTCATGTCGATGGTCGGGTGGACCCCGCATCCGATATCGACACCATCCGCACCGAATTGATCCTCGCCGATCTGCAGACACTCGAGAAGGCGTTGCCGCGGCTCGAGAAAGAAGCCAGGATCAAGAAGGAATCACGTCCGAAGTACGAAGCGTGGCTCGCCGCGCAGGAAACATTGAACTCTGGGGTGGGCATTTTCCAGGCCGGTCTCGATCTCGAGCCGCTGCATGATCTTTTTCTGCTGACCGCTAAGCCCTATATCTATGTTTTCAATCTTGATCAGGATCAGCTCGCCGACGCCGACTTGCGCACTCGGCTCACTGAGCTAGTCGCACCGTCCGAGGCAGTCTTCTTGGACGCGAAGTTTGAATCCGAACTTGTCGAGATGGACGAGGACGAGGCTCGTGAATTTCTCACCGACGCCGGGGTAGATGAGCCAGGCCTTGATCAGCTGGCCCGTGTCGGCTATCAGACCCTGGGTCTGCAGAGCTTCTTGACCGCCGGGCCCAAAGAATCTCGCGCCTGGACAATCAAACAAGGATCTACAGCTCCTGAGGCTGCTGGGGTCATTCATTCCGATTTCCAGAAGGGCTTCATCAAGGCGCAGATCATGGACTTCGATGACTTGGTGGAACTGGGCAGTGAGGCTGCGGTCAAGGCCGCCGGGAAGGTACGCCTCGAAGGCAAGGACTACGTGATGGCGGCGAATGATGTCGTGGAGTTCAGGTTCGCGCTCTGAGGTTCGACGGCGATCGGTTGTCATCAGCGGATGGCACCGAGCAGACGGATAATGGCGATGACCACGGCCGGTATTGACTAGGTCGGTCTCCATGAAACAGCGAGCAGTTCACGATTTGATCGGCTCCGCTGACGAACAACGAGGAGGAGGAAGCTGTGACTTCCGCACAGCGTGTGGTGATTCTCGGCGGCCATGGCAAGGTCGCCTTGCTTGCAGCGCCCAAGCTCAGTGCCGCCGGATACGCGGTGGACTCGGTAATACGCAACCCAGAGCACTCTGCCGATGTCGAACAAGCAGGTGGGCAGCCCGTGCTGCTCGATATCGAAACCGCAGACGTCGAAACACTGGCGAAGCTCTTCAATGGTGCCAGCGCGGTTGTCTTCTCGGCCGGGGCCGGAGGCGGCAACCCGGCGCGCACGCACGCAGTCGATTACCAAGCCGCGACCAGGGCGATCAACGCCGCCCAGATGGCCGGGGTCACGCGGTTTGTGATGGTGTCCTATGCGAGGGCCGCAGTAGATCTCGATCATCTTGACCCGAAGGACCCCTTCTACCCATATGCGAGGGCGAAACACGCCGCAGATGCCTACCTACGCGACAGCCTCACAATGGCGCCCGGCACGGGCAGGCTGACGATCGCTGATCCGGATGGTCGCATTGATGGTCAGTCGCCGGCAAAGGATCGAGCGGTGACTTCCCGCGAAAACGTTGCGTCGGTCATCCGCTACGTCATCGCGAATGACGCAGCGATCCGCCGAACGGTCAACTTCTACGACGGCCAGACCCCGATCGCGGAGGCGATCTGAGGCAGGCAGGATTATCGAGTTCACTTTTACGGCTATACAGGTAGAAAGTGAACTCGATAATCTGCCAGCCCTGGAATTATGCGATGAGCGAGATGAATGATGTGATCGGTATTCCCCGTCGGCCCTCACCGATGGGTGGGCGACGCCCCACACGCGAAGATTTGCAGCGCTTCGCTACCGACGACCCGGATACGATCGATGACATTTTGCCGGCCAACGGCGAGCCGCTGCGGATGCTCATCGTGGGTATCAACCCTGGGTTGTGGACTGCTGCGGTCAACGCGCCATTCGCTCGTCCGGGGAACCGATTCTGGCCGTCCCTGCACCGTGCGGGGCTCACCGACCATGTCGTCGATGCAGCAATCGGCCTCGACCCAAAAGATGAAGCCCAGTTACTCAACCGTGGTATCGGGCTGACGAATCTTGTCGGACGGGCGACCGTTCGGGCCGACGAATTGAGCAAGATTGAATTGCGTGCCGGCGGCGAGCGTCTGACAAGGCGGCTCCCGACTCTTCGTCCGCGCGTTGTGGCGATGGCAGGGATCACGGCGTTCCGAGTGGCCTTCTCGCAGCCGAAGGCGAAGCTCGGCGAACAAGACATCTCATTGATCCCGGATTGGCCGGAGGACGTGCGGCTTTGGGTAGTTCCTCAGCCCAGCGGGCTCAATGCCCACGAGACCATCGACAGCCTTGCTGCACGCTGGAATGAAGTCTGGCGCGTGGCTGGGTAGCGCATCGGACAGTTGTCTAGGGCGGGCTGGAGTGAGCTGAACCGTTAGTGCGCGCCAGCGACCAGACCTTGACGAAAAGGCTCATTTGGCACCTCAGAGAGGCCCGGCCACCTGAGGCCAAGGGAAAACGCAAAGTAAGTCTGGACAGATGGGTCTTCGGCCTGGCGGCGCTGGTAGTGATCGCTTTCTTGGCTTGAGGGATTATCGGCAACGACAGCTCGGGGATCGCGGCGTCCAGAGCGTTACAGCTGCAACACCGCGTGAGTGACGGTAATCGTGCGATGTCCTGTTCGGGACACTTAAGAATTGGATAATTACTTGCATACATATGCAAATACGTAAACAATGGTTACATGCTCCGAATCCTGCAGAACCCGGTCTATTCGAAGCTGTTCGCTTCCCAGATCGTGTCCTTGCTCGGTACTGGTTTGGCCACGGTGGCGCTGGGACTGCTCGCCTTTGATCTTGCTTGTCGCGCCGGTGATGAATGCTGTTTTGGTGCGATTGCCGCGCCGCAACGTGTTGGTGGGAGCTGACGCGATCCGGATGGCGATCGCGTTATGTCTGCCGTTCGCCGATAGTCCGTGGCAGATGCTGTGTCTGGTCTTCGTCTTGCAGTGCGCCTCGGCCACCTTCACGCCGACATTCCAATCAGTGATTCCGCTCGTCCTGCCCGATGAGGACGACTTCACCCAGGCACTCTCATTGTCCCGGCTCGCCTATGACCTCGAGGCGATCGTTTCGCCGGTGCTGGCAGCGGTGCTGCTGCTCGTCGTACAGTCGAACACCCTCTTCGTGGGAACTGCACTCGGTTTTGCAGGTTCGGCCGCACTGGTGCTGGCTGCTGTACTGCCGAAGGCCCTTGGCCTCAGTAGTCAGGCCGACGATCAGCTGCGTCCGTTCACCATCAGGGTTCGTTCGGGCATCCTGCATTTCGTCCATCACCCGGGGCTGCGGCCGATCCTCGCCCTCAATTTCGTAAACGCGGCAGCCTTTTCGCTGGTGCTGGTGCACACTGTCGTGATCGTCCGTGCCGAGTTGGGACTGAATAAGTCGATGGTGGCAGTCTTCCTCGGCGTCAGCGGTGCGGGTTCGATGGTAGCCGCGCTCCTGCTGCCGCGGGTTCTGCACTCAGTGAAGGAACGGACGATTATGCTTCCCGCCGCCTGGTTGCTCGTAGGGAGTTCCGGGCTGGCCGGGTTGACGCTGCTGACCTGCTCCGGCGCAACCGAGTTGGTCGTATTGGCGGTTCTATGGTTCGTGATCGGCATCGCGTCCTCGTCAATTCAAACGCCGATCGGACGCATCATTCGTCGTAATACCCCCACCGATGGACTCTCGGCCGCATTTACTGCGCAGTTCTCTCTTTCGCACGCCTGCTGGTTGATTAGCTATCCACTGGCGGGCGTGCTCGGACTCGTTGGTCTGGCGACGACAGCATTCGTCTTGGCGGGCCTCGCATCGGTCGCGGCGATATTGGCTACTGTGCTGTGGAGATCCGAATCGGGTTCGAAGAGGTTGGAGGTCGTGGGTGCAAACGCCGCCGAAGGACGCAGAACTTGACCACGCCGTAGGGGTCCTGCGACTGCTCGGTGACCGCACCCGGCTGGCGATCCTCGCGATGCTCGACGGTACCGAGATGTCTGTCACCGCGATCGCGGAAAGCCTCGGACGCCCGGTTCCCGCAGTCTCGCAACATCTGGCGAAGCTTCGTAGCGCAGGCCTGGTGAAAGTGCGCAAGGAGGGTGTGACAAGTTATTACACCCAACCTGACGAGCACCTGGCAGGGCTGGTCACCAATGCGCTGGAGCTGGCCGAGCATGCCCTTTACCTCGAGCCGCCGCATCACCGGAAGTGATTCTTGCCCAGTCGATCTTGATCAGGCAGATTTGAGGAGCACTCGCGGTTGCTCGAAGTTCCGCTCGCATCCGATAGGCTCGCATCCAGTACTCGGAGGATTGCTTGACGCCGATCAATCGCCGCGAGCAGCACAAGGTAAGCCATCAGGAGGGACGCGTGATGGACGATCTCAAGGGGGTCGTTGACCAACCGGAGGATTGGCCCGTCTTGGAGCGACAGGTCAAAGCAACCGGACGTGTCCAGGACTTCGTTGAGGACCGCATCGCTACGCCGAACGGCGAGGAAATCGTCCGCCAGTGGGTCGAGCATCCAGGCGCCGTGGCCGTCATGGCGATGGACGATCAAGGCCGCGTCGCTGTCGTTCACCAATACCGGCATCCGGTCGGCTATCGACTGGTCGAACCACCTGCGGGCATTCTTGACCACACTGGTGAATCGGGGCTTCGTGCAGCTCAGCGTGAGCTTGCTGAGGAAGCCAGGCTTGCTGCCGGCGACTGGCGCACACTCGTCGACATCTTCACCTCACCTGGAGGCCTGCAGGAGTCGATCCGCATCTTCTTGGCACGTGATCTGAGCCCGGCGCAGCTACCGGAGGGTTTCGTCATTGAGGGCGAAGAAATCGACATGGGGCTGTTCTGGCTAAACCTGGAGCGGCTCGTCGACCTTGTCTATCAAGGTGAGATTCAGAGCCCGACGATGGTGAGCGGAACGTTGGCCCTCGCATTGGCCGTCGAACAAGGTCGCCTCGACCGGTTGCGTCCTGCCGACGCGGACTGGCCTGCTCGTAGGGCAAAGGAGCAGCGGGATCGCGAGTTCAACTGATCCGCCTCCAACCTCACCACGACTACAACGTGTGGTGAAGGGATACCTCGATCACTTAGTGGTCGAGAGAGGGCTGTCTCGAAACACGGTTGCTGCCTACCGCCGCGACCTGCAGCGATATACCGCCTGGTTGACCGAGCGTGGCATAGCTGAGATCGCGCAAGTGAAGACACCCGACATCGAGGCTTATCAGATGAGCCTTGCGGCGGGAGATGCCAGCCATCGACCGCTAGCGTCCTCCAGCATCGCGCGAATGATCGTCTCGGTGAGGGCATTTCACGCGTTCGCCGCGTCCGAGTTGTTGACCGCAGACAACGCAGCAGCTGAAGTGAGCCCACCAGCTATCGGTAAGCGGTTGCCCAAAGGGCTATCCCGCGATGACGTGTCCAGACTGCTCGATAGTGTCGATCGCAATTCTGCGATCGGACTGCGGGATATTGCCCTGCTCGAACTGCTCTATGGAACCGGCGCTCGTATCAGCGAGGCAATTGATCTTGATGTTGACGATCTGACGAGGGTTCTGGCTGATCCGGAACTCGGCCTTCGGCTGACGGGCAAGGGCGATAAACAGCGCCTGGTACCGCTGGGCAGCTATGCCCGAGCCGCAGTGGACGCGTGGCTCGTACGCGGTCGCCCCGCAATGATGGAAAACGCCCACGCCGCAACTCCCGCGTTGTTCGTCAACACCCGGGGTAAGAGGCTTTCGCGTCAGAGTGCTTGGGCTGTCATTCGCACCAGAGCCGACCAAGCCGGCCTACCCAACGACATTTCTCCGCATAGTTTGCGTCACAGTTTCGCCACCCACCTGCTGGATGGGGGCGCTGATGTTCGCGTGGTCCAAGAATTGCTGGGGCATGCGTCCGTGACGACAACGCAGATCTACACCGAGGTTACTGTGGCACATCTGCGCGAGGTCTACCGGTCAGCGCATCCTAGGGCTCTCGGCTGAATCGTGGGAGCATCGTGGTCCGAGTATCTTCAGATAAACGGTTCGATCATGCTCGGGCTTCGAGGAAAGGCTTCCTGTTGACCGAGGCATCGGGCCGAACCGATCGTAGGCAGTCTCGCCCCACCTGAAAGTCTTCCGACTCCGATTTGCGCGGACCCCAACACGTGTGTAATGTAGGCCAAGCCTTCTGAGGGAGCAGTGCTGGGAGACCTGACATTTTGGCGTTGGCTAGGTGTTTTGGGCTCGACAGGCGGTCTCGCTCGGACGGTGATCGGCTCTCCAAGTTGGTCACATGCGCAAGAGGTAGTGTCCCTTCGGGGCCGCCTCGAAGTGTTTGATCTGCTTGGCGTGGGTTCTTGGTCGAAGGACCGGGGATTCGTGACAGATCGAGATCTCGATTTGAGATCAGGAACTGGGTCTGCTAAGGTTGGTCGGGTCGCTTTGGCTGGGTTTTGGTCTGGTTGGGGTGGTTGTTGCGGGTTCTGCTGGGTTTGGCTTTTGTGGTTGGGCTTGGTAGGGTTTGTGGTTGTTGCTTTGCTGGGGGCCTTGTTTTTTGGGGTTTTTGGTGGGGTGCCCGCGTGCTTTATAGTCAATGCATTTTTTTTGCGCAGGCAGTGACATTTTTTGTTGTTGTTTGTGTGTCCCGTGCCTGGTCTTTTTGGTTGGGTTTTGGGATTCCTTTGATATTGACTGTCTGATATTTTTTGGATGGTTTTTGTCAGTGTTTGGATTCTCTTGTGGGAACGGTTTTTTGTTTTTCATTGGAGAGTTTGATCCTGGCTCAGGACGAACGCTGGCGGCGTGCTTAACACATGCAAGTCGAACGGTAAGGCCCTTTTGGGGGTACACGAGTGGCGAACGGGTGAGTAACGCGTGAGTAACCTGCCCTTCACTTCGGGATAACAGTTGGAAACGGCTGCTAATACTGGATATTCAGGCATGATCGCATGGTTGTGTTTGGAAAGCTTTGGTGGTGGGGGATGGACTCGCGTCCTATCAGCTTGTTGGTGGGGTGATGGCCTACCAAGGCTTCGACGGGTAGCCGGCCTGAGAGGGCGACCGGCCACATTGGGACTGAGATACGGCCCAGACTCCTACGGGAGGCAGCAGTGGGGAATATTGCACAATGGGCGGAAGCCTGATGCAGCAACGCCGCGTGCGGGATGACGGCCTTCGGGTTGTAAACCGC
>JALHFX010000028.1 GCA_022837595.1 Propionibacterium sp.
CGCAGGCAAGACTCGGGTTGGCGTCGCGGCAATCGCGGAGGCTTTGGAGGACGGCCTGCGATCAGTGGTCGTTGTGCCGAGCTTGGTCTTGGTGAAGCAATGGCTCTCAACCCTGAGGGAGCTGCTTCTCGGCATTCGGATCAGCGACGATATTCACACACTGGGTTCGTGGCGAGTGCTGGTCACCACCGTTCAGTCCGCCCATCGCAGGCCGGCGCTCGAGCGGGGCGAAGAAGGCCTGCTGGTCGCGGACGAATGCCATCGCTTCGGCGCCGAGGTCTACAGCAGGGCGTTGCGCGGCGAGTACAGCAGGCGGCTGGGGCTGTCAGCGACAATCGGGCGTGACGACAGTGGCGACGAGATCCTCGATGGGTATTTTGGTGGCATTTGCTTCGATCTCGGCTACAACCGCGCTGTGGCCGATGAGCTCATTGCGCCGTTCCGGCTGGCGTTCGCCGCTGTGCCGCTTCGCGAAGATGAGCGCGCTGACTATGAGCAGATCGACGACGACCTCTATAAAGCCCGACGCAGTCTGATTTCCAAGTACGGATTGCCCGGTGAACCGGTCGCAGAGTACCTCAAACAGGTGCAGCTGCTTGCCAAGGACTACAGCTATGGCGCTGGCGGAGGGCTCGCCCGGCGCTACCTGAAGCGCTTCGCCGATCGGCGTTCGCTGCTGTCAGGCACTCGAATGAAGACCCACGCGTTGGCCGCGTTGTCCGGCATCATCCGCGAGTCAGCGGGCACGATCGTGTTCACGCAGACGGTCGATGCCAGCCAGACGGTGGCGGAGGTACTGGAGGCCACCGGCTGCGAGGCCGCCGCGCTTCACTCGGAACTCAATGCTGACCAGCGGGAAGAACGTCTCGAACTGTTCCGCGATGGATCAGTACCGGCGATTTCCGCGCCTAAAATACTCGACGAAGGGGTCGACGTACCAGAAGCCGACCTCGGCATCGTGCTGTCAACCAACCGCAGCCGACGTCAAATGATCCAACGATTGGGCCGGGTATTGCGGCGAAGCCCCGGCAAGCAAGCGCGCTTTCTCGTCCTCTATGCGAAGAACACCATCGAAGACCCATATGCCCAAGACCATCTGCCCGACTTCTACGAACTCGCCATACCCTCAGCGACGGCGCATGCGCGATTCGATCTCGAGCGCGATGGCGAAACTGACCGGCTGTTCGAGTTCTTGGCCACTGGCGAGATCGGCTCACCACCGGAATTCGATACAGTGGATGCCGCTGGAGACCGGCGGCCCGACCCCAGCCACGAGTCGCCGCCGCCTGAACGCCGTGTCAAATCCCGATCGACAGTCCTGGCGTCTCCAGGTTCAGATCAGCTACCGTTCAGCGACGACATCGTCCATGACTATCTGCAGACGATTGGCCGCTACCCGCTGCTGTCCGCGAGTGATGAGGTATTGCTGAACGAACAGATCGAGGCGGGGCTGTATGCCCAGTATCTCTTGGAGAACGGCCGGTCTCCCCGATTTCCCATCCCGGAACTCGAATCGGTGGCTCGAGCAGGCCGCCGGGCCAAGCACTCGATGATCACCAGTAACCTGCGGTTGGTCGTGTCGATCGCGAAACGCTTCACGGCTAACGGAATGGAGTTCATCGACCTGATCCACGAAGGGAACCTCGGTCTCATCCACGCGGTCGAGAAGTTCGATTACCGCAAGGGTTTCAAATTCTCCACCTATGCGACCTGGTGGATCAAACAGGCGATCACCAGAGCACTCGCCGATCAAGGCAGCCTGATCCGGATGCCGGTGCATTTTGTCGAGAAGACCGGAGTCGCCGACCGATTGCGAAGCAGAGCAGGCCTGTCCTGGCCACAGTTCGTTCGACAGCATCCCGACGGCCTGTCCGACGAGCAGATCAGCGCTGCGGAACTGGCGCGGATGGGGCAGTTGATGCGCCCATTCGACAGCATCGATTCGATCGTCGAAGACGGCGCCCAAGACTGTTTCGTGATGACGCCGCTGACCGGTGAGGTCAGTGATACGCACGCAGATCTCGTGGAACGGATGCATATCGCAGACCGCCTCGCTAGAACACTGGGTGTGCTGCACGCTGAGAACCCTCGCATCGCTTTCGTACTGCGCTGCCGATTCGGCCTGCAAACCGGGGAAGAAGAGACACTCGAGGTGATCAGCAAACGGTTGGGAGTGACCAGGGAACGCGTCCGTCAACTCGAACGCCAGGGAATCGAGCGCTGCCGTGAGATCGCTGAACAACCGGTAGCTGTCGAACCAGTGCGGTCCATGAAGGTCCAGAAGAAGAAACGGAACGCAGCCGCCAAACCAGGCAAGCCAGCGTCTGGGGTCAAGACTAGGCCTGCACGCATCGGATCGCCGATGCCAACACCGAGCACGACGGCTGCACGCGCGAAGGCACCCAGGCGAGGGCTGGGCCCCTTGTGGCAGGGCTGGGAACAACGACTAGAGCATCCGACACCAGCGAGTCCGACGAGTACCCCGCTCAGCACTACTCGATACCGCGCTCGCAGAGGCTTCATTGATGCCCAGTCAAGTACCAAGAGTCAGCCACAACCCGGCACATACCGGCCCAAGAGAGCCGCCGTCGACCTCTCGCTGACTAGGGAATAAACTCGCAAAGAGGTGACCACAAACACTTGTATTCGTTGTTTTATTCGATTAAAATCGTCATATGGACCACCCCAACCGAAACCCCTGGGAAGTCGCGGACGACCCGTCGCTGACCACGCCGAAGACCAGTGCAGACGCACTGCGCGCTCTGGATCACGCCCACCAGCAGATCGTCGCAGGCGAGGTCGCCGAGTTGATCGCAATCACATCCGCTGCCGACTTGTGGGAGGTCGACAAGACGGTGGTGGCTGAGGGCATGGAAAGACTGCTGACCCCTGGCCACGACGGCACGCCGAGCGTCGGAGAATTCCTCGCCTTGGAGATCGGGCCGCTGCTGGGTATCTCTGCGACATCGGCTCTCGCTCGTATCGGCGAAGCCCTCGATCTGCGCACCCGGCACCCCAGACTGTGGGATGCCGTGATCTGTGGAAAAGCTCGGGTCTGGCAAGCAACGAGGATTTGCCTCGAGTGCGCCCACCTACCGCTCGAAGCCGTATTGAAGGTCGATCACGCTATCGGCGGCAGCGTCGGCATGTTGCCGTTCTCACGCGTCATGAGCGCACTGCCTGGCCAAATCACCGCGGCCGATACCGACCTTGCTCGCCGACGAGCCGAAGCCCAGCGGGAATCGCGGCACATCCGGGTATCGAAGATCGAAAACGGCTCAGTCGGAATCTGGGGCATTGTCAACCCCGTCGACGGGATCAGATTCGATCACGTCCTCACCGAAGTAGCGAAGACGCTACCCACTCAGTCCGATACGCCTCCAAGCAACGACCTCGACCGACGCCGCGCAGCTGCGTTCGGGATCATCGCCCAGGACGCCTTCCGTAAGCTGCACTCCGAGCAGCCGCTTCTCGACCTGTCGCCACTGGATGCGCCTGAATTAGCCACGCCACCGGCGTCCAACCCGATGCTGTGCACCCTGGTCGTCCACATGTCAGCCGATGATCCCGCCGTCGCGCCCACGTCCGATGCTGCCACCGGTGTCGCCCGGGTCGAAGGCTGGGGGCCACTGCTCACCCAGCAGCTTCCCGAATTCCTTCGTGGAGCCAAGGTCAGCGTCCGCCCCATCATCGACCCCGCAGGCATTCGCCCAGTCGACGCCTATGAGACTCCAGCCAAGATGCGGTTCGCGATCGAACAACGCAACCCGGTCGACGTTTTCCCCTACGGAACCGCGAAAGCCGGCCGCTGCGACATGGATCACACCGTTCCGTACCAGAGCGGCAGACCCGCGCAAACCCACCCAGGAAACCTTGGTCCGCTGTCCAGACGAGCGCACCGGGCGAAAACCCACAGCAAGTGGGAATTGGAGCAACCTCGGCCAGGTGTCTTCTGCTGGACCTCACCTCACGGCTACCAATATGTGGTGTCGGCAGCCGGCACCACGCGAATCACAGCGCCCGAAGTCGCTCTCAGCGCGGTAGCGGTGTGATCCCAAGCGGAATCGGACCACCTGAAGAGTTACCCACGGCGCAGGCGCCGACGAGCTTCTGTGCGGTCTTGATCTCGCGTGAAGTCGGCTCGAACTCTGAATCGTCATCAGTCCAGGTCGTCAGCGTGCCGGCGTTCTTGTGCGCGGTGGCGACCATCAACTTGATGCGGTTCAGCTGATTGACCTCGGAGGCACCCGGATCGTAGTCGATCGAGACCACGTTAGCGGTCGGATACTGCCGCCTCAGTTCAGCGAAAATACCTCGTCCGACAACGTGGTTCGGCAGACAGGCGAACGGCTGCGCGACGATGATATTGGGCGTTCCGTGCTGGATCAGCTCGATCATCTCGCCGACCAGCAGCCAGCCCTCACCGGCATTAGTACCGAGCGAGATAACCGTCTGGGCTTTCTCAGCCAGCTTGTCGATCGTCTCGGGCACATCGAATTTTCCGCCCGTAGCGGCCAACGCCTTGCGCATCGGGCGCTCATACTGCTCGATCGCCCAGATACCAACCTTGGTGCCGAGGCGCCCCTTCTTCGACCCCATACCGAAGGTGTCGTATTTGTAATCGGCGGTGTACATCCCTTGCAGGAAGAACGCGGACAGGCCGGGGAGTACCGCTTCGCAGCCTTCTTCCTCGATCACCCGCACGGCGTCATTGTTGGCGTCCGGCTGGAACTTGACGAGAATCTCGCCCACCACCCCGACGCGGGGCTTACGTGGGATATCCAGCAGCGGCAACTCGTCGAACTCGGCCACGATTTGGTTCACCAGCCAGCTATAGCCGACGCGCCTATTCAAAGTCGGCGACCAACCGCCGTTACTGAAGAACTCCCGGGTGATTGCGTCCCAACGGCGATACAGCTGCATCGCGGAGCCCTCGTCCCGCTCATAGGGACGCACTCTCAGCAGAACATTCTGCAGCAGGTCACCGAGCACCAAGCCCTGGATCCCCCGATGCACCAGACCGGCGCTGATCTTGAAGCCGGGATTGTTTTCCAAACCCTGCGCGCTCACCGCGAGCACCGGCACCTGCGGGTAACCCGCATCCTTCAAGCCCTTGCGGAGCAGGCCGACATAGTTCGTGGCCCGGCACATGCCGCCTGTCTGTGAGATGGCGACTGTCGAGTTATCGGGGTCAGCCCCGCCCTCGACGAACTTATTGATCAGCTGACCGATCACCATGATCGCCGGATAACAGGCGTCATTGTGCACATGCCGCAAACCACATTCGATGTCCGCGGCAGAGGCGTGCTCGAGCACCTCGGCGTTGATACCCGAGCGCCGCAGCACGGGCTCCAGCATTCGGAAATGGATCGGCGCCATCTGCGGCACATAGACCGTATGGGTCTTGCGTTCGGCCAACCCATAGACCGGGTTCGGGCCGGTGGTATCGATCTCGGTACTCGGGTCGAAAGCCGGACGCTCCTTGGTCGCCGCCTGCAGCGAACGCAACCGGATCTTCGCGGCACCCAGGTTCGAGACCTCGTCGATCTTCAGCACGGTGTAGACATCACCGACCCGCTCCAGGATTTCTTGCACCTGGTCGGTGGTCACCGCGTCGAGACCACAGCCGAAGCTGTTGAGCTGCACGATATTGAGATCAGGTTCGGTGCCGACCTGCGCAGCGGCCTCGTAGAGACGCGTGTGGTAGGTCCACTGATCGCGCACCCGAAGTGGACGAGCCATTTGGCTAGTAGTCATGCCATTGGTCAGAGAGTCTTCGCTGAGGACCGCCATACCCAAAGTGGTGATCATCTCGGGCACGCCATGGTTGATCTCAGGGATGCCCTTCTCACGCATATATTGCAGAGCCCGGTCGCCTTCGGCCTTGATGTCGGCATGGACCTGATCAAGTTCGGCGTAACCGGCCGCGACAGCACCCTTGGCCTCAGCCAGGCTGACATCCCAGTCGGCGAAGATCTCGACGATTCGTTCGGCCAGTTTGTCGGGATTGTTCAGGTTCACGAACGGGTCGAGGAATCTGACCCCCGGCTCACGCAACCGCTCGACATTCTTCTCGAGCACCTGCGGATAGAAGGCCACGATAGGACAGTTGAAGTTATTGTCGGCATCCTGGAACTGCTTGCGCTCAAAGTTGACGCAGGGCATGAAGATCGTCTTGATGCCCTTGTCGAGTAGCCATTCGATGTGGCCGTGAGCGATCTTCGCGGGGTAGCAGACGTTCTCCGACGGAATCGACTCCATACCGGTCTGGAAGAGATCGTGAGAGCTTCGTCCCGAGATGACGACCTTGAAACCGAGCTGGGTGAGAATGGTGAACCACAACGGGTAGTCCTCATAAATACCCAATGCTCGCGGGATACCGATCTCGCCTCGAGTCGCCTTGGCATCGGTTAACCGGCGATAACCGAAGATCCGCTTGTATTTGAAGTCATAGAGCAGCCGAGCACCGTCGTCGAAATTGGTGATCGTCAGCTTGCAGTGGTTCTGGCAGAGCTGGCAGGTGCGCTGCGAACTGGTGACCGTGAAGCCGTCCAGGTTGCGCTCCATCATCGCCGAGACCGCGCCGGGCTCATAGTGCATTTTGGCGGTCAGTGCAGCCCCGTAAGCACCCATCAGCCCCGAGATATTGGGACGCACGACCTCAATACCGGTCTGCAACTCGAATGCCCGCAGCACCGCGTCATTGAGGAAGGTACCGCCCTGAACCACGACCTTGTCGCCGAGTTCGCCGCTGTCACGTAGCTTCATCACCTTGTAGAGCGCGTTACGGACCACCGAATAGCTCAGCCCGGCCGAGATATCGCCAATACTGGCGCCCTCTTTCTGGGCCTGTTTCACCGAAGAGTTCATGAAGACGGTGCAGCGGCTGCCCAGATCGACCGGTGCTTGGGATTCGAGACCGACCTTCGCGAAACTGCGGACGTCGGTATTCATTGTCTGGGCGAATGTCTGCAAGAACGAACCACAACCGGCCGAGCAGGCCTCATTCACCGAGATCGAGTCGACAGCATCATTGCGGATCTTGATGAACTTCATATCCTGCCCACCGATATCCAGCAGACTGGTCACCCCCGGGCAGACCTGCGACGCGGCGCGGTAATGCGCCATCGTCTCGATCTCCCCCTCATCGGCGTGCAATGCAGCCTTCACAAGGTCTTCGCCGTAACCGGTGACGCAGGACCGTGCGATGAAGGCGCCTTCGGGCAGAGCACCGATGACATCGCGGGCGATCTTGACCGCAGCCGTCACCGGGTCGCCCTGATTCGAGCCGTAGGTCGAGTGGACGATCGTGCCATCGGCGTCCAGGACCACCGATTTGATGGTGGTCGAGCCGGCATCGATACCCAACCAGACAGGGCCGCAGACACCCTCGAGACTGCCCTGCGGGATGGTTGCCTTGGCATGCCGGGTCTCGAACTCTTGACGCTCCGACTCCGATAAGAAGAGCGGTCGCATGGTGCGCGTTGTCATCACTGTCTGATTCGCGCTAGCAAGCTCGCTTGCAAGATGAGGCAGGCTCAATGCCGGGCCTTGCGCACTCATGGCAGCACCGAGAGCCACATAAAGCTGTCCGTTGTCAGGGTTCACGAACTCGTCTACATTGCTCTCCAGCGCCCGGACGAAAGCCGCGCGCAGCTCGGACAAGAAATGCAGCGGCCCACCGAGGAAGATGACCTTGCCACGGATCGGCCGTCCGCAGGCTAAGCCGGCCACGGATTGGGTGGCAACCGCCTGGAAGACCGAGGCCGCGATATCGCTATGTGCTGCACCCTGGTTGAGCAAAGGCTGCACATCGGACTTCGCGAAAACACCGCAACGCGAGGCAATCGGATAGAGGTTTTCGTATTCGGCAGCAAGCTCGTTGAGACCGATCGCGTCCACCTTCAGCAGTGTGGCCATCTGGTCGATGAAAGCGCCAGTCCCGCCGGCGCAAGTGCCATTCATCCGCTGTTCGGGCACCGGATGCAAATAAGTGATCTTGGCGTCCTCGCCACCGAGTTCGATCATCACATCTACCTCGGGATTGAGCCGCTCGATAGCTGCGGTCGAGGCTATAACCTCTTGAACGAACTGCACGCCCATCAACTTGGCGACTCCCAGCCCGCCAGAGCCGGTCATCGCGACGCAAACGGGATCTCTGGGGAACTGCTTCTCGATATCGCGCAGCAGACTGGCGAGCTCGCCGCGCACATCCGCATTATGCCGTCGGTAGTCGCTGAACAGAATCCGTTCGCCGTCGGTCACCACAGCCTTGACCGTGGTCGAACCTACGTCGAGTCCCAAAGACAATGTTTTCTTCATCTCGTCCTTCATGAGCTCGGTGCGACAGAACGCTCATTCTGTTCGTCCGTCCACGGTAACCCACAGAACGATCGTTCTCCAATCTGGTCCCCTTGGCGCACCCTTAATCGAGGACTCAAGCGGTTGACATTCGATTCTGACCCGGAGGCGTCCCTGACTGTGCTGGAAGCTTATGGTTAATCTGTGCGCGAGAAGACGACGAGCAAAGCTGCCATCATCGAAGCGGCAGCGCTGCTCATCCGAAAACATGGCGTGCAGGGGATGTCGCTCGCTCAGGTCGTCGCTCAATCCGGCACCTCGGTTGGTGCCATCTATCATCATTTCGGCAGCAAGAATGGGGTGGTCGTCGAGATCGCCAGGGCAGCGATCGCGATTCCGCTGATGGCCCTGGAGGAGTGGTTCGGCGACCCGGCGTCCCCCGCTCAGTTAGCCCGCTACGCGATGAGCGCTCTCGAAGTCAGCCCGGAACTCGGTGAGCTGCTGGCCCAACTGGGCGCCGGCGCAATCACCGATGACGAGCTCGGCCACCAGCTGCAGGCCGAGTTCTCGGTGCTGCGCGATTCCGTCGAGACGACCATGCAAGCCTGGGCCAAGATGAACCAGGTCGCCCCGGCCCGCATCGAGGGCTATAGCCAGTTACTCGTCGGTCTCACCTTGGGATACGCCTCGCAGCGCGTCCTGGTCGACGGCTTCGACGAGAAGCGCTATCTGACGCAGGCAGTCGCGCTACTGGAGTTGCCCGAAGAAACACCCGAACGCGAAGCAGCCGACCTCTAGTCACCCCACCATTCACTATTCACTTCGCTATTCACTCGGACGTCGCGATAGCCGCAGCAGCGGCGCGCCCGAAGACCACCGCCTCTGCCAACCCCACGCCGGGTGCCGGATCGGCCGGCCCGCTCACCGATGCGGCCGATGAGCCAATCGCCCATAGCCCGGCCATCGCTGTGCCGTCCTCGCGCAGCACCCGGGAATGCTCGTCGGTCAATAACCCACCTTTGGTCCCGAGATCGGCTGGGACGACTCGCACTGCGTAGAAAGGCGGTTTCGCTACCGCGCCCAAACAGGGGTTCGGACGCACCTTCCGATCACCTCTCGCCCGTTGCGTTTCGGAGCTGCCGCGCTCGAAATCAGTATCGCGACCGTCATCGGCTTGTTGAGCGAAACGCTCAGCCGTAGCCTGCAAACCGCCGGCATCGATCTTGATCTTCCAGGCCAGCTCCGGAAGGGTTTGCGCTGAGATGATGAACCCGGATTGTTCGAAGCTTTTCGGCGGCCGACCCGGTTCCACAGAACCAAGCCGGTAACGCTTGCGATGCTCGGAATCAATGACTAGCCAGGCCTGCGACTGCGGTCCGAGATCGTTGTAGCGCGAATAAAGGGCACGACAGACGTCGACCCCCACGCCCGCCTCGTCGGTGAACCGGCGACCGGTCGAATCGACAACAAAACCATGCGGCAACGCTAACGCTCGTCCGGCATCCTGCACTGCCACGTCTGACGCCCACAAGCCCGGACGCCACCATGCGTAGCCCATGCCACCGAGTTGTAGGCCCAGCTGCGAGGCCCAGGCCAGTTGAAGAACACCGCGATCCGACGGGTTTCCGATCGTCCAGTCGGGGCGTGAGGGCCGCGGCAGGAACTCTCGGCGCAGACCCGGATCTGCTTCAAAGCCACCGTCGGCGAGCACGACGGCCCGTCCTGCGAATACCCGAACTAATCGCCCGGCCCGCTCGACAATCACCCCCGCGATCCGCCGGGTGTCCGCCGGTCGATCAGGCTGGGTGGTGACGATCAACTCGCGCACCGGCCCCTGCCACCAAAGATTGACTTGGAATCGCTGACAGGCTGCAAGCAGGCCGACCAGCAGCCCGAGCCCGCCATCCACCCAGTGTCGGCCGAGGGCCAATTTGCCGAGTCTGCGAGCTCCGTGCTCCAGTTTGTCGAGCAGCCCTTCGGGGTCCAGACCGCTGTCGGCCGGTAGAAACTCGGCAAGTCTCCCGATGATGCTCGTCTCAACCGCCGCAGGTCTCAGCACTCTTCCGGACGACAGTGCGCCGGGCACCGCAGAGTAGTAGTCGCTCGCCGGATCAAGCTCCAACGCTATGCCGAGCCCGCCGAGCCAGTCCGCCAGAGTACGGGTCCCAGTCAAGAATCCGTGTCTGCGCGGGGCACTACTACACGGCTCGAAATCCCCGACCACGCGATCGAAGTAGTCACGTGCGGTCGCGTAGTCGTCCTCGCTGGCTCCTTCGCGTGCGGGTAACCAGAGTTGCCCGTCACCGCCGCCCGTACGTCCGCCGAATTGCCCGGTTGGTTCGGTGACCAAGACCTCCAGGCCAGCTTGACGACAGGCGATGGCAGCAGCCAGTGCGCCCGGCGAGCTACCGACGATGACGACATCGGTCATCAGATCGGCGGGCGGACGAGCGTCGACGGCAACCGGGACCAAAAGGTAACTTGTCCACCTCGATGAATTGACGCGGCACCTTGTATGCGGCAAGCCGCTTCTTGGCCCAGGTCCGCAGCTCCTCGTTGTCGATCTCGCCCTTGCCGGACGGTACGACCGCGGCGACGACTTCCTCGTCCCCGCGTCCGGTGGGTAGCCCGATCACTGCGACATCGGCGATGGCATCGTGGTGTTTGAGTACGTTTTCTACCTCGCTGGGGCTCACGTTGAAGCCCCCGGTGATGATGATCTCCTTCTTGCGGTCAACGATCGTCGTGAAACCTTCCTCGTCGACCGTCACCACGTCGCCCGTGCGTAACCAACCGTCCACCAGGGTGTTCTCGGTGGCTTCGGGGTCTCGCCAGTATCCCTGAAAGACCTGCGGACCTTTGAGCAGGAGCTCACCCGGCTCGCCGGCCTTCACCTCTCGGTTCGGATCGTCCACATCGACGACCTTCATGAGCGTGGAGGGGAAGGGCACTCCGATGGTTCCCGACAACCTGGTGGGGAAGAACGGGTTACCCAACGCGACCGGGGAGGCCTCGGTGAGGCCATAGCCCTCGACCAGCAGCCCGCTGGTCAGTGACTCCCACAGTTCGCGGGTGTCATCGGGCAACGCCATCGCACCTGAGATACACCAGCGAGCACTCGACAGCGACTGCCCGCGCTCCCTGGCAGCCTCGGCGGTGCGCTGATAAAGGATCGGCACCACACAAAAGATGGTCGCCGGATGTTTACGCCAGGCGTCCAGAATCATCTCGGTGTCGGGTTTGGGGAAAAGTACCTGACGAGCTTGCTTGAGGACACCGAAGGTGGTGTGCATCGTGACGCCAAACGAGTGGAACATTGGCAGCACCGCGTAGCTGGTCTCTTCGCCCACAACGGCGCCGAGCATCCAGGCCTCACCCTGCAAGGCATTGGAGTAAAGGTTGAAGTGAGTGAGCATGGCGCCCTTGGCCCCACCGGTCGTGCCCGAGGTGTATTGGATGGCCGCCAGATCGTGTAAGTGCGGGTGCGGGTAACGGCGGCCGAGAGGGCGATGATTGATCAGCTTTTCCCAGCTGATCGTCCCCTTCGTGCCGCTCGACAAGGCAGCGCGCTTCTTCTTGAGAGGACCGATCGGCAACTTCAGCGCCAGCTGCAATGTCTTGGGCAGTGCCTTAATCAAGTTCACCGAGATAACGGTCGCGGGGCGTGCATAGTTCGGCAATTTGTCGAGGGTGGGGATCGTCGAGTCCATGCAGATGGCGACCCGGGCCCCGTGGTCTTCGAAGAGTCGTTCAAGCTCGGGGGCTGTGTAAAGCGGATTGTGTTCAATCACCACGGCCCCCAGCCGCACCACTGCGTAAAAAGCGATCAGATGCTGGGGGCAGTTCGGCAGGATCAAGGCCACCCGATCGCCGGCGCGTACGCCGAGCTGGCGCAGCCCTTCGGCTGCACGCGCTACCCGATCACCCAACTGCCGGTAGGTCATCTCGGCTCCGAAGAATTCGGTGGCCACGGCGTTACCGCCCTCGCGCACTGCAGTCTCGAGCAACGAGTCGAGCGATTGCGTCGGAAGGGTGATCTCGGTCGGGACGCCCGGCTGGTAATGCGACGTCCAATAGGGAGAACCGTCATCGAGCGTGCGTCGCCACGGTGGCAGGTCTGCTTGCGTCTGGTGCGGATCGATGGCCATGGTTGGGATTCTCCCACAGCAGACCCTTCTTACCTCCGATGCGGCGAGATCTTTGGACCCTCTAGACTGAGGGTCGTCAGCGCAGCAAGCCAGGAAAGGGTCTGGTCGTGTGAAGGACATCGTTGTTTTCTCCGGATCGGCTCATCCAGAGTTCGCCACCCAGATCTGCCGACACCTCGACATCGGATTATCGCCGGTACACCTCAGTCGATTCAGCAATGACTGCTTACAGGCTCAGTTACTCACGAACGTTCGACAACGCGATGTTTACATCATTCAGCCGCTGGTCCCACCCACCCAAGAACACTTGATGGAGTTGCTGTTGATGATCGATGCGGCCCGCGGTGCATCTGCGGCCCAGATCACCGCGGTGATCCCCCACTACGCGTATGCCCGCTCCGACAAGAAGGACGCATCGAGGCTCTCGTTGGGGGGCCGATTGGTTGCAGATCTTTTGGTCACCGCCGGTGTCTCTCGCGTGTTGACGATGCAGCTGCACTCGCCGCAGGTCCAAGGTTTCTTCAGCTGCCCGGTCGATCAGCTGACCGCGCTCGGCGTATTGGCCGAACACTTCCGAGGCACCGACCTGTCAAATGGTGTTGTCGTCTCACCCGATCTCGGCAACGCGAAGAACGCTACGCAGTTCGCTCGCCTACTCGGGCTGCCTGTGGCGGCCGGCAGCAAGCGACGGCTGGCCGATGACAAGGTGGTCGTCGACTCGATCGTCGGCGACGTTACGGGGCGGCGCGCAATCGTCCTGGACGATGAGATCGCCACCGGGGGCTCGATTCTCGAAATCACTCAGCGGCTCAAGGATTTCGGTGCGCTGTCGGTGACCGTCGCCTGTACCCACGGATTATTCGCCGGTCGCGCCGTCGAACGGCTCCGCGCGAATGATTTCATCGATCGGATCGTCAGCACCGATACGGTGCCAGCACCGGTGAACTGGCCCGAGTTGACCACTATCAGCGTGGCACCCCTGTTTGCCGAGGCGATCGGACGCATCCATCTCGGGCGCTCGGTCAGCAAACTCTTCCAGGGCGTTGACCCGGCCTATGCGCCACCGGCGACACCCGATGGACTCTTCTGAGAATCAACTCTTCGCTTCGGACGGTTTCTGCTGGTTGGTCAGTGAACGCGACGCAGGCCCACGACCAGGGGTAGTTCTTGATGCTGGCCACCAACATGCACGATCTGATCGTCCACGACTCTCAGCTGCGTCGCGTAGCAGCGCAATGCGGAGATCACCGTCTGCTTCTGGTCGGACAGATCGAACCATTCGAACCCTTCGGCGTCCGGCTCGGAGGCAACCTCGATCATCGGTAAGTCGGCCTTTTGGGCGGCCGCCACGGCTAGTTCGTGGGCGCGCACATGATCGGGGTGGCCGTAGCTGCCCAAACGGTCATAGCCGACCAGCACAGTGGGCCGGAGCTGATCGATCAAGGCGAGCAGGTCGGCGACCTCATCGTCCAGGCTGGACGCGGTGAAGGTCTGCGGATCATCGATATCGGCGGGCCCTGCCAGACCTTCGGCGATCCATGCCATCCCCGAGTCGTGGTAATCGTGCTGCTCCAGGCCGGCGGCGCGGGCCGGCGGGGTGCCCAACATGAAGGCCTGGGCGATTCCCAGCGTGCCCACCGCCTTCGCCAATTCGTTCTCGCGCACCCGCACCAATTCGGCCGGCGTGGTCGACTCGGGCAGAACCCCGGCGACGATCTCCCCCTGCTCCCCACGTGTGCAGGTCACCAAGCTCACTGCCAATCCGTGCGCTGCCAGCCAGGCCATCAACGAACCAGTCTGTACCGTCTCGTCGTCAGGATGGGCATGGACGAATAGCGGAGCCGGCGCACCACTGTGCCCGGCAACCGTCATCAGGTCCAAAGGCGAGCTCAACGCGCCACCTCCTCCAGATAGACCACTTCGAGCTCCTCCGCGACCACCGGCCATGCTCGAGTGAGAGCAAATTCGCGTCCGGCACGACCGAACTCGGCGCGGTACTCGGGCTCATCGGTGAATCGTCGCACGGCTTCGGCCCAAGCTTCGGGATCACGGTTGTCGAGCAGTAAGCCAGTCACGTTATCGAGCACCGATTCCGACATTCCTCCGTTACGGCTTGCCACCACGGGCACCCCAGATGCGGATGCCTCCAAGTTGATCAGCCCATAGGTCTCAGAACGGCTCGGGTTGAGCAGGGCGCACGCCCCGCGCAGCATCGCGGCGAGTTCATCGCGGTCCTGCGATCCCAGGTAGACCACCTCGTCGTGCAGACCGAGGGAATCGACCAGGTCGCGGAGCTCCTTGGCATACCACGAGAAGTCGACCGAAGTCTCCCCCGCGATGACCAGCCGTGGGCGATCACCGACAGGCATCGCGGCCAGCGTCCGCACCGCGAGGTCGGCGCCCTTCAGCGGCTGCAGTCGCGCAGCGAAAAGTAGATAGCAGATGCCCTGGGCCCAATGGTCTTCATCAGGGCGCAGCGGACGAAATCGACCAATATTAACCCCAGGATGTACGACCGTTACATACCCCGGATCGGCACCCAGACGTTCGACAATCGTCCGTTTCTCGGCTTCACTGACCGCGATGATTCGATCGGACTGCACGGCGAGCAGCTGCTCGCCCGCGTTGCGTCCGGGGGATTCGGGCGGCTCCCCAGCCTCCAGCGGTGCACCCACCGGAGCCGCGACCGAGTGATAGCTCTGCAGATGAGGCACACCCGCAGCACGAGCCAACGGCAATGCGGCTACCCCAGAGAACCAATGGTGCGAGTGCACGATGTCGACATCGGCTCCCTCCGAACTCCACCAGCGTCGCAGTGCCTCGCCGAACGGTTCGATCAGTGCTTCCTGTTCGCTCTTGGCGACCGGTTCGCTCGGCCCTGCATCGAGGTTGAACAGACGTACCCTGGGTGCCAACTCGACGACTGCCGGTTTGGCAGGATCATCGCGACGAGTCAGCAAATCGATCCGGTGGCCGCGTTCGCCCAGCGCCAACGCGCAATTGAGCGTAACGACGTTCATCCCGCCGGCGTCGGCCGAGCCTGGCGATGCCGTGGGTGAGGTATGCATCGAGACCATCACCACGTGCAGGAGTCTGCCTGGACTGTCTTTGAGATCAGCGCTGGTCACCAGCACACTCAATCATGGATTCGGGTTAAACGTCCCGCGTGATCATCGAATCTCGGCCCTGCGATCTTAGAAGATGCTGACCAAGAGCGCATTCTTCGAGGGAAAATTGTGATCTTGAGTGACGCAAGCTGAGCAGAGAACGTAAATTAAAGATTCATGACGCATATCAAGCTTCCTCCTGGCATCACTGCTATTGATGCCCCGCTTGCTGGTGTCGCTGTTGACACCCCTGCAGGCAGCGGAGTCATTTACTTCAACGGAGCCCATGTCGCCGCTTGGACGCCTGCCGGGCAGCGGCCGGTGCTGTGGTTGAGCGATCACACTGCTCTCGAGTCGGGCAAGGCCATCCGCGGCGGGATTCCACTGCTGTGGCCGTGGTTCGGTGCTGGCGCCGATGAACAGCACGCACCCTCCCACGGCATCGCGCGGATCGCCACCTGGGATCTGCTGCAAGCGGAGGTGAGCCCGGCAGGGACCGCCAGCATCGTCCTGAGCTTGGACGGCGCCGCAGTTGACGCGAGCCTCGCCCCCGATCTGCCGCGCGACTTCCAGCTGCGGCTGCATATCAGGATGGGTACGACGCTGGCGGTACAGCTGGTCGTCATCGCCGGTGAGGAAGAGCTGGTCTTCGAAGAAGGTTTGCACAGTTACTTCGCGGTCGGCGACATTCAGAAGACTCGGATCGAGGGGCTGGACGGCGCAGCCTTCCATGACCGCCCGAGCGGCAGTACAGCAACCCAGCAGGGCGTCATCACCTTCAGCGGCGAGACGGATCGCATCTACGAATCACAGCAAACGCTGCGCATCGTCGACGAGGAATGGAACCGCACACTGCTGATCGAGAAGGTCGGCTCCAAGCAGTCGGTTGTTTGGAACCCCTGGATTGACAAAGCAGCCGCCATGGGCGACCTCGGTGATGATGAATGGCGCGAGTTCGTCTGCGTCGAGGCAGTAAACGTGCGCGATCAGTCGATCACCGTCAAGCCGCGCAGTAGGCATCTGATCAGCCAGACCATCTCGGTAGAGTGAGCGCAAGCCGGCACGACTGAGCTCCTGCGTCCTGGCCACCACGAACACCGGGGCTCGAAGCTTCTTTTCCACTAGGCTTTTCGGGGTGAACTTCGGATCCAGCTATGACCAGGGCTTCGTTCGCATCGCCGCTTGCAGCAGCCGCACCGCACTCGCGATACCGCCCGACAACGCCGCCACGATCATCGAAATCGTGCGCGCACTGGACGATGAAGCGGTCGGGTTGGCGGTCTTTCCCGAACTTTGCCTCACCGGGTATTCGATCGACGATCTGTTGCTCAACGACGTCGTCTTGGATGCAACGCTCGACGCAATCGAGATGGTCCGTGCGGCATCGACGGATCTGCTGCCGGCGATCGTGGTTGGCGCGCCGCTGCGCAACGGCAACCGCCTGTTCAATTGTGCAGTCATACTGCATCGCGGACGCGTGCTGGGTGTCGTTCCGAAGAGCTATCTACCCAACTACCGGGAGTTCTACGAGAAACGCTATTTCGCGGCGGCTCCCATCAGCTCGCCAGAACACTCGGTAATCGAGCTGCCGGGGGTTACCGGTGCCGAGACGGTGCCGTTCGGAGCCGGCATGCGTTTTCAGGCGAAAGACCTGCCCGACTTCTGCTTCTCCGTCGAAATCTGCGAGGACCTTTGGGTGCCGCTGCCGCCCAGTACCATCGCAGCAATGCGTGGCGCCACAGTGCTGGCCAATATTTCCGGCTCCCCGATCACCGTCGGCCGCGCGAACGACCGCGAGCTGCTGTGCAGCAGCGCGTCCGCACGCAACCTCGCCGCCTATGTCTATGCCGCTGCCGGACCCGGCGAATCGTCCACCGACCTTTCCTGGGATGGCCAGACCTCGATTCACGAGAACGGCGCACTGCTCGCCTCGACAAAGCGTTTCCCCACCGATTCGTCATGGTGCATCGCCGATGTCGATCTCGATCTACTGCGCCAGGAACGGCTGCGCCAGAACACCTTCGACGACTGCGCCGACCGCCTGCCGCCCTGGCCCGGTAACGACCAGGTAGTCGAGTTCGTCCTCGACCCACCACGTACCCAGATCGGTCTGCGCCGCGAGCTCGACCGCTTCCCATTCGTCCCCGATGATCCGAACCGACTGGCACAGGACTGCTACGAGGCATACAGCATCCAGGTCTACGGCCTCAAACAGCGGCTGGCTTCGATCGGCGAACCGAAGGTGGTCATCGGGGTCTCCGGCGGACTGGATTCCACCCACGCACTATTGGTCGCTGCCCGCGCGATGGACGAGCTCGGGCGGCCTCGCTCCGACATCCTCGCCTTCACCATGCCGGGCTTCGCTACCACCGACCACACCCGCAATAACGCGACCGAACTGGCCGAAGCACTCGGGTGTACCTTCGAGACCCTCGACATCCGCCCGGCCGCCGAGCAAATGCTGCGCGATATCGGACATGCTCCCGATGTCTACGACGTCACCTATGAGAACGTCCAGGCCGGGCTGCGCACCGACTACCTCTTCCGCATCGCGAACCAACGCGGTGGCATCGTGCTGGGCACCGGCGACCTCTCCGAACTTGCGCTGGGTTGGTGTACCTACGGTGTCGGCGACCAGATGAACCACTACGGTGTCAATGCTGGAGTGCCGAAGACACTGATGCAGCACTTGATCCGCTGGGTGATCGCCACCGACAGCTTCGGCGAACCAGCGAATACCGTGCTGCAGTCCATCCTTGATACCGAGATCACCCCTGAGCTGGTGCCCACGGTCGGCGACGCCAAACCGCAAAGCACCCAAGACACCATTGGCCCGTACAACCTGCACGACTTCTTCCTCTATTGGACGCTTCGGTATGGCATGCGTCCGACCAAGATCGCATTCCTCGCTCAGCAGGCGTGGTCGGATCAGGACTCTGGTTTGTGGCCCGAGGGTTATCCGCTCGATGAGCGGGTCGCCTACGATCTGCCGACCATCACCGGCTGGCTACAGGTTTTCGGCCGACGGTTTTTCGCGAACCAGTTCAAGCGCTCAGCGCTGCCCAACGGGCCGAAAGTGGTGGCCGGTGGGTCGCTCTCACCGCGCGGTGATTGGCGGATGCCTTCAGATGCTTCGGCCAAGCTCTGGCTCGCAGAGTTGGCCCAAATCAGCGGCGGCCAGTGAGCTTTCGCCGCCAGAATAGTTGCCATGGCGAACGTGGTGATCATTGGTGGGGGCCCCGGCGGTTACGAGGCGGCGCTGGTGGCGGCCCAGCTGGGTGGTTCCGTAACGCTCATCGAAGACGCGGGTATCGGTGGCTCAGCTGTGTTGACCGACGTGGTGCCGTCCAAATCATTGATCGCCACCGCGGAGGTCATGACGCGGGTACGGCACGCCCGGGAACTCGGGCTGGTCCCCAGCGATCCGGCGTTGAGCGAGCTGCGCCAGGCGGTGCGGGTTGATCTGGCGAGCATCAATCGTCGTTTGTTGGGGCTGGCGGACGCCCAGAGCCACGACATCGCGACTTCTTTGATCGACCAGGGCGTGCGCGTTATCCGCGGACGCGGCAGCCTACTGGGCACCGAACGGGTCTTGGTCTCGACCGATTCAGGGACCGAAGAGCTACCGGCCGATTTCACATTGGTGGCGGTGGGCACGCGTCCACGAGAGTTGCCCGAAGCGAAACCCGACGGCGAGCGGATCCTCAACTGGAAGCAGCTTTACACCCTGACCGAGCTGCCTGAGCGGCTGATCGTGGTTGGTTCAGGGGTAACCGGAGCCGAATTCGCCGGTGCGTACAACCAACTCGGCGTCGATGTGGTCTTGGTCTCATCGCGCGATCAGGTGCTTCCCAGCGAGGACCGGGATGCGGCAAGAGTCATCCAGGATGTCTTTGAAGGTTCAGGAATGACGATCATGTCACGGTCCCGCGCTCAATCGGCGCATCGGGACGGCGATCAAGTAATCCTCACACTGTCCGATGGCCGCACCGTCGTGGGAAGCCACCTGCTGATGGCTGTCGGCTCGATTCCGAACACCGAGGATCTCGGCCTGGTCGAACACGGAGTCGCGTTGAAACCCAGCGGCCATATTGAAGTCGACCGGATGTCACGCACCACTGCGCGCGGGATCTATGCAGCAGGAGACTGCACGGGGGTCTTTCCGCTCGCTTCGGTAGCGGCAATGCAGGGACGCATCGCGATCTGGCACGCCCTCGGCGATGCGGTACAGCCTCTCGATCTACGATCGATCGCCTCGAACGTCTTCACAGCCCCGGAGATAGCAACCGTGGGTATTACCCAAAAGGAGATCGACGCCGGACAACTCAAGGTGCGCTCGGTGACCCTGCCCTTGGCAGGCAACGCACGGGCGAAGATGCAGGGCCAATATGACGGTCTGATCAAGATCTTCTGCCTACCGACCACCGGAATCATCGTCGGCGGTGTCGTCGTGGCACCGGGGGCCAGTGAACTGATCTATTCGCTCTCGTTGTGTGTCTCGGCGAGACTGACCGTCGATCAGGCGGCGCGAGCGTTCACTGTCTTCCCCTCATTGTCCGGTTCACTGTCGGAGGCCGGACGCCAGCTGCATAGCGTGACCGTCTCCGACGTATGAGGCGGTCGCAGGGCTAGACTCAGCCGCATGTCCGCATTCGCCGTTGACCCGACCGTTCCGCGCACCAATGCGGCCGATATCGCCGCTGCTCTGAAGGATCCCGGGTTCGGGCGTTACTTCGTCGATTTCATGGCGATGGCGACATGGAGCCGAGCCGATGGCTGGCACGATCGAGCACTGGTGGCAACCGGCCCACTATCGCTACATCCGGCATTGTCGGGTTTGCACTACGGGCAGCAGATCTTCGAGGGGCTGAAGGCCTACCGACATCCCGATGACTCGGTCTGGCTGTTTCGTCCGGAGAAGAACGCCGCCCGGTTCGCTCACTCGGCCACCCGGATGCAGATGGCCCCGCTGCCAGTTGACGACTTCATCGAGTCGGTCACCAAAGTCGTCGAGCAGAGCCTCGATTGGGTGCCTCAACCCGAAGGCGAGCAGAGCCTATATCTGCGTCCGTTCATGTTCGCCTCTGAGAACCAGATCGGGGTCAAGGCGTCCGACTTCTATACGTATATTTGTCTGGGTATGCCGGTGATGCCCTTCTACCCGGAGCCGTTGAAGCTATGGGTGAGCCCGACGTTCAGCCGTTCGATGGCCGGCGGCACCGGGGACGCCAAATGCGGCGGCAACTATGGTGCGTCGATGATCGCCGAGGACGAAGCACACCGCAACGGCTGCACCCAGGTGCTCTGGCTGGATTCCGCGACCCGCAGCTGGGTCGAAGAGGGCGGCACGATGAATTTTCTCGTCGTGACCGCGGACGGTGAGCTGGTCACCCCCGAACTCAACGGACAGATCCTTGCCGGGGTCACCCGTGACAGCCTGCTGAAGCTCGCGAGCGCCCACGGCCTACGCCCGCGTGAACGGCCTTTGGCCTTCACGGAGCTCGTCGAGGGCATCACCTCTGGACACATCACCGAGGCATTCGCCTGCGGTACCGCCGCGGTGGTCAGCCCGGTGGTAACCATCAGATCGCCAGAGCTCGACCTGACCGTCGGCGACGGGCAGCCCGGAGCTAAAACCCTTGAGCTGCGCGGGCATCTGACCGGCATTCAGTTCGGCACGGAGCCTGATGAGCGCGGTTGGATGCGGCGCGTCGGCTGAACATTATGGCGCCGAACCGGTGACCTTCCTACGTGTTGTTGCTAATCGTGGACCAATACTCGCCATACCCCTAGTCTGATTCCAAGCCCGTCGCAAGGAATGGTCATGGCAAACGCACATCCAGTCAGAATCGGTGTTCTCACCAGCGGTGGAGATGCCCAAGGTATGAATGCCGCGGTCCGCGCGGTCGTCCGCACTGCGATCAGTCGGGGTGCCGAGGTCTTCGCGATCTTCGAGGGTTATCAAGGGATGATCGATGGCGGGGATGGTATTCGTCCGTTCGGCTGGGACGACGTCGGCTCGATCATGGCCAAAGGCGGGACGGTGATCGGAACCTTCCGGAGCAGCGAATTCCGCACCTGGGAGGGCCGCTTGAAGGCAGCCCGCAATCTGGTGGACCGTGGCATCGACCGGCTGGTCGTGATCGGTGGCGACGGCAGCCTGACGGGTCTGGATCTGATGCGTCATGAGTGGCCCGATCTGCTCGCTGAGTTGGTCGAGAACGACCAGATCAGTGCAGAAAAAGCCGCTCAGCATGCGGACCTGATCATTGCCGGTTTGGTCGGTTCCATCGACAACGACCTTGTCGGAGTTGACTCGACGATCGGCGCTGATACTGCTCTGCACCGTATCCTCGAGGCGATCGATGCACTCAGCAGCACCGCAGCCAGCCACCAGCGCAGCTTCGTGCTTGAGGTGATGGGCAGACACTGTGGCTATCTTGCGCTCGCCGCGGCCATCAGCGGCGGTTGCGACTACGTGCTGATCCCGGAGAACCCGCCTGCCGACGGCTGGGAAGAGGAGATGTGCCAAATCCTGCGAACAGCGCGGGCTCGCGGTCGGCGTGACTCGCTCGTCGTGATCGCCGAAGGCGCCACCGACCGTCAAGGCAATCCGATCAGCTCGGAATACGTCCGTAAACTCATCGAGGACAATCTGCACGAGTCGACACGCACCACGATCCTGGGCCATGTTCAGCGGGGCGGTACCCCAAGCGCCTATGACCGCTGGACGCCGACCTGGTTGGGCGTCGAGGCCGTCGACGAAGTGCTCAACCCAACGGTGCCCGGAGAGGCCAAGGTCATCGGTATCCGGGGCAACAACGTGGTACGGCTGCCGCTGCCCAAAGCTGTCCAAGACACCCAGCACGTACCCGACCTGATCGCGGCCAGCGACTTCACCGCCGCGATGGACGCCCGGGGCCCCTCGTTCAATGAACTCGACAAGATCTTCACCGAGCTTTCGAAACCCACCCGTCATGCGGCTCCTGAAGGGTCGAAGCGGATCGGCATCGTCCATGCCGGTGGGTTAGCACCCGGGATGAACACCGCTGCGGCCGTGGCTACCAGGCTGGGCATCTCACGTGGTTTCACGATGCTCGGCATCCAGAACGGATTCGAGGGGCTCCGCAAGGGCACCGCACGCGAGCTGGGCTGGGACGATGTCGAGGGCTGGATCGGAGCCGGTGGCGCCGAACTCGGGCTTCGCCGCACCGTCCCCTCGATGGAGGACCTCTACAAACTCAGCCGCACTATGGAAGACCTGCGCCTCGACGGGCTGCTGGTGATCGGCGGTTGGAATGCCTACCAGGCCGCCTACCTGATGCACTCTGAACGCTCACGGTATCCGGCATTCCAGATCCCGATCATCGCGCTACCGGCCTCCATCGACAACAACCTGCCCGGCACCGAGTTGGCGGTCGGCACCGATACTGCGCTGAACGTTGCCGTCACCTCCATTGACATGATCAAGATGAGCGGTGCAGCGACCACTCGATCATTCATCGTCGAGACGATGGGACGCTACTGCGGTTTCCTGGCACTGATGAGCGGCGTGGCCGGGGGTGCCGAACGCGTTTACCTGAATGAAGAAGGCGTCGAGCTAGGTGAACTCGCCTACGATGTCGCCTGGCTGCAGCGCAGCTTCGCGTCCGGACGTAAGTTCTTCCTGGCCATCCGCAATGAGAAGGCCTCCGAGTCGTACACGACTGAGTTCATCGGGCGGATGCTGGAAGGTGCCAGCAACGGTGTCTACGACGTACGCACCCATATCATCGGCCACGTACAACAAGGAGGCGAGCCGACTCCGGCCGACCGTCTGCTGGCCGCGCGGTTCGCCAGCGAGGCGCTCACACAGTTGGCGGCTGCACTTGAGACTGGCAAGCCGACAGGCGCCTACATCGGATTGCAATCGTCCAAGATCGTCACCTCGCCGCTGTCACACATGCTCGACTACATGGACATTGAGCATCGTCGTCCGATTGATCAGTGGTGGATGCAATTGCGTCCGGTGCTGCAAGCTGTCACCGACGATGTCACTCGGCTGGTCCGCAAGAAGGGGAAGGAAAAGTAGACGCGGAGATCCCGTTACTTTCGATCCATATATGCGCGCCTCTGTCATTACTGCTAGATAGCTGAATAGAGTCCTCGCATGGACCCGATCCGTAACCCATACGCTCCCGGCGCCGGTCAGCGTCCCCCCGAACTCGCCGGACGCGACGAACAGCTACGCGCCTTCGATGTCGTACTCGAACGGATCGCACGAGGCCGTCCGGAACGTTCGGTGATCCTGACCGGATTACGCGGGGTCGGTAAGACCGTCTTGTTGAATGCACTGCGATCGGCCGCCGTGCGTTCAGGCTGGGGTACCGGAAAATTCGAAGCGCGCCCCGACCAGGGGATCCGTCGCCCGATGGGGTCCGCGCTGCACACCGCAGTGCGCGAACTAGCCCATCCGGATGCGAATACGACGCTCGGTACGATTCGCTCGTTCATCGAACGCGATGCCGGGCCCCGAGCCAAACTCGCTGAACGCTGGAACCCAGGGATCCAGGTACCACCGACCCCAGGCCGGGCCGACTCGGGCGATATCGAGATTGACCTGGTTGAGTTGTTCACCGACATCGGTGGCTTGGCCGCCGACAAAGGTGTGGGCGTTGCTGTCTGCATCGACGAGATGCAAGACCTGCAGGCCGATGACCTTTCCGCTCTTTGCGCGGCCTGTCATGAGATCAGCCAGCAACGACTCCCGCTGATCGTCGTGGGTGCTGGACTCCCGCATCTGCCCGGTACGTTGAGTGCCTCCAAGAGTTACTCGGAGCGGCTCTTCCGTTATCTGCGCATCGATCGGCTTGAGCGCAACGCCGCCGACCTCGCGCTACAGTCGCCCGCTGAGGAAGAAGATGCCTGCTTCACCGAGGAAGCGCTCGCCGCGATGTACCAAGTGACCAGTGGGTACCCCTATTTCATCCAGGCGTACGGCAAGGTCGTCTGGGATCTTGCCCCGGCCTCCCCGATCACCGCCGACGATATCGAGGTAGCCACGCCTGAGGCAGAAGCAGAGTTGGCAGTCGGCTTCTTCGGCAGCCGCTATGAGCGCGCCACTCCTGCCGAGCGAGAGTACCTCCGAGCGATGGCCGAACTCGCCGACCCGGACAGCCCAACAGAAGGCGTCCCCACCAGCGCTGTCGCCGAGAAGCTCAATCGCACGCCGCAGTCGCTTTCTCCCGCTCGAGATGCATTGCTCAAGAAAGGTCTCGTCTACGCCAACGAGCGGGGCCAAGTCGCGTTCACCGTCCCACATTTCGGACGCTATCTGCGCTCGCAACTCGGCTGACTTCGGTGCCGCAGCGATTCATCCATCTCATCTGACGGCGCGCGCGCGACGGATCGCACGCGTCGAATAACGTACGTCATCAAGGTATCCCCCCGCCAGAAGATGGAGTTGAAGGTGATCCGCAGGCAGCCACGCAATGAGGCAGTCGCCGTAGTTTTCGTTTTGCCGGCGAACCACCCGCATGCACCGGTGAGTGTCGTTGGCGATTTCAACGAGTGGCAGCCATTCCGGCATCCGATGATTGAACGTCCGGACGGCACCTTGAGTACCACCGTCCTATTCTCCCAAGGTACAACTGTCCGTTTCCGTTACCTTGGCCGAGACGGCTTCTGGTTCGATGATCCCGACGCCGACATCATCGATTCCGAGGGCGGCATCATCCACGTTTGACCCGAGCCGAGAGGACGATCGATCATGGCAAATCTGGAGTTCCGTGACAACAAGGCAGGATTTCGCTACGAGGCGTTTGAAGGCTCTGAGCTCGTGAGCCAGATCGACTACACGATCGATGGTGATGTCGTGAGTTTCACCCATACCGGCACGCCTCCACAACACCGTGGCCGCAGATATGCCGATCGGCTAACGCATTGGGCACTCGACGACGTCCGCGCGACCCAACGCAAGGTCGTACCGTTGTGCCCGTTCACCGCCTCGTTTATCTCCGATCACGCACCCGCCTACGACGATCTCGTCGCTCAGCGCGCCCGCTGAGTGCAAGCGGCGAAGTGACGTGGTGCGGCTATCCAGCAGTGCGCACCACGTTACCGACTTCTCATTTGCCTTCGAAACGATAGATTTCGCCGGTGGAATCGCTGATGACCACGCTGTGGCCCGCCTCTAGATCAAGCTCGACCAGCAGTTGTTCGTCACCGGCCGTGCTGTTGTAAACGAACCGTTCGTTGGTCAGTTCGACCATCTTGTGCCGGGCGTCCACCAGCCAAGGATGCCGCCGACGCAACGCAATCAGTGCACGGTACGCGTCCTGCATCCAGGGCATCGGTAACCGCCAGTCGTCCGGGCTCGCGGGTAGCTCGGGGCGGATCTCGTCATCGCCGCCCGGGCGTTCGTATTTCGTTCCCTCGACGCCACCCTCATCCCCGTAATAGACCGACGGCATGCCGCCGACCGTGCAGAGTATCGCCATCGCCATCACAGCGGCCTGTGGCCCCACCATCGTGGTGATGCGGGTGACATCGTGGTTCCCGATGAAAGTCAGCGGCCGCAAGAGGTCGAGTAGCTCATCGTGCCGGGTCAGCGTCCAATCGAGTTCGAAGAAGTTGACGTCGTTCAGGCTGCTCCAAATCGCCTTCCAGAGCTCGTAGGCGGTCACCGACTGGAGGGTGGAGGCCTTCAACTGGTCCAGATCGGCGTGAATCACCTCACCGGTGAACAGCGCATCCGGATACTCAGCAAGTACCGAGGGCAGCACCGTGGCCCAGAACTCTGAATCGACCGCATATGCAGCATCCAGACGCCAACCGTCGATGCCGCGAGCAAGCCAGTAGCGCATCACGTCACTGACCAGCTTCACCACGCCCGGGTTCGCATGGTTGAGCCGGACGAGGTCGTCACTGCCCTCGAAGTTCAACCGCGTCGGCGGATCGGTCGAGTAGTCGATATGGAACCACCCGGAGGTTTCAGCATCCGGCGAGGTGAGCGCCTCTTGTAACGCGGGAAAATCCTGGCTGACGTGGTTGAAGACGCCGTCGAGCAGGATCCGTACCCCTCGGGCCCGGCAGGCCTGAACGAGCGAATCGAAATCTGCATCGTCGCCCAGCCTCGGGTCGATCGTGAAGTAGTCGAGCGTGTCGTAACCGTGCGACTTCGAAGTGAAGATCGGTCCCAGTAATAGACCGTTACAGCCGAGGGCGATCAGATGATCCAGCCAGGCCTCCAAACGCTTCAAAGAGTGCGTCGGGCGTCCATCTGACCCGGCGGAGGTGTTCAATGCGCCTGTCATGCCGAGTGGGTAAACCGAATACCAGACTGCTGATTCCGTCCATCCGGGTGCGGTCACGGTGCGCCTCCTCACACGCCCAGCACGGGCTCATAGCTCGCCCGCGCGTACTTCTAGTGAGAGTAGCTCAATTGAGCTTACGATGTGGCCATGGGTAGGACAGATCGCTCTCCGCGTCGGCGTCTTGATCCGGTCACGCGCCAAGCGGAGATCCTGACCATCGCTGCCGAAGCTTTCGGAGCCCAGCCATATGAGCAAGTCTCGATGGCAGAGGTCGCCCGGCAGGCTGGCGCATCGGAGGCACTGCTCTACCGCTATTTCGGCTCGAAACCGCGGCTGTACGCCGAGGTCTTGCGTACGGCGTTGGCTCAGATCAGCGCGAACCAGCGGGCTGCGGTCATGAGTCTTGCAAGTACGATTTCGGTCCGTGATCGGTTGAGCGCATTGGTCTCGAGCTGTCTAGATGACCTGGCCAAGATGGAGCCCGAATGGGCCATCGCGCTCATCAGCGCGGGCGATTATCCGGCTGAAGCTCGCGAAGTGCGCGATGAGGCCCGTGAAGAACGCTTGGCAATGCTGCGCGAGCTGCCCGGACTGTCGGTCACGAACGACTACCTTCTGCATGGATTCATCGGTTTTATGGACGCCGTCTGTCTGCTCTGGATCGAACGTGGCTGCCCGCACCGCGACCGAGACGCACTAATCCGAGGATGCCTGAACGCTCTGCTGGGATCCGACGACGCCCTGCGTCCGGGAACCGGCCGGCGCAGCAAGTTCGGCCGCCGCTGATCTCTAAGATGGGCGCATGGCTCCTGTCATCGTCTGCGCCGGCCTCACCACGATCGATATCGCACAAGCGGTAACGGAGCTGCCATCAGCTAATACCAAAATGATCGCCGAGGACGCCTGGCTCGATGTCGGTGGGCCAGCAGCCAACGCGGCCAGAGTGGCCCAGCGTCACGGCTGCGAGGTGCGTCTGGTCACCGCACTCGGAGATTCGGAGTTGGCGACCATCGCCCGCCAGCGGCTGGTCGGCATCGAGATCATCGACGTCGCGCCGCCCAGTCACCAGCTGCCGGTCTCCACCGTGTTCATCACTCCGGACGGCTCACGCGCGGTCGTCTCGCGCAATGCGACGGCTTTGGGCGCGATCGAATTGCCGGACCCTGCTGTGCTCGACGGTGTCGAGGCGGTGTTGCACGACGGTCATCTGCTGGATGCTTCGCTCGCGCTCGCGGCAAACCGGGCGCCCCTCCATGTGCTCGACGGCGGTTCTTGGAAGCCGGGATTGGAGAAGCTACTGCCGATGATCGATCTCGCAGTGGTTTCAGCTGACTTCGCCTTGCCGGGCCGCGACGCCGACCAGGCTTTGAGCGACCTGAGTGATTTCGGCATTCCCCGGCTGGTCCGCACCAGAGGCCAAGAACCAGTGCAGGCGATGCTCGGCGGGCATCTGGAGCTCTTTCCCGTGCCACAAGTGATGGTGGTCGATTCCACCGGCGCCGGCGATGTGCTGCACGGATCACTGGTCGCCCAGCTCGCCGGTGAGACCGACTTCACTGCGGCGCTACGCAATGCGATCGTCGAAGCATCCGAGTCGGTGACCCACTACCGCATTTTTTGAGCCTGAACCGGTCACGACGCCCAGGCAC
Source organism: Propionibacterium sp. (assembly GCA_022837595.1). Classification (GTDB taxonomy): domain Bacteria; phylum Actinomycetota; class Actinomycetes; order Propionibacteriales; family Propionibacteriaceae; genus Brooklawnia. The sequence continues at coordinate 28,500 of JALHFX010000028.1, forward strand.
CGGTTCCGAAACAATAGGCCCACCAAGCAATCAAGCCCAGATCCGCAATCAACAACAGGACTCGTAATACTGTCCAGGCTGAGCGCGCGCCCGATGATTTCGGACGCCAGGCCAGCAACGAGCCGATCATGCCGAAGAGCGGGAACCACAACAGCACCGCACGGTTAACCGACATGAACCAGCCCGAACTGCTCAGAACGACCACGTTGACGCCGACCCAGGTGAACTCGGCCCAGCGGCGCTTCATCAGGCACCACAGTGCGCTGAGATAGCCCAACGCCACTGAGACGATCTCGAAGCGGAAGATCAACGGCACCTCGGGACGACCTGGCCAGTACGACTCGGCGGTCAGCGGCAACGTCGTCCACAATGCCTCCCACGGCCACGAGAGATTGCGCTGCCAGCCCTGCCCTTGGGCCGAGTACCAGGCCGTCCATGAACCGGTCAGATGATGCAAGAAGACCACGTATCCGCCGAGCACAGTCGCCGGAAGCAGCAGCCATGCGGTATCGCGCGCTTTGGCGGCAAACCCACGATTGGCCTGGGTCGCCACCAGCACAACCATGGCAGCAAGCAAGAAGACCCCGGAAACCCGCAAACCACAGGCAATCGCCGCGAGCGCAGCCATCTGCCCCCAGCGACGGTTCATGCCGCGCTCCCAAGCCCAGAATGCGGCGGCACAAAAGAACGGTTCTGTATACGGCACGGCTGTGAAGACTGTCATCGGGGCCAGCAACCACAAACAGGCCATCGGCGCCCCACCGATACGGTGAAGCGCCCAGGCGGCGGCCGCACTGGCCACCTGTGCCGCGATGGCTGTGGCGATCACCACCGGTAACCCGAGCGCATTGAATCCTGCCATCAGCAGTGGGAGCCCCGGGAAGAATGCGACATCGAGGGGGTCACGATAACCGTGAGTTGCGATCGCCAGATAGTGCTCGACATCCCAATGCGTCAGGACCTGCGCGATCGACATCCCCGTCGTGGCCATGATGCCAACGGCGATGCCCAGCAGTAGCGCTCTAGTGCCAAACCAGGTGATGATGACCAGCCGGATCCCGCGATTATCGGTTCGTGTCACCGGACTTCGGCTCCGCTGGTGAGCGTCGGTCTATCTTCAGATCCAGTACTCGGCGGAAGATCATCGCCGGCTCTACCCGACTGGTGTATCCGCCGGGCATGTGCTGCCCTTGCACGGTCGTGCAGTGCGGTGACCCAGCGATCGTCGTTGGCGTGGTTGACCACCCCGCCCAGTGGATCGTCCACCATCGGCCTGCGAACTGGGTCATTCCACGGGAACCTGATGTCGTCGATCACCCGAAGTGCCAGCCAGACCTGAACGCAGACGCGCACCACAACAGCGATCCAATAGATCCATTCCCAATCGGTACCTGCACCGATCACGCCCTCGAGGAAACCCCAGATGGCCGCGTAGTAGACGGCCTCACCCAGCGTCCAGATGCCCACATCGAGCACCTTCGGACGAGCCAGCACGACGATCGGCAGCAGCCACAAGGCGTATTGCGGAGAGTAGACCTTGTTGAAGATCAAGAAGCAGAGCATCAGTAGCAAGACGATCTGGGCGATTCTCGGTCGCCGCGGCGCGTGGAATACCAGCCAGCAGACGCCGATCCCCGAAACAGCCATACAGCTGAAGGCGATCGCCGAGACAGCCGGAATCTTCACACCCGCGAGCGTCAGCACGTACCAGATCGAGCCGAGGTCGGCGCCGCGATCTGCGTTCAGCGTCCAGAACTCCGACCAGCCACGCCAGGCGAGGATCATGACCGGCACATTCACGATCAGCCAAGCGAGCACCGCACCCAGCCAGGCGCGGGCCACCGCCCGGTAGTGCCCCGTACGCATACAGACCACGGTGATCGCCAGCAGTACGAGCACCGGGTAGAACTTGGCCGCGAAGGCCAAGCCCAGGACTGCGCCGGCGATGAGCGGGTAGCGGCGGCTCCAGATCAGCAGGCCGATCGAGGTCAGCATCACGGCGAAGAAGTCCCAGTTGATCAGGCCATTCAACGCGACGATCGGCGATGCAGAGATCAGTAAGGCGTCCCAGACGCGCACCGGCGAACCACGGTCACCCCGGGGCGAGGCCTGCCCCATCTTCAGATGCACCAGGACTGTGACCAAGAAGCAGAGGAAAAGAACAATCGCGTTCACCTGGAAGAAGAGCTGCGATGCTGCCAGCCGCTCATCGAAAGTGGCGTCCGGCGAGATCACCGCGCCCAGGAGGCCAGTAATTGCCCTGGTCACCGCGACGAAGCCGCCGGTCAGGACCGGATACTCAAGCAATATATCCGTGTATATCCCAGACCCAATACTGAGGTCGCGATTGAGATAAAGGATCGGGATATCGCTGTAGCACGCCCGCATGAACGCGTTCGGGAACGGGTCACCGGGTAGCGGACGGCAGGGTACCTGCCGCCAAAGCAGGATCAGCCACGTCAGGGTCGCCGAGGCGAACGCGAAGAAGGCCGGATTGAACCACAACCCCGCACGGCGGGCCCTCGATCCCAAGGGCCCGCCGACGCGATAGGTGAGGTCTGCCGGTTCATTCACCGGGCTGTGCTCTCCCAGGACGCAGAGTCACCGCCGCCCAGTGCGGGTCGGTTCAGGCCGGGTGTCCGGCTCATCGTCATCGTCCGGTGGCCTCGTCGTCGCAGGAACCGTCGGCTCCGGCGCAGTGGTTTCGGTCGGTTCGGGAGCATCCGGGCCCCGCGTTGTCTCCGGCCCCGTGGTCTCCGGTTCGTCCTCGGGTTCGGCAGTCTGCGGGACAGTCGCCGGAGCCTGAGTTACCGGGGCGGGCAATGTGTTCCGCACCGATGGCTGAATATTCGACGCTGGATCGAAACTAAGATAAGGCATGCCTGCGGTCGCCTGTGCCATGTACCGATTCCAGATATCAGTCGGATAACCGGCACCGTAGAAGGCGCCGCTGCCCGGACGCGTATAGACATCCAGGTTCTGGTTGCCGTCGTCACCGGCAACCATGACCACGGCCGTCGCGATTTGCTTGGTGTAGCCGACCAACCAGGCCGCACGGGTGATCTGTTCGGTAGAGCCTTCCTGGCCGATGGCGATACCCTCCGTGCCGGTCTTTCCCGCCACCGCGCGTCCACCGACCGCATTGACCGTGGAACCGGAGACTGCACCCGACAATGCGTAGGTCAGATCGCGCGCCACGTTCTCCTCAATCGCTTGATCGCCCTCGGTCTCGCCCTCAAAGATCACCTGCCCCGAGGCATCACGTACCTCGGCGACGATGTGTGTCTCATTGCGCACGCCATTATTCGCGAGCGTGGCATAGCCGGTGGCGTTGTCGAGCGCGGTGACTTCGCCCTCGCCCAGCACCATGCGGTTCACCTGCGGCGCCCAGCTGGGATCCTCGGGAATACCTGCATCGTTGGCGGCACGAATGAGCTCTTCGGTTCCATCCGGGATGCGCTCAACCAAATCGACAAACGACGTGTTGATCGAGTCCTGAATCGCCTTCTGCAGCGTGACCGTGCCGTATTGGTAACCGGAATCATTCTGGACCGGCACAGAATCGCCCACAGGCGTGTAGGTCGAACCCCGCAGAGTCGAGCTGAGGCCGAAGCCGTTACGCAGACCGGCAACCGCACCCCAAACTTTGAAGGTGGAGGCGGCGTAGCGTGGTGTGGTCGCCCAATTGCGTGAGTCGGAGACAAAATCGGTGCCGCCAAAAAGAGCAAGGATCGCGCCGGTACCGACTTCGAGGGAAGCGAGGCCGACATGCAGATCCTCGACAGGAGGCTTGACCCTGTTGCCGTCCTCGTCGGTAACGAACCCAGCATTGTCGACAGCCTGTTGAACCGTCGTCTCAACTGCGTCGATAGCAGCTTGCTGCATGTCCGCGTCCACCGTGGTGATGATCGTGAGACCGCCACCGTTGATCTGGTCGGCGGTGAACCCCTTTTCCTCGAGTTCGTTGGTGGCCATATTGATCAGGAAACCGTTGGGACCACCGTAGACATCGGAGACCGGGATGTCCGGGAAGTCAGGCAGGTGATTATGGAACTCGTCGTACTCTTCCTGGGTGATCGATCCCATCGGATCGAGCATGCCGTCCAAGACGTAGTTGTATCGCTCCAACAGTGCTTCCCTGGCTGCTTCTCCGGACGCGGGGTCGAGCGCAGACGGCGTGTTGACCATTGCAGCGAGCGCGGCAGCCTGACCGATATTCAGATCGGCCGCGTCCTCCTGGAAGTAGGCTTCAGCAGCAGCCTGGATACCGTAGGCGCCCCGCCCGAAATAGATCGTGTTGAGGTAGCCCTCGAGTACCTCTTCCTTCGACTCATCCTTGTTCATCTTGATGGCCAGAGCCAGCTCGGTGAACTTGCGGGTGAAGGTCTGGTCGCTGGTGAGGTAACGGATCTTGATGTACTGCTGGGTGATCGTGGAACCGCCACCGGTGATTTCCCGGTTGGTCAGGATGCCGGCGATCGCGCGTGCCATGCCTTTGAGATCGATACCCTTGTTCGTCCAGAACGTGCGGTCTTCTGCTGCGACAACGGCGTCCTTGATCGACTGCGGCATCTCGCTGTAGGAGATATTCGTGCGATTCTGAATAGCCAGCGAGCCGAGTTCAGTCGTGCCATCACGGAAATAAAGTTCCGTGGTCTGCGTGGTGAAATCCGCGTTCGGATCTGGCAGTTGAGCCCGCTCGTAGAAGATCAGGCCTGCAATGCTGATCAACAGAAGCAGCGCCAGAACCACGATGCCGCCGATCTTCAAGACTCGACCGACCCGTCCGCCTTTCTTGCCGACTTGTCCGCCAGCACCTTTGCCAGCCCCAGTCGTCGCGGGCGAACTCGCCCGTTTTGCCTTCTCAGCCATAGATGTCCTCAACTGTCTGCTGCTTGCGCGGGGGGCGGCGCCGCCGCCCATCGCCCAACACGAACGTCTCTATTAGATGGTTCCAGCCACAGTCGGGGCAAATCTCCACGACACGCACCTTGAACTCACCGAATTCACCTTCCATCTCAGCCAGTTCTTCATTCGACTTGATGCGGCCCGAGAACTGCCCGAGCTGGTCGCCGAAAATGTAGTTCAGCAGCGTCAACCTGTCGGAGACGCAGACCGGGCAGTCACGCTCGGCCGGGTAACCGTGATGCAAAGCCGACCGGACGAGGAGAGGATCAGCGTCACAAGGATCAAGACCCGCCAGAAGAGCCTGCGGACGACGCATCGCCTCGAGAGTCGCCCGGCGTTGCAGAGCATGGCTGATCTGCTCGCGCTGGGTGCGGAAGCGGTGCGAAACCATAGCCATAAGCCTAAACCGGCCAGCCAACCGCGTTGGGTGGGCGATGTTGGTAACCGGCGGCCTTGACTAGTAGGATGGGCGCGCCCGTGCGGGAATGCGCATGGTTTTGGGGGCATTAGCTCAGTTGGTAGAGCGACGGCTTTGCAAGCCGTAGGTCAGGGGTTCGAGTCCCCTATGCTCCACCCTGCTCTCTTTGTGATGCTCCGCGCCGTCGGCGTTGCTGTTCTCTCGGATGATGGTGGCGTGGTGTCGTTTCAGGGTTGGTAGGTCGATGGCGTCGGCGAAGTGCGCAGTCAGGAGCTTGTCGGATTCGGCCTCGAGTTATTGGTAGGAGGCGGTTAGTCGCTGTTTGTTGCCATCGAGGGTGACTTTGCCGCCGTAGGGCAGTATCCACTGCGGGCGGGTATGCCCGAACGGTGGGCCAACACAGACCACGGCATCTGGATTGTAGGCGCTGATCTGCTCGATAACGGCGTCACGCTGCGCTGCCCTTAGTTCCGTGCGTGCGGCGGTGTCGGGGCGGGTCGTGTCCAGGCCAGTGGCAGCGGCGAGAACACCTCGCTCGCCGAGTGCGCGCACCCAGTGGCTTACGGTGTCAGCCGATGGCAAGTATTCCGAGGTTTCCAGCAGGAGGATTGATCCTGCAAGGTCCTCATTTGTTGGCATGCGGTCTGCTAGAGCGATCCAATCGATGACTTCAAGACACCCACCCCAGGTGCGGCCCGTTACTGTGCGAGATGGCCCTGCCCATGTCCATGCTTCGGTCACTTCGCGCTCACCAAACTCGGTAAGCGATAGTGGGTCGGCCCAATCCATACCGAAGTCTTCAGACTCACCAGGCTCGGTAATCTCAAGCTCCGCACCTGTCAGCAACGCGGCGGTCAGCGAGGCGGCATGCTCTGGATCAATGCGTGGCCCTGGGCCGATGTGCACCTGCGTTGATCCGCCATAGAACCCGGCTACACCATGAGTCCACATCCAGTTCAGGATGCTCGTGTTATCGCTATAACCGAGGAAGGGCTTAGGGTCTGCGCGCAGCAGCTCGGCGTCCAAATACGGCACGACCTTGATCTGATCGTCTCCACCGATGGTTGCAATAATCGCTCGGATTTCAGGATGAGCGAGCGCCGCATTGAAATCGGCAGCACGCTCTTCCGGTGAAGCACCCAGCTTCCGTGTGGTAGGGAACTCTACTGGCACCAGTCCAGTGAGTTCCGCGAAGCGCGCTAGCGCCTGCTCGTGAATAGCCGAAGCGATTGCTGGGGCAGCAAAAGAAGGCGACAGAATCGCCACTTTCTGCCCCGGTCGTGGTTTCGGCGGAAGCAGGAGACTATTCATGCAACCAGTGTCATAGCCACCGTCGGTGGAGTCAAACCATTCGCAGCGAATCGCAACTCGGCGTTGACAACGAGAAACGCAGTCGCTCCTGCGTCTTCTTCCACACCGTTTCACGAGTGATACAGAAACGGCGGGGCTATCACCCTCACGCTCTCAACCTGAGGGCAGGCTTCAATCGTTCAAATATGGTCGAACGTGTTCGGCGAACTGTGGTGCTCCCGCCCTTGCGATTGCATCTGCAAGCTCTATCGAAGTCATGGGCGGGTTCTTCTTCGCGTCAGCGGCGCGAGTGAACGACTCCACGGCAGCCTCAAGGCGATCAGACAATAGCTTGCTGAGGAAGGTGTCGGAGGTCATCACCTCCACCCCTGACTGAGAGAGTGCAGGAGTCTTGAAGTCTTTGAGATTGCGAGTCAGCAACACATCGACATCGCCGTGGATGCACGCGGCGGCGTGTAGGCGGTCGCCAGAATCAGGCGACAGCTCATCGGACGCTTTGCCTTGATACAACCGCGCGTCGATCCGATATCTACCAAAGTGAGTGCGCACCGCATCGGTCACCGAACGCGCCGACTCGGGAGTACGGAGACCTTCGCGGACGATGACTTCCTCCCACTCTTCCAACACTTCGTCTGTCCAAACCCATGTGAACAGGAAGTCTTCGGACATTGTGAGTAGTACGTCCATGATGGTGAACGGGAACAACTCGCTGGTGTCAATGAAGACCCGCTGCAATCTGGCCAAGGGCTTACACCCCGAGCGCGGCGCGAATAGCGTCGCCGCCAGCTTGGCGTTGCTCACGCTCAGCCGCTACCTCCAGCACATCCTCAACGCGGATACGCCGGTGGCGACTACCCGGCAGGCGACGGAAAGGAAGCACGCCGTCTTCGCAGAGACGATCCACGAACTGGCGAGTCACGCCCATGAGCTTGGCGGCCTGAGTGGGTGTTACTTCATCGTCGGCACGCATAACCACAACCCGCGCTCCATCAGCGACAGCATCAAGCATCGACCGCACCGCAGACTCAACCGGAGAGTCACCTCGCAACCGCTCCGCGAGACTCTTGGCGTCGGAGCGCACAGCAGGGTCAACCGGATCGAGGGTAACGGCAAGCGCGTGTGTAGTCATGCCCCCATTCTAGCCGTAACTGCAATAATGACAACCGGGGCCACTGTCTGGCTCTCACCTGGTCTTCTCCCACACCGTCTGACCAGTGACACCGAATCGCTGGCCAATGCCATTCACACTCACGCCCTGCGCGCGGGCTGTTCGCATAGTGTCCACTTCCTTGTCTGCCGTGTTCGAGGTCGTTTACTCGGTTCCGCTGACATCTCAATCAACGGGTCATCGGCCCCCTCCTCAGCCTCGCCAGCCTCGTGTCTGTCCCGATTCCACGCGGAAACCAGCCTTTCAACCCTCGGTCGCCTGTTCCCGTAGTGCTCCATTGCGTCCACAGATGATTGAGTCGAGCGGCAAGAACGCTCGGGTTCTTGACCGAGGCGATTGAAGCCTGTTAGCGAGCGCGTAGCGCGAGGAGCACCCCAGGCACCAGGCTCGAACCGAAGCCATCGTCAATATTGGTGGAGGTTCGGGCCTTTGTTGGCATCTGGGGCTGCACGAGGGGCTCTGGGCGCGGGACAATGCCAAGCACGGCACCAGATCAGCGGATCACTCTCTGTTTAGGCCTACTGCCAAAGCGAAGCCCGTGAAGGACAAGCGCGATGGAGTTTCCTTTCAGCCCGGCACCGAACTGCTAGCTGTACTTCCCTGAGCGGACCGTGCGCGAGCTGCCGATGCGTTCGGCTCGCAAAGCTGTCTTCAACGGCATCGTGCACCGCGACTGGAACCTCTACGAGGCCCCGGGCCCACCCCAGCGCACGTTCGCAGCACGTACGACACTCACGCCTTCTACGCCGAGCAGATGTCCACCCCGCAGCGACGAACGCAGTTCCTCATGTGTCCACCCCGCAGCGACGAACGCAGTTCCTCATGAGGCCCAAACATCGCACTTCGCCGACGCTATATCGCGCTCGATAACCCTGGGCTAGCATGACGTTATGGACGTTCGAGCGGCACGACTGGCAGCCGGGATGAGTCAATCCCAGCTCGCGGCAGCTGCAGATGTTCCCCAACCCAACCTGTCGGCCTACGAGAACGGTCGCCGCACTCCGAGCCCGGAAGTGCTCGAACGGATCAGCCGAGCGCTGCTGATCCGGCCGTCGGTCCGGCTGCGCGAGCATCGCGACGCCGTATTAGCGATCATCGCGTCACACCGCGCCACCGACCCTCGAGTCTTCGGGTCCGTCGCCCGAGGCGAGGACGAGCCTGGCTCCGATCTGGACCTGGTCGTCAGATTCACCGATGACGCCAGTGTGCTCGACGAAGTGGGCCTACGGATTGAGCTGAGCGACCTGCTCGGCATCCCGGTCGATGTCGTGGGCGCCGATACCCTTCGCGGAGACTTCGGCGCCCGCGTGATGAGCGAGTCGGTCCCGGTATGAGCACCGAACACCGCAAAGCTCACGACGCCATCATCATGGTTACCGACGTCTGCGACACCCTGGCCGAACTCGTGCCCACCACGATCGATGAGTTCATCGCCGACACCCGCACTCAGTGGGCCGTCGAGATGGGCCTGATTCGCATCGGTGAGGGCGTCAACCGAATCCCCAACGCCGTGCTCGCCGAGTTCGATGCCCAACCGTGGCGACAGATCATCGGCATGCGCAACTTTGCCGTATACCAGTACGACGACCTCGATCCGCGGAGGGTGTGGCGCACCGTCACCATCGAGATGCCCGCCCTGCGTGATTACCTGGCCGACACCGTCTTGCCCGGGGTTTCGTGAGCACAGAACGCGATCTGCGCAATCGGCCTCGGACTCCTCGCAGACGCCGTGATTCCACGCGGAAACAAGCCTCTCGACCCGTGGTCGCCTGTTCCTGCAGCTTTCCACTACGTCCACAGACGATTCAGCCGAGCATCAGGAACGCTCGCGTTCTCGACCGAGGCGATTGAGGGCTGTTAACGAGCGCGTAGCGCGAGGAACAACAGCCCACGCACAACGCTCGGTCCCTACAATCAGAGCATGAGTCACGATGAAGGCGTCCTTAGTGGCGCCAGCGCGTGGAACCGCTGCACCGCGCAGACCGTCTTCGATGCTCGTCGCCACCCCGTACACCCTGGACGCAACCTTCTGCGACCCGCCCAAGTGAACGCACCCTCCGGCCACTGGAGGTCGTCGCGTTCGTGCTGGTAGGCCTGTCATTCATGTCGAGCGGCGGCGTGGAGGCGGTCGAACTCGCCGGTGCTGAGTTCCCGCAGCGCGCTGACGACTAGCGAGGCGATGTGGCAGACGCGGCTAGCTAGCGACTTGTGTGGTGGGGAGGTGCGCTGCGAATCTCCGGTCGCGGGCACGGGCCTGTCACACTTGATATGGGGCCGGAAACAGGCGATCGCAGACGGGAACAAGAGCACGGCATGGGCGACCCTCCCGAAAGGATGGTCGACACCGACGTTGACATGCGTCCTCATGAGGAGGGCTGATGGTTGAGACATCTAGCCGGCCAAGGATGGAGTTGGCCAAGTTCTTTGCGCTAGCGGTAGGGATCACTTGGCTGTTCTGGATCCCCGACGCGCTCGCAAAGCGCGGGGTGCTCTCCGACGTGATGTGGACCAATCTCGGCTTCTTCGGGGCGTGGGGACCCTTGATCGCCGCTCTGTATCTCGTCGCGAGGCAGAAGGGATGGAATGGGATCAAGTCCCTCTTGAAGCGCGGGACGGACTACAGGTTCGGGAAGGGATGGTGGCTGGTCGTACTCGCGCTCTTCCCTGTTGTGATCTCCGTCGCCTACGTCATCAGCATTTCGACCAAAGGAGTGGTTCCGCACTCCGAGGCAGAAGGACAGTACTGGTTCTTGCCCTTCATCTTCTTTGCCGTCCTGTTCACCGGCGGTCCGCTCCAGGAGGAGTTTGGCTGGAGAGGATACGCGTTGCCGAGGTTGCAGGATATGTATTCGCCCTTCGTGTCCTCGCTGATCCTTGGATTTGTCTGGGGGGTCTGGCACCTGCCCCAGTTCCTCGTTCCGCACGAGAAGACCGGCATGTTCTACATCACGCCCGTGTGGTCATTCCTCTTGACGGTGATGGCGGCGAGCTTCGTCTATACCTGGGTCTACAACCACACAGCGGGCAGCGTTTTATCCGCACTCGTCCTGCATGCTCAGATGAACTTGTCCTTCTGGGTGTTCCCGGTCCTCTACACCGAGACCGGTCACCTATGGATACTCGGGTTGTTCGCGGCGACCGCGGTAGCGATCGTCCTGACGTCCCCGAGGTCGTGGCTCGTTGGTGGAGGCACGGGGTAAGCACCGTTCGCTGGCTGCTGGACGGCGGCAACCCGTCGGTCCGCTACTTTGAGCGTTGGACGTCGTTCACCTACGACAAACTGATCGCTCGCGACAAGGTCAACCTTGATACCAGCTGGTTGCGAGATGACTCCCTCGATGACCTCGACTCGCTACCCGCACCCGAGGTCATCGCACGCGAGATCGCGGAAAACCTCGCCGCTACTCTCGCAGAGTTCGAGGCGGTTGACTGGACACTGGAACGAGCCAGCAGCGTGCCGGCGAGAAGATAATGGAGCAACGTTCCAGGTGAGGTCTCCCAATGCATCGCCAGCGGCCCGGCCAGGTTCGTGATTGCACGCGGAAACAAGCCGCTCGACCGGTGGTCGTCTGTTCCCGCAACGTTCCATTGCTTCCTCCCCGCGCACAAGGCTCGAACCTTTGCCAACGTCAGCGCTGGTTTAGATTCGAGCCTTGTTGGCGTCTGTGGCTCAAGGCAGGGCGTTCGCACCAGCCTGCAGATCGAGGGGCGTCTCAAATGGCTAGCTGTTTTCGACGCGCAGTTCCTTGTGTTCGTCGATGCAAAGCTTCGCAAGGCGTCTGGTGACCTTGGCGCCGGTTCGCGGTAAGCCGGGCATGCCGGAGATCACCCAAATGCGTGCCACGGACGATCACGACGATCTGCCTCCAGGGAGCCAGAAGGTTTCGTATGGCCCGGTAGAAGTGAATTGATTCGTCAGGATATCGACAGCGACGGGTGCCTCGAGGCATCCGCTTTGACGGTGACTTCTCGTCTGGTTCCCGAGCACGCCCTCGATTCCCGGCCAGCGCACGTCATCGATCTCCTCGCCGGTGGTTCGGCACTACTTGACACAACGGAATACATTTGTATTCTGAATACATATGTATTCCGGGAGGAAATCATGCCAACCAAATTCGCACCGATCGAAGCATCTGCCCGCCTCCGCCCCATGGCGACGTGGCAGACGCGGCGGCCGTGGCTCTCGGCAGTCGTCATCGGACTGGGCGGCGTCGTCCTGACTGCGTTCGGTGCGGGCTTCAGCCAGGTGCGAGGGCTTGGCGAGCCCACAGCCACCTATACTCAGGCCGCCTTTGTCGGAGCATCAGCACTGATCGGGCTGGCCATCATGCTGCAAGCCAGGCTGTCCCTCGCCGAGTACGGGTTTCGGCGACCGCGAGCGATCGCTGACGCGCTCTGGTTGATTCCTTTGGTGACCCTCCCGGTGATCCTCCTCGCCTCTGAGCGTCTCGCCGTGACCCCGAAGCAGGCACTCGCCTACGGCGTGCTCGCCATCGCCGTGGGCTTCAACGAGGAGATCTGGTTCCGCGGGCTGCTGCTCGCGGTGCTGCGACGGCTCGGTCGGAGGCGGGCGGTCATCGGGGCGTCGGCTGTGTTCGGCACCTTGCACCTGACCAACCTTCTCGGCGGAGGAGACCCGACCTACGTTTGGCTGCAATTTGCGTTCGCATGCCTCGTTGGGTTCGTGCTCGCCGAACTCGTCGAGGTGACGGGAAGCCTGTGGATCGGCATCGCGTGGCACGCACTTTACGACTTGGTAGCCTTCAGTGTCGGTGACTCGCTGACCACTGGAGCACTGGTTGGGATCGCGGCCATGACAGCCGTGCTAGTCGTTTACGCCGCCTACCTCTGGCGTCGGCTACCCAACGGGAAGGACTGAGACCGTGAGCCTCAGCCAACGTCAGATGGAGTTCGCCGACGCGGCCCTGCGCCTGGTAACACGTGACGGACTTTCGTCGGTAACCTTCCGGTCCGTGGCCGCAGAAGCCGGCATGTCACTAGGTGCTGTGCAGAAGGCATTCCCCAGCAAAGAACACCTCCTCAAGGCCATGTTCGCGCGTCTTCGCGAGACCGCCTCCCTGCCCGTCCTAGGTGAGCCTGGACGTCCCACCCTGAACGACTGGTTCGTCGCACTTATGGTGACGGTACTCCCGCTAGATAGCTCCCGACGGGCGGCCGAGTTGCAAGGCGCGGCGTTCGTCGAACGAGCTCCGTTCGACGCGGACATCGCGAAGGCGGTCGCGGCGTCCGATCGAGAACTCCGAGCCGCTCTTGCGTCACTCGTGCGCCGGGCCCAAGCAGAGACAGAGCTGCCCGCGTCTCTCGATCCGGATGCCATAGCCTGGGCGCTGCTCGCCTTCATGCAGGGGATGGCCAGCCAGCTTCTCTACGATCCGGTACCCGAGGGAATTGTCGAGGACCAGTGCCGATTCATCGTCGACTCCCTGCTGCAGGGAAGCCCGGCCAACGGGCAAGACGGGCGTTCGTCACCGTAACCTGCGGAAGAGAATGGCCTTATGAATCCGATGCCACCCCAGCGTCCCCACCTGATACCCCGGACGCAACCCGGCGCGGGATGCGGTTGCCCGACCTCCGCAAGACTGCCCCAGTCGATCTGGAACGCCTCAAAGAGGCACCCAACGGCCAGTCGAGTGCACTTGGAGGACCAATCTTGACCCTCCGGTCACTACGCCGACTCATCGGCGCCAACATCACCCGGACGACCGATCAGGCCAGCCAGCCGTTGCGCGGCACGCGTGATAAAACGGCCACCCATGCTGACATCGTGGAAACTGGCCAGGAGCGTTGGCGCGGCGCGTTGCTCACCGGTGCCGGCGCCGCCGTCGGCTCGGTCGTCCTCATCGTTGTACAGATCGCCGTTTTTACTCTGCATCCACCGCCGGCGTCAGTGGACGGCTTCTTCGTCCTCATGGACGAGAACCCGCTGCTGGGCTTGGTCAGCCTGGACCTGCTGCTCACTGTGAACAATGTGCTCGTGGCCTTGGTCTATCTCGCACTGGTGATCGTGCTCTGGGATCGGGCGAGGTCGACCGTCGCGATCGCCGGGTTGCTCATGGTCCTCGGGATGGCGGCCTACCTGTCATCGAACCCAGCCGTCGACATGCTGCTGCTCTCTCAGCAGCACGCAAGTGCCGCTCCCGCCGATCAGCCAGCACTCCTGGCAGCCGGGGAGGTGCTGTTGGCTTCGTGGCGCGGGACCGCATTCTTGACGTACTACGTCCTCAACGGCATCGCCCTGCTGCTCGTCGCTACCGCCCTACTGCGCGCTAAGGTACTCGGACGCCCGATCGGCTGGTGGGCGCTCGCATCCGGGGTGTTGATGCTGGTTCCATCGACCTTTGGGTTGGTGGGACTGGTGATGTCGGTCCTGTCTCTATTGCCCTGGTGCGTCATGTGCGTGATCGCGGCCGTGCGTCTCCTTGGTTCCGCCGACGCCGCGATGAATGGGTCGCTGGGCACAGCCACGGGCGCGACGACAGCCCCAGGCCCTTGATTCCACGCGGAGATGAACCGCTCGACCCCTGGTTGGTTGTTCCCTTAGTGGTCGATGGAGTCCACGAAGCAAAGCGCTCTTCACCGCTGGTGAGGGCCGCTTGGCGTTTGTAGATCGGGACTCTTGAACTCCTTGGGCGGGCCCACGCGCTGTGGCGAGCAAAGCGAGCGGCGCGGGGATCGAGTCACTCTGGGCCCACGGACGCAGGTAGTGATACAAAAGTGTTTCGCTGGGCACTTCCCGAGTTGGCGGCGTTTACCGCGCCCGAGGTGAACGTTCACCCAATCTAGGCGCTGGTCGTCTCAGGTTCGTCGTCGTGACTGGGCTTGCTGTGGCGACCATATTTGCTGCGGTATTCCTGCCAATAGGTACGCCACCGGCGCAGGCGGGCGCGGCCACGACCTAGGGCCTCGTTCTCCTCAACCCCCAAGGCACGCCAAATCAGTGAGGTCAGGACGAACCAGACCACGACCGCGACCAGGACGACCAGGTAGTCCGTGGGGTTCATGAACCTGATCTTGAACTGCCAGCGCGCCACGGAACTGAAAGGCAACAGGATCGCGACTATTGCAAGTGACCAGATGAGGATGTTGAAGCGACGCTCAGGCCTGATAATCAGGTTCAAAGCTAGGGCTGCGAAGATCAGCGTGTAGGTGACTCCGAGTTGTGCTGTGCGCCAGCTGCCCGTTGTCGCGATCTGGAATTGATAGACCCCAAGCGTGATGATTGCCAAAAGGAGGCCGGCTGGGAGCGTGAAACTCATGAGGGTTCTGGCGTAGCTGGCTCGGAACGTTTTTGGTTTGCGGGGCCTGCCGAAGAAGCCCAGGTAGATTGAGGGGATCGTGGCTGACAGCATCGAGATCATCGAGCCGTGGCTGGAGAGGTGGGGGAACCCCACGCTCAGGGTTCGCACCAGCAGAATCAGTATCCCCGTGGCGAGCACCAGGGTCAGGTTCAGCTTCATGACGTCAAGCAACCGGTTGATGATGGTTTGGCCCTTGCGGAGCAGGCGCAACAAGATCCCAGGGTCGCTTTCGGTCAGGACCATGTCGGCCAGGCCGACGGCTGCCTGGGTGCTGGCTGGTTGCGCGACAGCGAGTGTTGCGTTGCCAAGTGCCGGCAGGTCGTGAGTTCCACCGCCCACAACCGTGACGGAGTTGCCGCCCTCCTCCATTGCTTTGATGACGTCGCCTGCCTGGGTTGGGGTGAGTCCACCGAAGAGTACGTGGTCATCGGCGACCTTGCCCCATTCTTTCTGCGGGATTTGTTCCAGGTCCCGGCCGGTGATGGTGCCCTGGCCTTCGATCTCTTTAATCTCGTCTGCAGACATCCCGCCCGCCCGTAGCAGGCCGAGTATCGTCTCGATGTTGCCGCCGAACGCTTTCACCCTGACGCCGGCTTCGCGGTATTGGCGGATCAGGTCGGCGGTGTCCATGTCTGGGTCATCTGAGAAGGTGATGACACCCAGGGGCACCAGTTGGTCGGGCAGGCGGGCGTTGCCGTGTTCGTCTGCGAGTGGGATGGCTTGCGCGCGGTGTGCCAGGACCAGCTGCTTCTTCTTTGCGGTGCCATCGCCCTCGGGCACTGGCACGGAGACCGGGTACAGCAGATTCGGTTCGACGGTTGCCCGGGCACCCAGGACGTACGTGCCTGCGGCATCTTTTTCACCGAAGGTGACGGCGGACCACCCGTCCAACCCGGGCTGATCGCATTCTTCCCGGACGGCGCGAAGGTTTCCCTCGTACGAATCGGCGAGCAGCCCGATGACCGGAGATTGCGCGGTCACGGACCGGCCAATGTCCCCCAGGGCTTGCCGGGCCCTTGATGCAGAGGTTTTCTTCCCGGACTGGTCCGCACACAGGGTCAGGTCGAGGGAGGTGCCCACCAGAGTGCCCAGCTCCGTGAAGCAGACAATGTCGGTTTCCGCCAGGGTTTCAACGGCTTGCGCGGCGCGGACAACGCCGCCTTCGCGGGCCAGCTCCACGCGGCCTGCCGCCAAGCTGACCATGATCGTTAGGTACATGCCGGTTGGGATCAGGCTGAAGATGACGGGGGCGGCCCCCAGCAGGGCGTCGCCGTGCTCGCCGACGTCGACGCGGATGTAGACGGCCAGTAGTAGCAGCAGGTAAACGACGACGACAACCAGCAGGCCGGCAAGGATGCGGGAGATGGTGGCTTCCAGCCGCGTCTTCGGGTCCTTGACGATTTTGGCGGCGGCTTTGCTGGTGGCCTTTATGACGGGGAGCTCGGCGTGGTAGACGGCGCGGCCGCGAAGGACGACGCAGCCTGTGGTCAGCCGTTCCCCGGGACGAACTGTTAGTTCGCGCAGCTCGCGGGGCTCATGTAGTCCGTAGCTTCCGGGTTCGGCGTCTTCGTCCGTGTCTGGCACGCCAACGACGACATCTCCGGGGCCTAGTAGTGTCCCGTCCGCGAAGAGTTGGTCACCGGGACCTGCGACCAAGGCGTCACCGTCGACGATGTCTTCGATCGGGATGTCAGCTAGTTTCCCGTCTCTTATGACTGAACAGTCAGCTAGTTGGGAGTCGCGGAACCTTTCCATCCGTCGGTCCGCGATGCCGCGTTGCACAAAACGGATCGTAGTGTTCAGCAGCAGCATCACTAGGGTTACCAGCGCGCCTTTCCAGGAGCCCATCAGCAGTTGGACCGCGGACAGACCCACCAGGTTCAGGTTGAAGACAGAAAAGACGCTGCCCCTCGGGACGGCGATCGTCGCGCGCTTTTTCCGGCCCTCTTGTTCGAGCTCCGACGGCCGTCGCTCCGCGACTTCAGCGCTGGTGAGACCGTCGGGCCACTCGAATGTCACGATTCGACCTTATCGGCTCTTCTGTAACGCGTCAGACCGACTCAGGCGAACATCCGTCTAAAAGGCCCAGCACGGGCAAGAAGACGAGTTGTGCTGCAACTGAGTGGCGGCCGTAGTGCTCGTCCCTCAAACGCTCCTGCGAAGTGAATATAGAAGAGAGCCCACGACTAGCGAGTTCTGCTGTATCGGACGCCGAGTTTGACGAGGATCCCACTGAAATTGGGGACCTCGGCTCCGACGCGCTGTGATCTGTGCTCATACTCCAGGCACGTCAGATTCGGGCCTTCATCCGGACGGTGCCGTGGTGAACGTCATTTTGGGCACGCACCGAAGCTGGCGCCCTGCGCACGCCGAGTGCGGCGTCGCAGTCCCCTGGGATACTTGATGACGAGTCAGGTTATCTTGCAAGGCTAGGAGGCTCGGTGCAGTTCAGATCTGCTGTGGCCCCTCCAATCACAGACAGCTGGAGCGAGAAGTCCACGACGTTTGAGCTGCCCATCGAGGGTTCTGGATTCGGCGAAGACATCGAACCTGCCGAGAACCCGGAGTTCACGACCCGTCAGCTGATCACCTATATCGGCAACAAACGCGGCCTGGCAGACCCGATCGAGCAGGCAGTGCGAGAAGTCCGCGATCGCATGGGCGGACGAAGACTCCGCTGCCTGGATCTGTTCTCCGGATCGGGATTTGTTGCCCGGCTCCTCAAGAAGCACTCGAGTCTCATTGCTGCGAACGATCTCGAGAACTATGCGCGCGCTATCAGCGAGTGTTACCTGCCAAACCGAGATGACGATCTCCTTGTCGAGGCCGCCGAGGTAGTGGATCGCTTGAATCGGCTCGCAGCCCGCGGTGTTAGGCGCGACGGTTTCATTCAGGATCTCTACGCGCCGACCGATGACACCAACATTCAATTGGGCGAGCGAGTGTTCTACTCCAACGACAACGCACGCCGACTCGACTTCTACGCCCAAGAACTCCAAGAGCTGCCAGCAAACATACGAAGACTGTTGCTCGGGCCGTTGCTCTCCAAAGCCTCAATCCACGCGAACACCGGTGGCGTCTTCAAGGGCTTCTATAAGGACAAGCACACCGGCATCGGAAAGTTCGGTGCAGCCGCAGGCGACGCCGTGGCCAGGATCCTCACCCCGATCGAGCTCGAAGTACCCGTCATGAGCATGCACAAAACGGAACACGAGGTCTACCAGCAGGACGCGAACATCCTTGCTCCGGGCCTGGGCGAATTCGACCTGGTCTACATCGACCCGCCCTACAACCAGCACCCCTACGGCTCGAACTATTTCATGCTGAACCTACTGACCAACTACGAGCGCCCGAAGGACGTCAGCAAGATTTCGGGCATCCCGACGGATTGGCACCGATCCGGCTACAACATCCGCAAACAGGCGTTGCCGCTCCTCGACGAACTCTTCACGGCCATCCCCGCGCGATTCCTTCTGGTGTCCTTCAACTCCGAGGGCTACGTCTCTACCGACCAGATCAAGACTGCGTTGGGAAAGCATGGACGCGTCGACGAGATGATCGTGAAGTACAACACCTACCGAGCAAGCAGAAACCTTCGCAGCCGAAAGATCCACGTTCACGAGCACTTATTCTTGTTGGACCGCATGACCAGCTAAGGCACCCCAGCATCGGTAATGGCATCGGCGGGTGTCCCTCGCCAACTAGGACGGTTGGCGCCAGGCGTTAGCCGGTGATAGCCCTGAGCGCAGCGACGTGATCCTTGAATGCGGTTCTGCCCTGAGGGGTGATGGCGAGCCAGGTCTTCGCGTATCGTCCTGAGCGAGTTTTCGTGATCTCGACATAGCCGGCTTCGGAGAGTCGAGTCAGCTGACGAGACAGTTCGGCGTCGTTGGTTTCAACCGCGTCTCGGATCGCACTGAATTCCGCCTCGCCGACTCCGGCGAGCGCGGCAACGATGGACAGGCGAAGCGGTGCAGTGAGTTCCTTGTCGAGTTCGTTTCGGGGATGGCTCACAACTAGACCAGCTTCGAACTACGTGACCCGACTGCGAACCAGACTCCGGGCAGTGCCACCAGAACCGCGGCCAAGACCCAGAACCAACTCGAAGCAGGCGCAAAGACGGTGAATCCGCTCACCACAAAGAACGTATAGATGACGACCCACACGCCGATGGTCGTCAGGTACCGTCGCGTGAAATCACGTGACCGCGCCTTGGCGGTGGTGGCGACGACGACCAGCGCGATGGCCGCCGAGACAACGAAGGCCGTACCGCCGATTACCCGTCCCAGCCCTGATCCGAAACCGAAAATCAGCATCGCTGCTGACGATGCCAGAGCGAACAGCACCATCGCAACGGTGGTGCCGATGGTCTGTTTGCGCAGTGCCTGGGCGCTTCGTTCAGCTTGCTCCAGAACGCTCAGGTCAGGTGCCGGGTGATCGCTCATGTTCTTTCCTCTCGTCGAAGTACTTACGAGATTAATAACTACTTGGCAATTATGCAAGTAGTTATGAGCATCACCTTTTACAACTGGGCTAGGTCGACGAACCCCCAGGACTACGGCGCAGCGCCTCCATCGCCCGCACCCCGTCGAGTGCCGGCAGTGCGATCAATGGATCGATGCCGTTGTCGAGCACGAAGGTGGTCAGCTGGTCGCGGACGATCTTCTTCAATTCGGCCGCGTCCCACGGCTTCGCGATGTAGTGATCTAAGTGACCATCATTGATCGCCCTGATCGTGTCTTGGAGGCCGGCCTGACCGGTCACCAAGACGCGGCGGGCATCTCGCGTCCGCGGATCCGCCATCGACGACACCAGGAAGTCGACCCCCGAGGCGCCGGGCAGACGATGATCGGAAAGGATCAACGCCAGCACGTCGCCGTCGTTCGAGATCTCGTCGATCACCTCCCAGGCATCGTCCACGCTCTCTGCGAGCTCGATCCTGATGGTGCCGGCGAACTCTGCCAGATCGCGGGCGAGTGCCGTCCGGACGGGCGGCTCATCTTCGATGACCAGAACAGCTAGTTTCACTTCTCATCCTCCGTCGTTGACGCGGCCGGCAGCTCCACTGTGAAAACGGTATGGCCGGGTTCGGAGCGCACGGCGATCGTGCCGCCGTTGCGCTCAACCAGACTCCTGGTCAGGCTGAGCCCGAGCCCCATCCCATAGCGCACGGTGCCCTGTTTTGTGGTGAATCGCGGTTCGAAGATCCGGGCCGTCAGATCGGCTGGAATACCCGGACCGTTGTCGATCACCTCGACCCGCAGGGTCCGCGGGTCCGGACGCGAGGTAACGACGACGATTTTCCCGGAACCCTCCAGAGCATCTGCAGCATTGACCAGCAGATTCGTCCATGACTGCCCCAGCTGCGGAGGATGTGCTCTCACTATCGGATGCTCGCAGTAGCGTCGCTCGACCTCGATACCGTGCAGCCGGTGCGCCACCAATGCCAATGTGTCGTCCAGACTCTCGTTCAAGTCGACATCACTGGCTGCCTCACGCTCAGGCCGAGCATAGGAACGCAGCGACCGCACCAGGTCCTGAATACGTTGCGAGGCGGTACCAATATTGCGTGCGGCCATCGCGATCGACGCCGCCGCCTCCACGGCGCTCACATCGTCTGGGCTAAGCGAACTGGCCAGCCGGGCATCGGTCACTCCGGCGGCGACCAGCCGGAAGGCCAACTCCGGGTCTCCGGTGACACGCTCGAGTTCACGACGTGCCGCCCGCTCCTGAGACGTCGACATCGGCTGGCGCTCCATCACGCCCTTGCCCACCGCTGCCAGACGCTCACCATCTGGGTATGAACCCAACAACCTCTCGACATCGGCCCCAAGATAGTCGGCTGCCGACCGCAGCGCGGCCACCGGATTGTTCAGTTCATGTGCAACCCCGGCCGAGAGCTCACCCAGGGTGGCGAAACGAGCCTTCGAAACCAACTCTGCGCGGGTCTCCTGCAACTCATCCAAAGTGGCTATCAGACGTTCCTGCTCATGCTGAAGCTTCACCGTCAACTCATTACGCTCGATGCGCAGCTCTTCGGAGTGAACCAGGCGTTGGCTCAACCCCCGGATCGCCGAGACTGCCAAACTGGCTGACAGCTCGGGTTTCAACAGCATTGCGCGCTCGAGCTGTTCGATCGACAGCAGGATCACTTCGCAAGGGGTCGTCGTGGTCGCGGTGAAATACGCATCCTTCTGTCGAGCGAGGGAAAGCAGACCGACCACCCGCCCCGTGGACCCGTGATGCAGCCGCAGGCTCCCCGTAGCGGTCACCCGGCTCAACGCAACCCGACCCTGGATCAGGACGAAGACTCCCTCGACATCTTGGTCTTCACGAGTCAACCTGACGCCCGCCGGAAGAAAGATCCGCGGTCGCGGGTCAAGCGCCTCATCAATACCGTCGATGAAGACCTGCGTGAGCTCGTCTTCATTCATCTCCAGCATGCGCAACAGATTCGCGTGCGGGTGCTGCCGATCGCGCGCGGCCGCATCAGCAGGCGCTACCGCTATCGGCCGAAGACCCCGCCGCTGCATCCAGCTAGCAACATCGGAGGTGATGAACCACGCGAAGATCTCTGGAGACGACGGAGTCAAAATCAATGCTTGCAGCAGACCCGAGTCGATGACATCCGACAAATCATGGTGCGCACTGTCATCGGTGATCACGATGTTCGGGGTATCGGCAAGCCGGGGTTCGGCATAGAGCAACGGGAGTGCCGTCGAAACATCGACACACTCCGCGTGCAGCAGGATCAGCGGGATATCAATCTCGGGATGAGCACGCAGATAATCGCGGGCGTCCTGCGCACTGTCGAACCGTTCCACGACCGCCTGGCCGTTCACTGCGGCGCGTACATCGTCGAGAGAGATTCTCTCGCCGAGAACGGCGATCGTCATCGGATTCATATCAACCCCACCGTCGTCCAGAACCACGGCATGACCAGCGCTAGAAGCGCGGCGCCCAGGATTCCGATGACCGCGCCAAGCAGCGCCATATGCTTCAACTGGATTACCCCAGTCGCATACGCGATGGCATTCGGCGGCGTAGAGATCGGCATGGTCATTCCGAGCGAACTCGCGAAGGCGAGCACCACCGCGAGCAAAACCGGGCTGATACCCAGCGTGCTCGCAAAGCCCACCGCCAATGGGATCATCAGGTTCGCAGTCGCCGAGTTCGACATGAAGTTCGACAGCAACAGCGCCACCACAGTGAAAACCACGATGATGGCCGCGCCGTTCATCGCCGACCAGTCGAACAAGCCCAGCAGCCATTCGTCGAGTCCGGCTCGTCCGAAGCCGTCTCCGAGCGCGATACCGCCAGCCACCAACCAGAGCACCGGCCAATCCAACGCCTTGATGTCATCCCCGGTCATCACCTGCATCGACAGCAGCAGCACCACCGGGATGAACCCCACCGTGGACGACGGGATGCCGTGCACCGGCTCGGTCATCCACAGCAGGATCGTGAGACCCGCGACGGCATAGAAGTAGATCGCACTGCGTGAGCGATTGAAGTTCGCCGTCATCGCTAGATTGACTTCGGTGCCTTTGGGGACCCAGCTGGCAAGAAGCAGGAATGCGATCGCCAGCAGCACCAACATGAATGGATAGGCCATCATCATCCATTCGACGAATGAGACCCGGACGCCCTGGGCAGCAAGGACGCCCACCGCGATGGCATTCGGCGGGGTGCCGATCGGCGTACCGAAACCACCAACATTCGCTGCCACCGGAACTGACAGGGCCAGCGCCGCCTTCGCCTTCGGCGTCGGCATCGTGCCGAGCAACGGGATCACCACCGCGAACATCGCAGCAGCGGTCGCGGTGTTGGACATGAACTGGCCGAGCAGCGTCGTGATCAGCATCATCCCGAGGATCATCATGCGTCCCGACTTTGCGAACGGACGCATGAAAACCGCCGCAAGGTTGCGGTCAAGTCCGTACTTCGCGGCACCATCCGCAATCAGGAACCCGCCGAGGAAGAGCATGATCACCGGGTTGGCGAGCGCAGCGAAGAACTCCGAGGCCGGTGCGGCATTCTGGGGAACCTCGAGGACCGCTGTCGCCGAAAGCAGCAGCACTTCCAACAAGATGACCAGGACCGCGGTCGCGAACAGTGGGATCGCTTCGGTGATCCAGAAGACGACCGCGACCAAGAAGATCGAAAGCATCCTCGAGCCCATCGGGTCGAGGCCGGGTAGCTGAATGAAGAAGGGAAGCAGAAACAGTACCGTCCCCACGGCCAAGCCCCATTTTTGGCGGGCATACAAAACTGGTCGAGCCATGGTCTGAGTGGTCATGATGTCCTCGTCGTCGCGCCCATCGTCGCGTCGATCCTATCGTGAACCCCTCGACGATTGTCCTAGCAAGTGGCACCCGAACAGCCTCTGCTCTTGCGCTGGTCAGTCACGAATCCGATGGCTTCACGCCATCAAAGCCCGATCCGTTCAACGTTGTGCAAACACCAGAATTATGAGGAACTGCTGTACCTTATCTCCGGTCTCCACTAGACTCGCTTTACCACCATCCGCGTCTGGAAGCCCCGCGGTCTGCACGCTCACAATGCTCGTGACGAGGCTCAACTAGCGCGGACAAGAAGACAGGGGAATGCAATGCCGACTATTCGGGAGGCTACTTTTCAACTGCTTCGCGAACTCGGGATCACGACCGTCTTCGGGAATCCCGGATCCACCGAGGAAACCTTCCTGAAAGACTTTCCCGCTGACTTCCGCTATATGCTCGCGCTGCAGGAAGCCTCGGCAGTTGGCATCGCCGATGGATTCGCGCAAGTCACAAGAAAACCGGCCCTGGTCAACGTGCATACGAACGCGGGGCTGTCGAACGCGATGAGCAACATCATGACCGCGTACCTCAACCGCACGCCTTTGATCGTCACCGCCGGTCAGCAGACGCGGACGATGCAATTGCTGGAGCCTTGGCTGATGAATGTGCAGCCCGAGGTCCTCCCTCAACCGTGGGTCAAATGGGCCTACCAGTTTGTTCGCGCTGAAGACGTGCCAGCTGCTTTCATGCGCGCATACGCAGTCGCTGCTCAGCCACCGGCCGGGCCGGTCTTCTTGTCCATTCCCCTCGATGATTGGGACCAGGAGACCGACAAGATCGCGGTCGTGCGGACCGTGTCGACCCGGTGCGCTCCAGATCCGACCCGAATCGCTGATTTCGCACGACGACTGTCTGAAGCGAAGAACCCCGTTCTCATCTATGGAGCATCTATCGCACGAGCCGATGGCTGGGGCTCGGCTATCGCACTGGCAGAACGCCTGGGCGCGCCGGTCTGGGCCGCGCCCTCCTCGGAGCGTCCGCCGTTCCCCGAAACGCACCCCTTGTATGCGGGCGGCCTACCATTTGCGCAAGGTCCCCTGTCCGAGCACCTGGCCGGACACGACCTAGGAATCGTCGTCGGTGCGCCCGTCTTCCGCTACTACCCGTGGGTTCCCGGCCCATACCTACCCGATGGCATGGAACTGCTGCACATCACAGAGGACCCCTCCGAGGCAGCACGCGCACCGGTCGGGGAAAGCCTGCTCTCGGACCCGGTCCTCGCACTCGACGCCCTTACCGGCCTGGTCAGCCCCCGAACCACCAAAGCGCAGGTGACCAAGCTGCCGCACAATGTGGCACCGCATCCTGCCGCTCCCCCATCCGAGGACGACAGCCTGCTATCCCCGCGCGCCCTCTTCGACATCCTCAGGGAACTCGCGCCTGCGGACACCATCTTGACCGAAGAGTCCCCGTCCAACCTTTCAGACCTGCATGCAGCGTGGCCCGTTACAGCACCGGACAGCTTCTACACCGCTGCCAGTGGGAGCCTTGGGTGGGTTCTGCCGGCCTGCATCGGTATTGCGCTCGGTGAGAAAGAAGTCGGACGCAACCGGCGGGTTCTGGCTGTCTTGGGTGACGGATCGCTGCAGTATGCGATCCAAGCATTGTGGACGGCAGCACACCAACGCCTGGGAATCATCTTCGTCGTGCTGCGCAACGGTGAGTACGGGATCCTTAAGTCATTCGCGATTCTCGAGAACACCCCAGAGGTACCCGGACTGGATATACCGGGCCTCGACATCACCGCGCTCGCGACCGGCTACGGGGTCTCGTCCGCTCAAGCACGCGACGAGCAGAGCGTACGGACAGCCTTCGAAGCCGCCCTCGCGAATGATGGCCCCAGCCTGATCGAGGTCCTCGTCCAGACGACGGTGCCACCTCTGCTGTGACGGACGTCCTTTAAACTGTGCCAATGAGTTCGACCTTGTCCACCCTCGTGCTCGTGCCGTTGGCCGCTTTGTTCGCGCCACCGCTGGAGACGGCGGTCAAGCGAGTTCTGCGGGTGCCGCTCATCGTCTTCGAGATCCTGCTGGGCCTCGTGCTCGGCCCGAGCGTCCTCGGTTGGGTGCAGCCGACTGCGGTCACCAACGTGTTATCGCAGTTCGGGGTC
This sequence comes from Propionibacterium sp., assembly GCA_022837595.1. Lineage (GTDB taxonomy): Bacteria > Actinomycetota > Actinomycetes > Propionibacteriales > Propionibacteriaceae > Brooklawnia. The sequence goes on from JALHFX010000028.1 coordinate 54,076, forward strand.
GCTATGCTCTTCTTCCTCGCCGGTAAGGAGATCGACTTCCAAGGAATCCGAGGACGGCCGATGACCCGTGCGGGAGCAGGCTGGTTGATCTCGCTGGCCATCGGCATCGGCGCGGGTGTCGTTCTCGCACCAACACCGATAGCCGGGGTCTTCGTCGGTATCGCATTGACCTCGACTGCGCTCGGTACGCTCCTACCGGTGCTGCGCGATCAAGGGGACCTGCATTCGCCCTTCGCGCGAGCTGTGACAGCTACCGGCGCCGCGGGTGAATTCGGCCCGCTGCTCGCGATCTCGATCTTCCTCGGCGGGCGTAGCCCGCCTTCGCAATCATCTCTGGCTTGGCTATCTGGCTCGCCGCGCGGGGACCACACCCAGTATTCCGCAGGATGACAGAACGGACGATGCACACCAGTGGCCAATTCGCGGTGCGTACTGTCATCTTCATCGTCGCGGGGTTGTCCGTCTTGAGTACGATCCTCGGCTTGGACATGCTCCTCGGTGCTTTCGCGGCCGGCGTCGTGGCCCAGGTCCTACTCAAAGGTGCAGAGCCTGCCGATCAGGAGATGGTCGACGCGAAATTGGAGGCGGTGGGTTTCGGTTTTCTGGTGCCGGTTTTCTTCATCATGACCGGTGTCACCTTCGATCTGAGCACACTGATCGCCCAACCTGGACTCTTCGGGCTACTGGCGATCGCGCTCGTGTTACTGCTGGTCATTCGCGGAGTGCCATCGATGCTGGCGGCACCGCAAGGCTCGACGCTCGCCGATCGGGGTGCCTTGGCGCTCTTCGGTGCTACCGGGCTACCGATCATCGTCGCGGTCACCCAAATCGGAGTTAGTGGCGGTCAACTTAGCTCAGGGGTCGCGGCGGCGCTGGTGGGCGCGGGGATGCTATCCGTACTGATCTTCCCGGCTGCCGCTCTTGCGCTGCACAATCGGGCTCAAAGCGGCGCGGCGGCGCTCGCTCCCTAGGGTTTGCGCCGCCCCAGACCAAGCATTTCGTCCGTGACGATGGTGCCGCTCTGGCCGCTGTGCTCAATCCTTGGCGATGCTGTAATTGCGGAATACCGGGAACGCCAGCGCGATGAGCACCATGCCAACCACAACGAGTAGTCCACCGCCTCCGGTCGTCCAAGCCGGCCCGACAACGCCGGACGCGGCACCGTGCAGGACATCCGCGAGCCTGGGTCCACCGGCGACGACAACAATGAAGACTCCTTGCATTCGTCCCCGGACGGCGTCATCGGTCGCGTTCAGCAGAATCGACTGCCGGAACGCTGCCGAGACCATGTCTGCGGCGCCGCCGATCACCAACATCCCCAAGCAGACGCCGAGCGCCACATGCAGCTGCCGTTGTGACAGTCCCACCGCGAGTCCCATCACCGCGATCGATCCGCCCCAGACTGCCACCGCCCAGAGCACCGCGGCCCCCTGCTTGTGCACCCTGGAGATCCACCCGCCGAAGACCCCACCGAGTACGGCGCCCGCAGGCATTGCAGCGTAGAGCAAGGCGAACTCGAAACCGCCCTCAACGGGACCACCGAAGCTGACATGCGCGATCTCAGGAAAGAGCGCGCGAGGCAAACCGAAGATCATCGCTATCAGGTCAACGGCGAAGCTGAGCAACAAGATCTTGTGTCCACCCAGGTAGATCAGACCATCCACAACCGACCGCAACCCGGGTGCACCGGTCTTCTGGTCCACCGGCATCGGCTTCAGCCGCCAAACGGCATAGAACGTCGCCCACAGGCTGATCGTGTCGATCAGGTAAAGCCACGAGTATCCGAGCAGAGGAATCAAGGCGCCGCCGACCAGTGGTCCGGCGATCGCGCCGGCTGACATCACGGTCATGTTCAGCGCATTGGCGGCCGGCAGCTCATCGGGCGGGACCAGTTTGGGCAAAATAGCTGTGCGGGTCGGCTGGTTGACAGCGAAGAAGGCCTGTTGCATCGAGAAGATACCCAGCAGCAGCCAGACGTTGCCCAGGTCCAGCGCTGCTTGCGCCCAGAACAATGCAGAGGTGATGATCAGCCCGAATGTGGTGATCTCCAACAGGCGACGACGGTCCATCGCGTCTGCCAGCGCCCCGCCCCATAGCCCCATCACGATCAGCGGCACCAGCCCGAAGACGCCGGTGAGCCCGACCATTGCGGACGATCCGGTGATCGCGTAGATCTGGGCGGGCACCGCCACCACGGTCAATTGGGCGCCGATGACCGTGACGATATTCGCCGTCCACAGCCGCCGGAAGTCTGCGGATGCCAACGGGCGGGTATCTGCGAAGACCCCGCGCAGCCCTCCCCGCGGTTTCTCCTGGGCGCCTGACACGCCCGCCACCGTACTACGCCGCGGTTCGTAACGCCCACACGCTCAAATCTGCAGCACGAGCTTCGCGATGAGGAAGTAGACGACCAGCCCCGTGGCATCGACGAAGGTCGTGATGAACGGGTTCGAGAAGACCGCTGGGTCGACGCGCAGCCTACTGGCGATCATGGGCATGATGCCGCCAATTGTGGCGGCCATCGAACACACCGCGAGCAGCGTCAACCCGACCACCAGACCGATCTTCGGTTGATAGACCAGCGCGGTTATGGTGCCGCCGAGCGTGCCGAGCAGCGATCCGAGACAGACCCCGACGCCGAGTTCGCGCAGCAGCACCCTGCCGATATCTCGGGGTCTCACATCGTCGAGAGCCAATGCACGCGTCACCGTGGTGGCCGCCTGGTTGCCGGTGTTCCCTCCCGTCCCGATGAGCAGCGGCACGAAAAGGGCCAGCACGGTGGCCTGCTCAAGTGTGGCCTCGAAGACCGAGAGCACCTGCACGGTGAGCGTCGCCCCGATCGCCAGAACGAGCAGCCAGACAACCCGGGTGCTGACCAGCGTCCGCAGCGGGGTGGCGAAGTACGGACGCCGCAGCGGTTCGACACCGCCCTGACGTGCGGAGTCTTCTGTTTCGCCTTGTTCGAGGATCCGGAATGCGTCATCGATCGTGAGTACCCCGACCAGCCGAGTCTCCTTGTCGACGATCGGCAATGCCAGCAAACCCAGATCAGCGCATTTGCGTGCCGCGGACTCCGCCGACTGGTATGCGGTGCTCACACTCGCCCGGCTCATGATCTGGGAGACCGGTTGGTCACCCGCGGCTTTCAGCAGCTCTCGTAGACCCACAATCCCGACGACATGTCGGCTGTCGTCGAGCACTGGCAGCGTGTAGACGGTCTCGGCATCATCGAGCCGACGATGAACCCGTTCCATCGTCTGCGCGACGGTGTATTCGGCGCGCGTGGAGACATATTCGGGGCTCATCCGCCGACCGACGGACCCCTTCGGATAACCGAGCACCTCCGAGGTGAGCTGCCGCTCCTTCGGTGAAAGACCGCGCAGCAGCTGCGGAGCGAGCGCTGCAGGTAACTCGTCGAGCAGCCAGACGCGGTCGTCCGGGTCAAGGTCGGCGAAAATTGCGGCGACTTCAGCGTCCTGCAGTCCGTGTATCAGGTCGCTCTGGAGGCCCGGATCGAGGCGTTCGAAGACTTCGATGGCACGGTCCTTGGGCAACAGCCGGTAGACGATCGCGCGATCGTCGGTAGGTAACCGCTCCAGAACCGATACCAACTCGTCGGAGTTGACCGTAGTAGTGGTTTCCAAGACTCCTGCGAAATCCCGGTCGTTGATGAGTGCCTGGATGGCTTGTGTGAGATCGATCAGATCGACAGTCATATTGGGCCCTAGTCATAGTCAAGATGCCCGACCGGACCATAAGCGGTGCGGCCCGACGCTGGATGGACGACCGCGCCCGCAGTCGCAACGACTCAGCTCACAAGGGCAAGTCGGTTTGCGGGTGAGGGCGCGCTGGACGATCGATAGCTGGAACTGTCACTATTCATCAGCCCTCACCTCGTTTTCACATTCGACTGTCGTAGCCAGCTGCAACTGTACCGCAAACGGCCAATACAATCGCTGACATGACTGGCGGAACCCTCGACCTGCCTGAAGCCCGATTGACCCTGCGCCGGGCGAGGAGCACTGACATCGCGGCCGTCCAGAGCGCATACCGTCGGATTATCGAGCACCTTGGTCAGACCGGGGATCCGGCTCGTTGGCATGCCGTGAACCACCCTGCTCCTGAGAAGGTGGCGAACTGGATCGAAGCCGGTGAACTCTACGTGGCTGTTGTCTCGCGGTCCGGGGACGAGATCATCGCCGGTGTCGTGGCTTTGGATCACCACGCTCCGACTGGCTACGAGCGGGCTGCCTGGACACGCTCTACCCCTGCCGAAGAGGTTCTCGTCATACATGCACTGGGTGTGGTTCCAGTATTCCTACGCAAGGGTGTCGCGCAATTCCTCGTCCGTTCGGCCCTCGAGATCGCCGAGGAGCAGGGCTGCACGAGTGTGCGCCTGGACACCTACGCAAGTAATAAGCCTGCTCACGAGCTCTACACCCGGTGCGGTTTCACCAACCTCGGCCTCCACAGCCTCGACTACGAAGGCATTGATCTCGACTCGTTCTACCTCTTCGAATACCTGCTTTGAACCCGCGCTGTTTTGAAAGGAAGCCGGTTCTCCCAATCGGATGCGAATCGTTCTCAGAAGCGTAGAGTGGAGAGAACAGACCGGCATGCGTTCCGAGGAGATCAAGATGAACACTGAACAAGCCGAGCGGATGAAGTCTGGGCATGGTTTCATCGCTGCACTCGATCAAAGCGGTGGTAGCACGCCCAAAGCACTCCGGCTCTACGGCATCAAGGACGACAGCTATAGCAACGAGACCGAGATGTTCGATCTCGTCCACGCCATGCGAGAGCGGATCGTCACCAGCCCCGCCTTCAGCGGCGACAAGATTCTCGGCGCGATCCTCTTCGAGCGGACGATGGACCGCGACTTCGCTGGCCAACCCGCAGCCGACTATCTCTGGGAGACCAAGCACGTCATCCCCTTCCTCAAGATCGACAAGGGTCTGCACGAGGAAACCAATGGCGTCCAGCTGATGAAGCCGAACCCCGGCCTGGACGATCTGCTCGCACGCGCAAAATCTGCCCACATCTTCGGCACGAAGATGCGTTCGGTCATTCAGAGCGCCAATGTCGTGGGCATCGCGCAGATCGTGGCCCAACAATTCGAGATAGCCCGGCAGATCGCGGCCGCAGGTCTCGTGCCGATCATCGAGCCGGAAGTCAATATCTCTGCCCCGGACAAAGCCGCTAGCGAGGAGATCCTCTTTGACGAGATCACCAAGCATCTCGCTGTAGAACCCTTCCCGCTACCGGTGATGTTTAAGCTGACGATCCCGAGCGTCGACGATCTATATGCCCCACTGGTTGCGAATCCCGCCGTGCTGCGCGTGGTCGCGCTTTCGGGTGGATACAGCCGTGAAGAAGCCAACGAGAGACTGGCCCGCAATCACGGCCTTATCGCCAGCTTCTCGCGCGCATTGACCGAGGGCCTCTCGGTCTCCCAGAGCGACGAGGAATTCAACTCGATGTTGGCATCGTCGATCGACTCGATCTATCAGGCCTCCCTGACCTGATCGCGTGGCTTTACGCTATGACCGCCTGGGCCGGGGATAACCCGACCCAGGCGGTCATCACGTCCAGAGCGGTTACTTCGGGTCTCTCGATACGGCTTCGAAAAAACCCGGTGAGCTCGTCATTGCGGCGGTCTGCGCCGAGGCGTGATCTGTGGTTCGTCATCTCTACTAGTCAGATCAACTAACCACTACTTGATCACGCGCTATATGTTGATCTGCTTCATTTACTAGAGTTGCGTATACAAGATCAGAACCCGGCTTGGTTCGAGTAGCACAAGTGCGGCATAGCGAGTTCTGAACCTGCCAGCTACGCCGGCAAATCCCCCCGACTGCGTTATCAACTCCTGGATGGGATCTCGGTACGTGTCATGAATGCAGATCCGCCGCACCATGTGGACCGAGCCATGCTCGAGAATTCGAACAACCAAATTGTCAATCTCTTCACAGGAAAACTGCGGCCGTATGGTTTTGTGAACGTTCTGCTCGTATCCTGCACAGATTTGCTTCACGCGTGCAGATGATCCCACTCGTAAGGACGCCCCGACGATGAATCGCACCGGGGCAAACCCGGCCAACACCCGTCAGTGGTCCCCAGATGCCTGTTCGCTGACGAAAGTGAGTCTGTAAAGCGATCTGGGGACCAGTCACGGGTGTTGGCGTGCGAGCAACGAGCCCGAACCGGCCCTACAACGTTCGTGCCCCGCGAGCTCGAGGACTTCGTCGGCCTTGCCGAAGCACTCACCGCCATCGACGCCGTCCTCGAGGACGAAAGCCTCTCCGCACAG
>JALHFX010000290.1:0-402 GCA_022837595.1 Propionibacterium sp.
GCTCAAGTGCGGTGTTTGTGGCGAGCATGGTGGCGATCCGGATTCGATCGACTTCCTGCAGACCGTCGGACTGGACTATGTCTCCTGCTCCGCGTTCCGTGTGCCGATCGCCCGCTTCGCGGCCGCCAAGGCAGCCATGGATCAGAAGTGAGCCGTCCGGTTCACAGTTTGATCTGTCTGTGAGCTGATCAGAAACGCCGAGTGGCCCGGTCCCTTCAATAGGGGTCGGGCCACTCGGCGTTCAGTCCGCGACCTAGCCGCCTTCGGTGCAACCCCGCCGTCTCCAGCGCGTCCCCGCCGTCCCCGGATTGTGTAGGTTTAGGGCCCGTCTTGGGCTCCACGCCTGCACGATTCGGCTGGTGAGGGGAGGGTGCAGGTGCTGGCACAACCCCCGCCATCTCC
>JALHFX010000290.1:467-1614 GCA_022837595.1 Propionibacterium sp.
ATCTCCGGCGCGTCCCCACGGTCCCCGGATTGTGTAGGTTTAGGGCCCGTCGCGGGTTGCAGGTCTACACAGTGCGGCGGAGTGCTGGTGCTGGCGCGACCTTGCTATCGCGGGATTGTGTAGGTTCAGGGTCCGTCTTGGGCTGTAGGTCTACATGGTCCGGGGGCGGGTGCCGGGCCGACCCCGTCGTCCCCGGATTGTGTAGGTTCAGGGCCCGTCGCGGGTTGTAGGTCTACACGATCCCGGGGCGGGTGCTGGCACGACCTTGCTATCGCGGGATTGTGTAGGTTTAGGGCCCGTCTTGGGCTCCACGCCTGCACGATTCGGCTGGTGAGGGGAGGGTGCAGGTGCTGGCACAACCCCCGCCATCTCCGGCTGGTGCTGGCGCGATCTTGCTATCGCGGGATTGTGTAGGTTCAGGGTCCGTCTTGGGCTGCAGGTCGACACAGTGCGGCGGGGTGCTGGTGCTGGCGCCCCCGTCGTCACCGGATTGTGTAGGTTTGGGGCCCGTCTGGGGCTCGCGATCTACACGATCCGGTTGAAACCTAGATTTACACGGTCCGGCGGGAGGTGGTGTCGGGCGGTTCAGCGGGAGGCGATCAGCTCGGCCGCGGTCTCGCGAGCCCAAGCGTCCGCGGCCAGCACTCCGGCAACCGATAGTTCGCCGAAGTCAGGGCCATCACCACCAAGGAGCTGATCGACGCAGGCTGTGATGACATCGACGATACCGGTGAAGCTGAGTCGTCCATCGCAGAAGGCATCCACGCAGATCTCATTGGCCCCGTTATAGACAGCCGGCGCCACGCCGCCCGCTTTACCGACGCGACGAGCCAGCTCGACAGCGGGGAAGGCTTCGTCGTCCAATGGCTCGAAGGTCCACGCGGACGCCTGCGTCCAGTCGAAAGAAGGTGCGGCATCAGGCACGCGGTCGGGCCAGGCGAGCCCAAGCGCGATCGGCAACCGCATATCGGGTGGCGAGCATTGGGCGATGGTCGAGCCGTCCACGTATTCGACCATCGAGTGCACCATGGACTGGGGATGCACCACCACCTGAATATCGTCCAGCGGTACGTCGTAGAGCAACCCGGCTTCTAGTAACTCCAAACCCTTGTTGACCAGGGTGGACGAGTTGATCGTGATGACTCGA
>JALHFX010000291.1 GCA_022837595.1 Propionibacterium sp.
CTTTTCAACGACGGTCGGTTCGAGCCTCCACTTTATTTTACTAAAGCTTCACTCTGGACATGGGTAGATCACCCGGTTTCGGGTCTACTCCAACGGACTACATTCGCCCTATTAAGACTTGCTTTCGCTGCGGCTCCGTGCGTTAGCACTTAACCTTGCCCGCTGGACGTAACTCGCCGGTCCGTTCTACAAAAAGTACGCCATCACACATTAATTGTGCTCTGACTGTTTGTAAGCATACGGTTTCAGGTGCTGTTTCACTCCCCTCCCGGGGTGCTTTTCACCTTTCCCTCACGGTACTTGTTCACTATCGGTCGCACCGGGTATTTAGCCTTGGGAGGTGGTCCTCCCGGATTCCCACAGGGTTCCCCGTGTCCCGTGGTACTTGGGATACTCTCGTTCAGTTCGCCGGGTGCCCTCCGTTAACCTATTGTATTCAGCTAACGGTGACGGGGGTTTGCCCCCGCCGGGTTGCCCCATTCGGATATCTACGGATCTATGCCTGTTTGCGGCTCCCCGTAGCTTTTCGCAGCTTGCCACGTCCTTCTTCGGCCCTGTGCGCCTAGGCATCCACCGTATGCCCTTTGTAGCTTGACCTAATTTCGCGCGCTACTTAGAACATCTTTTAATGCTCTAGTTACTCTTGTTCTCCTATGCTGTGCAGTTTTCAAAGAACATTGTCGCTTTTGAGAGATGGTGGAGATGAGCGGATTCGAACCGCTGACCCCCTGCTTGCAAGGCAGGTGCTCTCCCAGCTGAGCTACACCCCCATCTAAAGAGAGGTGTGTCGTTAGAGGTTTGAGGTGAGATCCTTATAGGAATTGGCGGTAGCCAATTCCTTCTATTCCCACGTCTCACTTCTCACGTCCCACTTCTATATTGGTGGGACTAGGTGGACTCGAACCACCGACCTCACGCTTATCAGGCGTGCGCTCTAGCCGGCTGAGCTATAGTCCCACGGTCTCTCAAAACTAAACAGTGTGTCGATGGATGGTCGACCTCGGAGTTATCAGTCGCCGGTCGTCGGGCAGCGGTCGTCAGTCTTAGGTTGGAATTTGCTTCGCAAATTCCTTCTATCCTGACGTCCGACGTCTGACTTCTGACGTCTGACATGTTCTCCTTAGAAAGGAGGTGATCCAGCCGCACCTTCCGATACGGCTACCTTGTTACGACTTCACCCCAATCACCAACCCCACCTTCGACGGCTCTC
>JALHFX010000029.1 GCA_022837595.1 Propionibacterium sp.
GTTGTCGGTGAAAAGGAAGATCGTGTGATGGAAGACCCAATCGGCGTCCATGTATTCGCGGAAGGCGCTCAACGTGGACTTATCCGGAACAATGCCTGCGACCGCGGCTCCTGCTTTCAGATGTTGGGCGTGAGCTTTGAGCAGAGCCGGCTCCAGCTCGTCGACACGGCGGAAGGCGAGCGCGAGTGCGCCGGGCTCGAGGATCAATCGGATATCACAGAGTTCTGCAATTTGGTCGCGGGTCAGCGGCGGGGCAACCCGATAGCCGCGAAGCGGTGCGCGGATGACCAGGCCGGTACGCTCCAAGTGCACGAGTGCTTCCCGAACCGGAGTAGGTGACACCGCCAATTCGTTGGCTAGAGCATCAATACTGAGCGGCGTTTCAGGGGCCAACGTGTTGGACATGAGCATGTCCACTAACGTTTCGTAGACGGTGTCGCGCAGTACTTTACGCTCAAGGGGTCTGACTTTGGTCTGTGCCATCACTTAAGCCTTTCGTCCAGAGGCGGGGAAAATGCTCACGGATCCAGAACGAATTACACCACGATTTCGACATGCCGTGGCAGGAATCCATCAGGCGATAACCCGAAGGCGTGCTCTTGGAGGGTTAACACTTGTCAGACCGAGAAACACACTGTATAAGACGCTCCTTTGGCGGCGGACGATGGATCGTGGGGCCCGTTCAATCAGCGAGCTCGCCGCGGCAGCGAGCCACTTCGTAGAGCGCGATCGAGGCCGCCACTGACGCGTTCAGGCTTTCGACCTCGCTAGCGATCGGAATCTTGGCAAGCAGATCGCAGCGCTCCCGGGTCAGGCGCGCCAACCCCGCACCCTCGGAACCGCTTTCGCTACCGGGATCCGCGCCAGCGCGCCCGCGGACGATTTCCAGGCCACCGCGGTCACCGATGCGCTGCGGCGCTCTGGGATGATCACGCCGTGCGCCCCGAAAGCAGCCGCCGAGCGGACGATGGCACCCAGATTATGCGGGTCGGTGATGCCATCCAGCGCCACCAGCAACCCTGGACGGGCCGGGTCACTCAACGCATCGGCGATCAGATCGCCCGGATGAGCGTACTCGTAGCTGGGCAATTGCAACGCGACACCCTGATGTACCGCGCCCCCGGTGAGCCGGTCGAGTTCAGCGCGGGTGGTCTGCAGCAGCGGAATCGAATGGTCAGCGGCGTAGCGAAAGATCTCCCGTAGACGATCGTCGCGTTCGGCGCCCTCGGTCACATAGCCGGCCTTGATCGGCAGACCTGCGGTCATCGCCTCCAACACCGGATTGCGCCCAACCACCCAGTCGGCGCCCGCGCCCTTGCCCTGGGCGCGAGAACGATGCGAGTCGCTCTTCGAACCCTGCGTCCGATTCCCGGAAGCAGGGTTCGATTTGCCCTTATACGCCTTGTGATACACGCGGTCCTCCGCCTTGGGAGTAGGTCCGCGTCCGGCCAGGCCGCGCTTGCGCTGCCCACCCGATCCGACTTTTCGTCCAGTAGCCACGAATACTCCTCATCGGCTCCAGCGGGCACCATCGGGGGTGTCCTCGATTGTCAGGCCCAGCGCTGTCAGCTGATCGCGGATCGCGTCTGCAGTAGCCCAGTCTTTGCGCGCCCGTGCCTGGGCGCGCTGATCCAGCACCATCTGGACCAACCCATCGACGATCCCGCTGAGATCGCTGCCAGAGTCAGACCCGGCCCAGGCGGGATCGAAAGGATCGAGCCCGAGCACATGGAGCATCGCGCGCACCATCGTGAGTTTCTCGGCGGCCGCCTGAGTATCGCCCGAATCAAGATCGCGATTACCCTGCCGCACGGTGTCGAAGATGACCGCGACTGCGGCGGGAGTGCCCAGATCATCGTCCATGGCCTCGACGAAAGCGGTCGGCAGCTGAGCGAAGTCGAAAGCGAACTCGCCACTGGCGCCGGCCCGGGCCAGGAATGAATCGATGCGCTCGAGTTGTGCAGTGGCCTCGGCGAGTGACTTCGGGCTGAACTCGACGGCAGAACGATAGTGCGGCTGGGTCAGATAGAGCCGCACCGCGCGTGCCGGATACTGCTTGGTGACCTCGGTGACGACCGCGCCGTTGCCGAGCGATTTGCTCATTTTCTCACCAGCCATCGTGACGAAGGCGTTGTGCATCCAGTACCGGGCGAAGCCATGCCCCGCCGCCCGCGACTGCGCCAGTTCATTCTCGTGATGTGGGAAACGCAGATCCAGCCCGCCGCCGTGGATATCGAACTCGCTGCCGAGATATTTCAGGCTCATCGCCGAGCATTCCAAATGCCACCCCGGACGCCCGGCTCCCCATGGCGCGGGCCACGACGCGGTGCTCGGCTCGCCGGGCTTCGAGCCCTTCCAGAGGGCGAAATCTCGGGGGTCGCGCTTGCCGCGTGGGTCGGCATCAGCGGCTGGGGCCATGTCCTCGATTCGCTGGTTCGACAATTCGCCGTAGTCAGGCCAAGAGCGGACGTCGAAGTAAACATCGCCGGAACCGTCCGCGGCGATATAAGCGTGGCCACGGTCGATCAAGGTCTTGATGAGCTCGAGCATCTCGGGGATATGTCCGGTCGCGCGCGGTTCGTAGCTCGGGGGCAGGCAGCCCAGCGCTTGATATGCGCGGTGCAAATCGAGTTCGACGGCATAGGCGAGTTCGTACCACTCCATGCCTTGAGCTGGCGCTTTGGCGAGGATCTTGTCGTCGATATCGGTGATATTAGCCACCACTTTGACGTCGTAGCCTTCGGCTGTGAGCCAGCGCCGAAGCAGATCGAAGACGACCTCCTTACGGATATGTCCCAGATGCGGCGGGGACTGCACTGTCAAGCCGCAATGGTAGATGGAGACCTTCCCCGGACTCAGCGGGATGAACTCGGTGATCGTGCCACTATGTTCGTCGAAGAGATGAAAGCTCACACGGCGAGCTTACTTGGCGGCGGCAGCCTGCGTCGCATGCGCTCAGCCGTGCTAACCGCTGTCGGCTGATCTCATGGTTTCACCGAGTACGGTAACCGCAAGATTGGAGTTGTGGACGACAGCGCCGACATCAGGAGGAACCATGGCCGAGACCCGCAAACACCGTCCCCGTACCAGGTCCGACCGAGCCTGGCGAGTATTTCGATCCTTTCGTTGATGAGCCCGCCGAGGCAACCTCGGCGGTTGATCAGCCGGAGGTCATCGGCTTCGGGGTCAGTATCGACGCAGCAAGCGATGCTGGCACCAGCGATTGGTACAGCCTCGATGCGGAAGCATTGCGGCAACTGCTGGAGACCTCGCACGACACGGGCCCATCGAGTGAGGATGACGATGACGAGTCGAACGACGAGGAGCTCTGAGTTTCTGCCGAGGATGAGAGCCCTAGCCTCAGAAAGGTGATCCTCGCGCAAATCCGCCGGAGGACTGACCTGATGCTTTCGCTCGCAGCGCGTCGATGTCGAGGCGGGATGCTGCCGCAAGATCGATCTCATCGTCGTCGGTCTCCCAAGGATCGATGACGGGGGGGAGTAGTTCGGCACCAGGATCGTCGGCGAAGCCAAGAGACGGATCATAGGGGTTCAGCTGGGCTCGTGCGACCGGTGCCAGAGCGATGGTGGCCTCGTCCGGAAGATTGACCAGCACGTCGCGCATGTAGCCCTGAGCAGCCTCCAGCAGTGGCACGTCTCGCTCTTCGCGTTGAGACTGGTACCAGCGGTAGTCGAGCAGCTCATGGTAAACCTGCGCAGGATCACGCTTGCCCATCAGCTCAGGCGGAATTTGATTGACCACGGGCTCGAAACAGTCGGTCAGCCAGCGGTGTGCGGCAACAGCTTCGTCCAACCCTTGCAGGTTGCAGCGCACCACGTAGGTATCGAGATCGTTGAGTAGCCTGCGTGCCTGGTTCTCTTCGGTATCCAGACCGGTGAGCCTGAGCAGGCGGCGTGAATGATGCCCGGCGTCGACCACTTTCGGCTGAATCCGGATTGTCTGTCCGTCGGCCGAGGCATCGATGTCGAGTTCGGCGATATCGAAGCCGAGGGCGTTCAGACGCCGGACGCGGTGCTCAATCCGATGCAGCTCGGATCCGCTGAATTCCTCGATTCCTGTCAGCTCATGCCACAGCTCGTTATACCGGCACTCGATAGTGTCGACCAACGTGAGCGGATCCAGTGATTCATCGAGCATGCCGCCCGCCCCGAGATCGCAGAAGTCGCCGAAGATATTCACCCGGGCGATCGACAAGTCATGTTGGCGTTGGCCGTTGGAGAGCTGATCGTGTAGTTCAGCTGTCTCAGCATCGACCAAATATGCGGCGAACTCTCCCGCGTCGCGGCGGAAGAGAATATTCGACAACGAGACATCACCCCACATCAAGCCGCTCAAATGCAGTCTGGCCAAGAGGACGACCATCGCATCCAATAGCCGCGAGACCGTCTCGTTGCGTACTCCGGGGGTGAACAGCGAGCGATACGGAAGCGCGAATTCCAGGTGTTTCGTGAGCAGGATCGGATCGAGCGGCAGACCCGCGTGACCATGGCGAGCGCTGATCACACCTACCGGTTCAACAGCAGGAGTGTGCAGCCTCATCAGGTCGTGCAGCACGCGGTATTCGTGCAGTGCGAGTGCCTCGTTAACCTCTTTGGCTGCGAGTACATCGTCGCCGACCTTGATAAATCGAACGATATGTCGCGAAATACCCCGTGGGAGCGCCACGAGGTGGTCCTCGGGCCACTCGGCCAGCGGTGTGCCCCAGGGCAGCGGGAATAACTGCGCGTTTGGGGTGGCGGATAAGAACCTGGGCACATCGTCAGCCTACTCATCAGGCTTCCCGAAAACCTCCGGGTTTGGTGGTCGGTGAGCCACAATCATTGATCCCGCAGGCTAGCGGCCGACCTTCAATACCCGTTCCAGCCCGTCACGGATGTCGGCAAGCAGATCGGCGATTGGTTCGATACCCACCGACAATCGCAGCAGGGCCGGTGTAATACCTGCGGCCAGTTGCACCTCGTGAGGCATCGAGGCGTGCGTCATAGTGGCAGGATGCGCCACCAACGACTCCACTCCGCCAAGAGATTCGGCGATGTCGAAGATCCGTAAGCCGTGGCAGAAGGCCTCCACACCGGCGAGTCCGCCGACGACCTCGAAACTGATCATTGAGCCAAAGCTGGTTTGTTGGCGTGCTGCGATCTCGTGGCCGGGGTGGTTGGCCAGCCCAGGGTAGTGGACCGTGGTTGTTGCAGGATGTGTGGCGAGCAGCTCGACGATCTTCGCCGCGTTCGCGTCGTGGATGCGCACTCGCGCGTCCAGGGTGCGCAGGCCGCGCAGCACGAGCCAGGAATCGAAGGCACTCGCGGTGATCCCGAGTACATTCGCCCACAGTTTCAGCTTCTCGCCAACTTCCGCGTCGGCAGCGACCAGGGCGCCACCCACCGCGTCGGAGTGGCCGTTAATGAATTTGGTGGTCGAGTGGACGACGATGTCGGTACCGAACTCGATCGGACGCTGTCGTAGTGGTGAACAGAAGGTGTTGTCGGCCAGTGCCAGGGCGCCAGCGGCATGCACCTTGTCTACGGTGGTCGCCAGGTCGGTGGGACGAAGCAGCGGATTGGATGGGGTCTCGATCAGTACCAGATCGGTCGGGTGCTGCAACGCTTCAGTCAGCGCCTGCGGGTCGGTCTGGTCGACATGGTCCACAGTAAAATGTCCGGTCTCGGCCAAGTACTGGAGCAGCCGCCAGGTGCCGCCGTAGCAGTCATGGGGTGCGATGATTCTCCCGGACGCGGGAACCAACGCGGTGAAACAGAGCATCAACGCGGAAAGCCCGGAGGAGGTGATGATGCCTTCGGCACCACCTTCCAAAGTAGCGATCCCTTCGCCGAGCAGATCGCGCGTGGGATTACCGGACCGGGTGTAATCGTATTTGGGCGTGCTATGCAGCGTCTCGAATGCAAAGTTCGTGCCCAGATAGATCGGCGGCACGATTGACGAGAATGCCGTGTCAGAATCGAGCCCGGCGCGTAGACCGCGTGCGAGCGGTGAGAGCGTTGGATCCATGGCTGCCAAGATAGCGTCCTACCCCAGCCATCGAGAAGGTGCTGCGTCCCCGGGAGCGCATGCTGTGTATGTCGTGGCTGCGAGGCGCACCCACGACATACACAGCACGATGATCAGGACAGGCGTTTGCCGGTCTTGGTGTCGAAGACATGCACCACGGCCGGATCGACCCGCAAGCGAACGAGTTGCTCGCGGCCCGGTGGCGTCCGGGTCGTGACGCGAGCCACGATCTGTGGCTCGTCGCTGATCGTGGATTGGTCCGCAGTCTCAGCGAGGACGCCGTAGAGATACGAATCCGCACCGGTCTCTTCCACCACGGCGATCTTCAGCCCGATGCCTTCACCGTCGGATATCTCGAACGACTCGGGGCGGATACCGATGGTGACGGTATCGCTGGATGCCTTGGCGAGTATGGACCGGTCGATCGGGATCGTATACCCGGTCACCTTCACTCCACCGTCAACGATCTTCGACTTGATCAGGTTCATGGCCGGAGAACCGATGAAGCCCGCGACGAAGAGATTGGCCGGACGATCGTACAGTGTCAGCGGGCTGTCAACCTGCTGCAAGATCCCGTCCTTCATCACCGCGACGCGGTGGCCCATCGTCATCGCTTCGACCTGGTCATGGGTGACGTAGACCGTGGTGACGCCCAGCCGCGACTGCAGTGCTGCGATCTGAGTACGGGTCTGCACGCGCAGCTTGGCGTCCAAGTTTGACAGCGGCTCATCCATCAGGAAGACCTGCGGGCTGCGGACGATCGCCCGTCCCATCGCAACACGTTGACGTTGGCCGCCCGAGAGATTCTTTGGTTTGCGTGCCAGTAGATCAGTCAGACCGAGCAGTGTGGCGGCATCCTGGACGCGGCGGGCACGCTCGTCCTTCGGGACGCCCTGCATCTTCAGCGCGAATCCCATGTTGTCGGCGACGGTCATATGCGGGTAGAGCGCATAGTTCTGGAAGACCATCGCAATATCGCGATCCTTCGGGGGTAGATCCGTGACATCGCGATCGCCGATCCATACTGAACCCGAGTTGATCTCTTCGAGCCCGGCGAGCATCCGTAGCGAGGTCGACTTGCCGCAACCCGAAGGCCCGACAAGAACCATGAATTCGCCGTCGCCGATCTCGAGATTCAGATGATCGACTGCGGGATGATCCGATCCTGGGTAGATGCGAACGGCATCCCGGTAGCTGACTGTGGCCATGACGGAGCCACCATCCTTTCTATGGGCAGGAACGTGCCCAACGATCCGTGGTAGTAAGGACAAGGACCCCCTCGTCCTGGTGTGAATTATGACACACCAGGGGGCGGCTGACTAGGGGGGACCCTATCTGTCTCAGATTCGTGCGGATCAGGTCTGATAGCTGATTCCGAACGATCAGATGGGCTCGGTCAGCCAGGTGATCAGCTGCCAGCGCCCGTCCTCGTGAAGGAAGACGCGCAGATTGTCGAAGCGCTGAACGATCTGTGGATCGTCCAGCGCCCATTTTTCGACGGTGCAGCGCGCGACTGCGCGGTGTGGTCCGTGAATCTCGAGGTCGAGCATGGTCGTTCGTCGCTCGGCCCCGGTCGCCAGCCCGGCGACAAACTCTTCTTTGGTTGACAAGGGGCCACTCGGACGACGCATCGTGAACCTCTCGTGCAGCAAGTCCTCAAACCATGCTCTATCGGCAGCTGATTCGGCCGGGCCGATTCGTTCGTTGATCTCCAGGAGTTCAGCGAAGGCGGCACTGTGTTCGCTCATGAGCTCAGCCTAGGGTCCTTCGGGCGTGTCTGGGGAGCTCACGGATCCCGGGTAAGCTCACGGGGTGACTGACGAGCGTGCGGCAGAGAACTCACGGTCCGACGAGCCTGCCGACGGGTCGGACGACGTCGTGGCTGCCGAGGTCGTCGAGGACGGGCAATCCGATGGTCCCCAGCCAGAACGCGAGTGGTGGGATGACCCGGGCATGCCTTGGCAGCGCAAGCCGACCCGCTCCGATATCGCCTGTTTGACATGGATCGGTGTTCTGGGCATCCTCAGCCTCGCTATGCTCCCGCTTCGTGCCTGGCTGTTGGGATCTCCTGATCGACTGCCCTGGCTGGTCGGCCTGATCGGGTCACGCTCGGGTACCGCGCTGCTCGGCTCGGTGACCAGAGTCGGCGGACAGCTGCCGGTCGTCTGGCCGATCCTGCTCGGCGTCGTGATGTCGATCAAGCTTGATTGGACGTACTGGTGGGCGGGCAAACTGTGGGGCCGCGGCATGATCGAGGTCTGGGCCGGTCAGTCGCCGCGCGCTGGGCGCAACTATGCCCGGGCTGTCCGGTGCTCAGGGAATGAGCTGGAAGAAGTTCATGCTGCTCGACTTTGCGGCATGCCTGGTTTGGCTCGTCGGGTATTTCTATTTGGGCTATTTTGTCGGCGACCCAGCAGTCAAAGTGCTCGAGTACTACGCGAAAGTCGCGAATTATGTTGCGATCGGCCTGGTGATCGCCATCGTGGCAGTGGCCTTCATGCGAAGCTCTCGCAAGGCTGAAGATCGGCGGCCGCGCGGATAACGCGCAGCCTGCTGGAGCGAGGCTGCTCACCTCGGTACCCGATAGCCTGAATTCTTCTCAGGGTTGTCCCGTAACTTCCCAGAAGAAGCCGTGTCGGACATCGTAAATGACCTGAGCGTTTGCTTAACTTCCTTCATGGAAGCCCCGCGGAGTAAGACGCTGAAACCCAAACACCGGCTGCCAATGATCGGTCTGGCGAAACTCTGCGTCCTTGTGTTCGGGCTGCCGACTCTGTTCAGCATCCTGCTGGATTCGGGGGGCGGGATAATCGCCGGTCTGATTACCCTGGCCGCTGGCGTCTTCTTCTCCGCCGCGTTCACGATGCAACTGCCTCACACTGCGCCTCAAGCCGAATTCAAAGTTGAATCCGGCTGAGCAGCGAGACCGGATTTCGTCTTGGAGCGCGGGCCGGGCAGAATGGCTTAAGCCGCGTTTCGTGTGGGCATGCCTCCGTAGCTCAGTGGCCAGAGCAACCGCCTTGTAAGCGGTAGGTCGAGGGTTCGATCCCCTCCGGGGGCTCCCTGTTCGGTCAGGCATCCAATCCAGTGGCGGTCAGGAAGCCCTGTCCGTTACCACTGATACTGATTTGCTGACCTGCTTCGAGGAATGCGGCCTCTCCCTGGGTGAGGACGAGACCATCGGGTCCCTGAGAGAGCCCGAGCTCACCTTGAGTCACGAGAAGGATGCGGCCCGATAGCTCACCGGGGAGCTCGAACGTCCGACTCGGCTGAAGGTCGACTCGCCAGCAGACGAATGCACGTTCGTCGGTTGGGTAACGCCATAACCCAGGCAGCTCAGGCTCGGGCAGCATGCACTGAACCGGTTCGGTGGTGAACTTCACTACCTGAGTCAGTGCCGACGGATCTATATGTTTCGACGTGAGCCCTCCGCGCAAGACATTGTCGGAGTTAGCCATCACCTCGACACCGGTACCGTGCAGGTAGGAGTGAAGAATTCCGGGCTGAAGGTACAGCGCCTCTCCCGGTTGCAGCGTGTGGCGATTGAGTAGTAGCGCTGCCAGCAGGCTGGGGTCACCGGGGAAATGCTCATCGAGCAGCACCGCGGTGCGTGCGAACTCACCCAGCTGGTGTTCGTCATCGACATGATTGATCGCCGCGGTCACGACATCGATGACTGCAGCTCTGCGTTCATCGTCGGTCACCAGGCAGTTCATGAAGACCTCGGCCAGACCTGCGTGTCCACCCCGATGTCTTAATGGTGCGAAAATTTTCTCGGAGGTGGAGCTGATCCCAAGCTGTGAAAAAAGGCTCAAACTGGCAGCGGGATCGCGGAAGCCGGCGAGGGCATCGAATTCGGTAAGTGCGATCAACAGCTCGGGCTTGTCGCGAGGGTCTTTAAAGGTGCGTTCGGGAGCGTCCATCGGAATTTGAGCCTGGTTCTCGCGTCCGAAGCCGATCTCTGCGTCGATTCGGTTCGGGTGGGCTTGCAGGCTGAGTGGACGTCCGGCCGACAACAGCTTCATCAAATAGGGCAGCTCGCCACTGAACTCGAATCGGGCGGAATCCCCGATCAGGTTGGGGTCTTGCTCGATTACTTCGTCCAAACGAGATGTGCCGTCGATCAGCGAGGGGTCATTGGGGTGGGCCCCCAACCAGTATTCGGCCAGTGGGCGACCGTCGACGGGGATCCCGAGGATCGAGGGGATCGCATCGTGTGAGCCCCAGTCGTATCGTTTGATGCTCCCGGTCAGCGGATGCATCCCACCTCCTGTGAAGATATCGTCCGCTGTGTTGCCGCGATTGATGTGACGGACGACGGTCGTTAGGCCAAACAACCAATGCATCTTATCAATCGAAGTTTGGCGTCTTGTACTCAGGTCATCGCCTGAACAAGATGCGGTCGTACCGGACGCTCGCTGCAGCGTGGATCCGCAGTCCGGATGGCGTTGCCTGTTTGTGATCGATGGTGCCGCCGGTCGCCTAGTGGCTCGCTGAATCACAGTGATGTTATTCAGCGGTTGTAGAATCGCTTCATGGTCGCAGCAGTGCGTACTTCAGACTCACACGTCCGGTCGTTGACCGAGCGCGAGGCGGCCATCCTGGATTTCGAGAAGAGCTGGTGGCGGGCTAAGGCGCCGAAGGAGACCGAGATCCGCGAACGGTTCAGTCTTTCGGTCGTGCGCTATTACCAGATCCTTAATTCGCTCATCGACCGTCAAGAAGCCCTCGAACATGATCCGATATTGGTTAAGCGACTTCGCCGGCTGCGTGAGCAACGTCAACGCAATCGTTGTGCGTCCAGGCTCTTCGACCGTTGAGCGCTCTTGCCCATCTCGCTTCGCGGTACCCGGTATCCGCCCTTGACGAGGTCAGCACGAACCTCGAAGATATTGGCCGCGTAGTTGTTCCCGGTACGCCACTTCGACCATGCGGTCGCAGCAGCATAAAGCGGTAGGAACGGTAATCCCGCACAGATCGCCCATTGCTTGGCGTGGGTTTCCTCATGCTCGAGTATGTGGGGGTGATATCGGACCAGTTCGTCCATCGTGCCGTGCGGCACGATGACCATGCTGCCGATCGTGAACGCTCCCGCCTTTGGGAAGGCGAGTCGATAGCCATCGGCGATCCACAGCTGACAAGGTCCGCGGCGTGGTCGAGCGCGTCCGAGCGATGCGATCACGAAGGCGAGCGGAGTCGCAAGGTTGACCCAGTTTGCGATCGCGCGCAGCTGGCGGTCGCGGGTCTTGGCGTCCATGGAATTAGCCTATAAGTGGTCGGCCGAGGCAACCGAGTGTTTGCACTCTCGGCATCCGAGTGCTAATAATGAATTGGCACTCCAACACGAGGAGTGCCACCGCTTCGAGTCCTGGTACGGGTGAGACCTTCGGGTCGTCCGTCGCGGGCATCGGTAACCATGAATCGTAGCGACCCACTAGACAACCCAACGGGGCCTAGCCCCTGATGCCAAAGGATTTTCCACAGAACCATGGCAAAACTCATTGAATTCGACTCGGAAGCCCGCAAGGCTCTCGAGAAGGGTATGAACACTCTGGCCGACACTGTCAAGGTGACCCTTGGCCCGAAGGGGCGCAACGTCGTCCTGGAGAAGTCATGGGGCGCCCCGACGATCACCAACGACGGCGTGTCCATCGCCAAGGAGATCGAGCTGGCCGACCCGTTCGAGAAGATCGGTGCCGAGCTGGTCAAAGAGGTCGCTAAGAAGACTGATGACGTGGCTGGCGACGGCACCACGACTGCGACCGTTATCGCCCAGGCGATGGTGCACGAAGGTCTACGCAATGTGACCGCCGGTGCCAACCCGATCGAGCTGAAGCGCGGTATCGACAAGGCTGTTGCTGCGATAAACGAGCAGCTGACTGCTATCTCGACCGAGGTTGAGACCAAGGAGCAGATCGCTCAGACCGCCTCTATCTCTGCCGGAGATCCCTCCGTCGGCGAGATCATCGCCGAGGCCATGGACAAGGTCGGCAAGGAAGGCGTTATCACCGTCGACGAGTCCAACACCTTCGGCATGGAGCTTGAGCTCACCGAGGGCATGAACTTCGACAAGGGCTTCATCTCCGGTTACTTCGTGACCGATCCGGAGCGTATGGAGGCCAGCCTTGAGGATCCCTACATCCTGATCGTCGACGGCAAGGTCTCCTCCCTGAAGGATCTGCTGCCGGTGCTCGAGAAGGTGCAGCAGACGGGTCGTCCGCTGCTGGTCATCGCCGAAGACGTCGACGGTGAGGCCCTGGCCGGTCTGGTCGTCAACAAGCTGCGCGGTACCTTCAAGTCGGTTGCCGTCAAGGCACCTGGTTTCGGCGATCGCCGCAAGGCCATCCTGGCCGATATCGCGGTGCTCACCGGTGGCCAGGTCATCAGCGAGACTGTCGGCCTGTCGCTCGACAACACTGATCTCGACATGCTGGGCCGGGCTCGCCTGGTGACCATCACCAAGGATGACACCACTCTGGTCGAGGGTGCCGGCGACAAGGACCAGATCCAGGGTCGGATCAAGCAGATCCGCACTGAGATCGAGAACTCCGACTCCGATTACGACCGCGAGAAACTGCAGGAGCGGCTGGCCAAGCTGGTCGGCGGTGTCGCAGTGATCAAGGTCGGCGCTGCGACCGAGGTCGAGATGAAGGAGCGCAAGCACCGCATCGAGGACGCCGTTCGCAACGCGAAGGCTGCCGTCGAAGAAGGCGTACTGCCCGGTGGCGGTGTGGCCTTGCTGCAGGCTGCGAAGAACGCCAAGCTCGAAGGGCTGACGGACGAGGAACTGACCGGTGCACAGATCGTGCTGACCGCTGTTGCGGCGCCGTTGAAGCAGATCGCTGCTAACGCCGGTCTTGAGGGTGGCGTTGTGGCCGAGAAGGTCAAGAGCCTGCCTGACGGTGAAGGCCTGAACGCGGCCACCGGTGAGTATGTCAACATGCTCGAGGCCGGCATCTTGGATCCGACCAAGGTCACTCGCTCGGCGCTGGCTAATGCCGCGTCGATCGCCGGGCTCTTCTTGACCACCGAGGCTGTTATCGCCGATAAGCCTGAGAAGGCTCCTGCGATGCCCGCCGGTGCGGACGAGATGGGCGGCATGTACTGATCGACGATCAGCACTGATTGAACAACTGGCTAGGGGCGGTTCCTTCGGGAGCCGCCCCTAGCATGTCGTGCGTCCGGATACCGATTCCACCGTGCATTATGGTGGCATGTCTGGGCTGCTGGAAGTGGTCGTCCTCACCGCTGAGGATGCCCGGCGCGCAGAAGAGGGCGGTGCCGACCGTCTGATGATGGTGGGCGAGTTGACCGGGCAGGGCCGCTGTCCGGAGCCGGCTGCGTTTCGTCGAGTCCGGGAGGCTTGCGCGATCCCGATCCGGCCGCTGTTGCGGCTGCGCGACGGCTACCGCTCCGATGGAGGCGAAATCACGCGACTACGCGGACTGATCTCCGGCTACCTTAGGGACGGTGCCGAAGGCTTCGTCCTGGGTTTTCTGGACGGGTACGCTCAGGTCGATATCGAGATCGTTACTGCGTTGACCGACGACGGCTACTGGCCGTGGACCTTCGATCATGCGATAGACCGGTGCATCGACGTCGAACAGGCCTGGACGCAGTTGCGAGGGTTACGCGGGCTCGACCAGATACTCACCGCCGGGTCGGTTCGAGGTCTCGAGGCCGGCCTGGAGGACCTGATCGAACGTGCCAGAGCGGATTCCCGGGCTGCCGAGTTGATACTCGCGGGCGGTGGACTGGTTCCCGAACATGTCGCATGGCTGGGTCGGGCCGGCGTGCGGGCCTACCAAGTGGGGCCGCAGGTGCGCCCAGGCGGATCATTCTCCGCGGCCGTCGACGCCTCGCTGGTGCGAGGATGGCGGATCTTGTTGGACGCCGAACGCTTCCGCAGTGCCAGTTGACACGGGCCGGCTGCGCAGTCGCTTCCAAGTGGGCCACTACCAGGTCAACTGATGCCGTAGTGGCTGGCCGCGGGTAATCGGCTGGTTTCGTCCGCGTGATCGTTCTTACGCACGGCGGCCTAGCCTGGGGGCATGAACGAGCCAGACCGTAGACCGATGGTCGCAGTTCCCCCACATGAGCGCCGTGTGCGTCGGCGCCAGGCGGCCCGCGTCGTGGTGCGCGCAGAGGGATACGTCCTCCTGGGCTCCGACACCGACCCGGGCATACCTGGTACCCAGTGGTGGGTGACTCCCGGCGGCGGCCTTGATACCGGTGAGAGCTTTGTGCAGGCAGCGGCCCGCGAACTCGCCGAGGAGACCGGGTTGCGGGTCGATCCGGTCGATCTCTTCGGGCCAGTCGCCCGCAGGATCGTCCATCATGGCTACTCGGACCAGGTCTTGGTGCAGCGAGAGGACTTCTTCGTACTCGATCTACCGGCCCGGTTCGAGCCGGATACCGCAGGGTTCACTGCCGAAGAGAAGGTCACGCTGGCCGCTGGGTTCGGCTGGTTCACACCCGCGGAGCTGGCGGGGCTAACGGTCTGGCCTGCCGAGTTGCTGAGGCTCTTCGAGGTCAGCATCGGCAGTTCATTGATCGATTTTGGTGACGTCGAGGAGTCGACGGTGCCGGTCAGCCTGGGGCACCGCTGAGCCTCAGCCGTCCAGATCCAGAACAGGGTCGTTGATAGTCACGGGCTCCAGAAGCTGGGCTGAGATGATCCGGTTCATCGGAATACTGACTCGAGGTCCGGCCCTGCGCACCAGATACACCGAACCATGCGCCACCAACAGCACCCTCACGACAGCAGTCGTGAGGGTGCCGTCCTCTTCGGCGTAGGCGAGCTCTACCCAGATGTCATCGCGGGATGCTTCGTCCACAACCGAACGCCAGGAACTGACCGCCTGCCGCGGGAGCGGTGCACTCACCCCAGATTTGGGTGCCGCGGTCTCTTTGGCTGTAAAGAAGCGGGGTAATGGCGGCCGGCCACTGTTGCGGTCGAATAGCCGTCCACCGCGTAACGTCAAGGAGACCTCGCGCGGAAGAATCACCGTGCTGTCATCGACCGGACGTAGAAGGTTCAGCGCGAGCAACCGATCGATCGGTGACGCGGCCTCGTGCCACGTAATGGTGCGCTGAGCATGACTCACCGTACCCAAGGGCGGGCCCCAAGCCAGCCGGTTGAGTACTCGACGTTCGTCGGCCCCGGTAATCCTCAAGGCGGCCGCGATCTGCGCGTCGTCGAGTGGGGTATTGCTGGGCGGCGCCAAACCTGCCGGGAATCGCCCTAGCGCCCGCGCAACCGCCGCGACGACAGTGGGCGGTGACCCGTGGACGAGCTCGCGCCCGCGTAGCAGATCGATGATGCGTGTCAGGTCGAAACCAGAGAAATCTGAGAAGACGGCCGGATCCAGCCGAGCCGCCAAAGCTATCAGCACTTTTAGTTCGTGCTCAGCGAGACCAGCCAGTGCGGGTATCTCGAATGGATCCGGAGAAGCCTTAGCCGTCACAATTAGAACCGCCGCCGCTGACCATTGTGTCGGCCGATCGCTACGGCAGCGAACCCAATGAGGCTGAGCAGTTGAGCGGTGCTTTCAAGCTGGTCGTTGTAGAAATAGCCCTGCGACCACAGGAACATCACGAACAGCGTGAATCCCGCGCAGACAATGACCGCCACCCGCCCGGGCACTTTGTTGATCGCAGCCAAGACTCCGGCACCGAATAGCGTCCAAGGCGCGAGCCCACCGAAGACCACGCCCGTGATGAGCAGACCCATCAGCCAGCCGCTGGCAGTGCTGGATCCGTTCTCGGGTGGCCGGTTCGCGCCGGGAGGTGCCGGGTAGTAGCCCTGCTGCGAATACGCACCGGTCGCATATGGGTTGACCGGATACGGAGAAATGCTCGGCGGCTGCACATTTGGCGGATACGGAGCCCGTGTGCCCGGAGTGGTGGGCTGTGCCCCGGGGAATGCGGGGCGCGCGCCGCCCGGCGCGACGGGGCGAGGCTGAGCAACTGGGGGCTCCATCGGCGCAGGCCATGGCCAGTCTGAGCCGGCCCGGGTACCGCCCACCGGTGCACCGGTCGGCGGCGGAAGCGCACCGAGCTCTTGTGAGCTCAACTCGTCGTCCGCCTTGGATAAGGGAGTCGTCATGGCGTCGGTAGCGTTGCCCAGCAAGGGACGAGTCGGATCCCAAGCCGTGGTCGCCTCGGAAGGCTCGGCCTCGCTCATCGGTTGAGACGGGTCTCGCTGTTCGGGGGGTGCGGGTGTGATCTCTTCGAGAGGGCGCAGCTGCTCAGTCGGCGGCACGAAATCATCGGGCGGCGCGATCGCACCTGGCGTGGTGGCTGGGTCTGGTTCGGATGTTGACAGTGGGGGTGCGATCGGGCTGGCGAAGCCGAACGGTCGCTCGGATGATGGGTCCGGGTCGGCCGCCAGGAAAGTCGATCTCGGCTGCGTCATGTCGTCCAGTCTAGGAGGCTGCGTGGATGGCCGGTTCGCCTAGATTGGCGGTACCTGAAACGCCGGTCAGCTGCGGGCGTATTGCTTGGCCAGGTATCCTTTCAGGAGCGCGGGTCATCGATCTGCGTTGGTGACCACGACTTGATAAGAGAGGTTGCAGTGCCCAGCGGCAAGGTGCGTTTCTACGACGCGGATAAGGGCTTTGGTTTCATCGCCAAAGACGGCGGTGGTGACGTCTACGTGCGCGCTGACGCGCTGCCTTCCGGTGTGGCTGGGCTGAAGGCCGGCCAGAAGGTCGAATTCGGAATCATTCAGGGACGCAAAGGTGAGCAGGCGCTGTCCGTGCAGCTTGTTGAGTTGCCCCCGTCGCTGTCGAAGGCGTCCCGCAAGAAACCCGAACAACTCGCGGTGATGTTTGAGGACCTGATCAAGGTGCTCGATACCCTCGGCAACGGTTACCGGCATGGACGATATCCGAACGCGCAGCAGTCGGCGAAGGTCGCAAGTATGCTGCGGGCTGTTGCGGACGAGTTGGAGTTATGAGCGAAGTCGACCGGATCATTGCAGACGCTGTAACGCAGGCAGAAGAGGCAGCGGCCGAGACTGCCGGTGATTTTGGTGTGGGGAAGTACCTCGGCAGCAGGGTCGACGGAGGCACCCGGCAGGCGACGCATTTCTTCGAGTGTTTACATCCCGGCTATTTCGGTTGGCACTGGGCAGTGACCATGACCCGCGCGTCACGGGCCCGGTATGCCACGGTCAATGAGGTCGTTCTGCTGCCCGGAGCCGAGTCCTTGTTGGCTCCTGCATGGGTCCCGTGGGCAGATCGGCTTGGGCCTGGCGATGTCGCACCCGGCACGCTCCTGCCTACCCCAGATAACGACCCGCGCTTGGAGCCGGGGTACGGCGGTGGTGAGTTGGCCGCGGACACGGACCCTGCCGAATGGGCTCTGACTCGTGCCGTCGTCGGCGAACTCGGTTTGGGGCGCGAGCGAGTGCTTTCGCCATTTGGTCGCCAGGAAGCTGCCGAACGCTGGCTGGCATCAGATGCGGGGCCCAACAGTCCGGCTGCCAAACAGGCTCCCGAACCATGCGTGACATGCGCCTATTTCGTTCGGCTGCAGGGTTCGTTGGGACGGATCTTCGGCGCCTGCACTAACGAATACTCGCCCTATGATGCAACTGTGGTGTCGATCGACCATGGTTGCGGTGGGCACTCTAATGTCGTCGCGGACGAGCGGATCCCGCGCCTTCCCGAACCGGTCTTTGACACGATCAGCATTGACCATTCACTTTTCGACTGAGGCGGGTTTCGCGAGTCTTTCCTGTTCGTCCTCGGGGGATCTGGCTGCTCAGTGGCGTAGGTCTCTGCCGGGCCAACTCGCGATAAGCCTGTGCCAGACCAGCTTTCGATCATCACGGACGCCTTCGAAAGCAGCGACGACTACCGGAATGCTCGCCTCCGACTCCAGCGGCTACCGATAAGCGCAGCAGCTACCGGAATGCTCGTCCTCAACCGCAGCGGCTACCGGAATGCTCGTCCTCAATTGCAGCAACTACCGATAAGCGCAGCGACTACCGAACATTCGGTAGCCTGCGCTATTCCCGGTAGCTGCTGTGTCGGGTTCTGTGATTATCGGTAGCTGCTGTGTCGGGTTCTGCGCTCATCGGTAGCTGATCCGGTCATGGACGAGCGGGCTCAGGTCGCGGGGGTCGGATCAGCGTTCGCGATGCGGCGGGGCCGTCTGTTTCGCCTCCAGATGCTGAAGACCGTGGCGAGGACTCCGATAACGATGCCGGAAAGGCCGACCTTGAGCCACCATTGCGGGATGCCCCACTGATCTCGTCCGAGTTGCAGGACGATCGTTGCGATCACGAATAGTGCCGTGCCGATGGAGAAGACCCGGACGCCGTCGTCGGGGACGGGCTCGACGGGAGCCTGCCTCAGAATCTGCTCGGGCGAGCGCCTAGCAGATTCCTTTCTTGTTAGAGGCGCGTTATCGGTCATGGACCCAATCTTAGAGACAGCTGCCAGATGCCTAGCATGAACTTATGACCACCACATCGGCACAGGGTGCTCCGATCGCCGGCGGCGATCAAAAAAGTTCAGGCTTGGAACGTTGGTTCGAGATCTCCAAACGGGGGTCAACGGTTCCTCGAGAGGTGCGCGGCGGCTTGGTGACTTTTTTCACCATGGCATACATCATCGCGCTTAATCCGTTGATCATCGGGACCGCGACCGATAAAGACGGCAACCTGGTTTCGGGTGCGCCGAAGTTCACCGATGCTGCCCAGACGATTGTCGACAGTGCAGCGGTCGGACAGTCGATCGCCATGGTGGCCGCAGCAACTGCTCTGGTCGCGGGTGTGATGACGATTCTGATGGGTGTGATCGGACGCTTCCCGCTCGGCATCGCGACCGGGCTCGGGCTGAACGCGATGCTCGCCTATGTGGTGGCACCGCAGATGACCTGGCCGCAGGCGATGGGCATGGTGGTCTGCGAAGGCATCTTGGTTACCCTCCTCGTCCTCACCGGTTTTCGTGAAGCCGTCTTCCGCGCCGTGCCACCCAGCCTGCGCACGGCCATCAGCGTCGGCATCGGCCTGTTCATCACTTTCGTTGGCCTGGCCGATGCGGGCATCGTCCGTGATGGCAGCCCGTTGGTTCAACTCGGCATTAACGGTTCGCTTATCGGCTGGCCGATCTTCATCTTTGTGGCCACCTTCGTCCTGCTATCAATTCTCTATATGCGCAGGGTACGTGGAGCGATGCTCTGGGCGATTCTGGGTGGCACGGTGCTCGCAGTGATCGTGGAGAACCTGACGAAGATCGGCGCGGTCTCAGCCGAACACCCGACCGGCTGGGCACTCAACGTGCCGGCTTTCCCCGGCTGGCAGGCATTCACCAGCCCAGACCTTTCGCTACTGGGCAGAGTGGACGTCTTCGGCGGTTTTGCCCCGGACGGTACCCCCACTATCGCGAGCGTCGTGACCGCGGCCATGCTGGTCTTCAGCCTGCTGCTGGCAGACTTCTTCGACACCATCGGTACGGTCGTCGCGGTGGGAGCCGAGGGCGGCATCTTGAACGAAGCAGGCGAGCCCCCGCATCTGCGAGAGATCCTGCTCGTCGATTCGATCGGTGCGATGGCCGGAGGCGCGGCTTCGATCTCCAGCAACACGAGCTTCGTCGAATCGACGGCCGGCGTCGCCGAAGGTGCCCGAACAGGCCTGGCATCGGTGGTCACGGGTGCTGCCTTCCTGGTGGCGCTGTTCGCCACGCCGATCGTGAACATGGTGCCTTCAGAGGCCGTCGCCCCCGTGCTGCTCATCGTCGGCTTCCTGATGATGACCCAGGTGACCGACATCCCGTGGAACAAGATCGAGGTTGCGCTCCCCGCGTTCGTGGCGATCATCTTCATGCCGTTCTCCTACTCGATCACCGTGGGCATCGGCGCGGGTTTCATCATGTATGTGGTGATGAAGGTCTTCAACGGCAAGGCAGCCAAGGTCCACATTTTGATGTGGGTGGTCGCGGTACTTTTCGCGATCTACTTCATGCAAGGACTGATCAGCGGGGCGGTTGCCTAGCTTCCGCTTTCACGGTCGGGCTTACGGCATCCAGGACACGATTAAGTCCGGAGCAGGCCGCCCCTGGTGGGCGGCCTGCCGCGCCCAATCTGGATAGTGTTGCAAGAAGTCGAAGAACGGTTGGATCATCGCGGCTGTCCGGTCGCCCAGAGCATCGGAGACCATGCTGAGGGCCTGGTGAGTGGCGAGCACCTGACGGTATTTCGCATATCCCCACCGCTGACCAGGTAATGGGAGCAGGGGAATCTGGGGATCACCCTTCAATAGATTCTCCAGCGAGAACTGGGCGGATAGTCCGGCTGCTGCGAGGTCGAATTCGAGCGTGGACATCTCCCGCTCAGTGATATCGACGTCCATGCGCCCCCAGCTCAGCTCGCCCAGCCAGGCAAGCAAGATCTGCCAGGCATAGCCCCGCCGGGCAGGCAGGATAGCGCGGGCTTCGAGCAGCGCTTCAACATCGGGAGGCGCCGGCCGGTTGGGCACCTTGGGCGGTTCGATGGAGTGTTTCAACGCGGGACCGATTCTTCTGAGCAGTTTGCCGCGACGACGCTCGTTTCGAGAAGCCGGAGCCGGGAACTCGCTGGCCGCGATCTGACGCAACCGATCAGCCAGTTCGGGTTCTGCGCCGAATACATCACGCAGTTCGGTGATTCCGATCGCAAACTGTGACAGCCGTCCCATATCATGAGGGTAGTCTGTAGCCCGCCAGCGCATCGTCGTTAACGTGGCCTGCTGTGAGAGCGTGGCCATAAGTTAGCTAGACTATCGCGCGTACTCGACGACGGGAGCGCTGATGGCAAAGGTTCAGCTGCTACTGAGCTGCGCTGTGTCGTCGCTTCTGGTCTTCGGGGTGGTTGCCTCGTCCGTCGCGGCTCCGGGTGATGAGATTACGCTGACTGATCCGGCGTTAAGTGATTCCGGAGGCCTGGCGGCTGATCCGATCAGGAGCGTCTATTGGACCGCAGCCGAGTCGGGAGTAGTCGAGGCAATAAGTCCGGACGGCTCGACTGCCGGTGAAGTGCATTACGCAGCGACCCCTACCGATGTTGAGGCGCTTGCTATGCACGATGGTGCGCTATATGTCGGCGATATCGGGGGCAACCGATCGTCAGTGAACATCTACCGTCTCGACTCGATGGATTATGGTTCCTCGGCCGACTTCACTGAGTGGACGTTGCATTATCCGGATGGTCCCCATGAAGCAATGACCATGATGGTTTCGCCGCGCGGCAACATCTGGATCATAACCATGGGATCTCCGGGCCTTCTGTATTACATGCAAGCTCCGGTGAACGGCGGTGAGCTAACCATGGAGTACGTCGGCGAGGGGCCGGACTGGATTACCGACGGTGTCTTCGTCGATGGCTCGACCGCAGCGCTGCGCACCTACACCAGTGTGTTGACCTACGACATGATGGATTACGAGGTGACCGCAGCAGAGGCCGCCCCCAAGCAGCCGCAGGGCGAATCGATCACCACGGCATTGGACGACCGCGGATTCGTGTTGGGAAGCCGGGACGACGATCGGCTACTCGAGGTCGCGGTGCCCACCGTGATGGAGAATCTGGCTCCCGCTCCCTCACTGCCGCCTGGAACAGGCAGCGACACGTCAGACGCGGACTCGGCTGAGCAAGAGACATCGGCTGACGAAGAAGCTTCGGGAGGAAACTCGAGCGCTACGACGCCTGCAGGCTCGACCGCCCCTCGTTCTGGTGGACGCGGAACGATCAGGGCTATCTCGATAGCCGCACTCGTCTCCGTAGTGTCTGGAGGCTTCGTCTATCTGGCCAGCAAACCGCGGCCGGGTTCTTATCGGCGCAGGCATTAGTTCAAGACTCGACACCGGCTGCGACAGCATCCAGTGCGATCGGCACCGCGCGGGCTTGTCTGACGGCCTCCGCGAGGACGCGCAGCCGGGCGTCCGGTGCAGGCAATAACGGGACGGGACGAGGTAACTGGCCAAGTCTCGTCAGCCGGGGATCAGCGAGAACCTCGTCGACGGCGGTTCTATCACCACCGGTGATCAATGCGTCGCAGCTAGCTGCTTCGGATGCCAGTAACTCGGCTGCGTCGTCCGCGGCGTGCTGATAGGCCGATCGAGCTTGGTTGGCGCGTCGGCGAGCATAACGTTGCTGTGACCAGCCGCCGGGTTTCGCGCGCGATTGCACATAATGCCGTGCGACGCGGTGAACGACCAGTTCGTCGCCTTCAGCGATTCCTACCGCACTGGCTGCCTTACGTACCAGGAGGAGAGCGAGCCGCCGGGGTCGGATTAGTTGTCGCAAGGCTTCGTCAAGCTCTTTGGCGTCGACTGGTTCCCAGTAATTCGTGAGCCGTGCCCGGGCTCCGTTGGCGGCTTCCAGGAATATCGCATCGGGCAGAATCGTTGAACTAACCGCACCATGTCGGAGCCCGAATCGTTTGACCCAACCGGGTAGCCGATCGGCGGCAACACTGACGTGGCGTGCGATTGTGAACTCGAAGCTCATCGCGCCATGCTATGTCAGTCGAAGAGACTGACATTAGGCAGTGCTAAGTTTTGCGGTCGGTTAGGCTTTCAGCAACCAGGAGGGCTCATGAACGATCTGATCGATACCCCGGAGATGTACCTACGTACCATTCTTGAGCTCCACGAGGAGGGTATTGAGCCGCTGCGCGCCCGGATCGTTGAGAGGCTTCACCAGTCGGGTCCAACCGTGAGCCAAACCGTTGCCCGGTTGGAGCGTGATGGGTTGCTGACCGTGCAGGACAATCGGCGTATTGAACTCAGCGAGATCGGTTGGGAGCGCGCACTCAAGGTAATGCGCAAACATCGGCTGGCTGAACGGATGCTTTCAGATATCCTCGGGCTCGACTACTCGATCGTCCATGAGGAAGCCTGCAAACTCGAACATGTCATCGGTGATGCGATCGAGGAACGGCTGACTGAACTTCTGAATTCACCGGAGCTGTCGCCTTATGGCTGCCCGATTCCCCCGTTGACCGGTGACCCGCATCCAGAGGTCTTCCGGGACGGTGTGGTCGGATTAGCGGAGGTCGTGACCGATGAAATCCAGCGGTTCGAGCTGGTGCGGTTGAGTGAGTTCGTCCAAGCGGATGAGATGGCATTGACCGGGCTCAAGGATGTCGGCGCGGTACCTGATGTGACGATCTCGGCGGTTGAAGTCAATTCGGCGGTCGAGATCAGGGGGCCCGAGGGACGCGTGCGAGTCGATAGATCGATCGCGAGCGGGCTGTGGGTTGCAAACGGGAGTGCCGCCTCAGCCTGAGCGTCGCCACGTTAAGAAGCGTCGGACCGGGTCCGGCGCTTCTTGTTGTTCGTCGTGACGCTGCGCTGCCCGGCCTGACTCCTTTGCGTCGAAATGTCTGGACGTAGAGAGAGCTTTGTTTGCATGTAGCGATAGCTGTCGGCGGGTCAATGTGCGATTGTCGACAAGAGCCTAGACCTGCCGACAAGGCCGCGGACCGCGCCTATTGAAGTGCATAGGGAAAGCGGCTGCCGCTCGAGAGGCCGAAGCCGTCTACCCACCCCCAGGAGACAAATCATCGGCGGCAACCGCTTTCGTATGTAACGATAACCCATCCTGGGTTGAATGCAAATGTTTACTGCAGGTTTTGGCATCTTGCTTCCGAGTGAGTTGGGTGATGAGTACACTACGCATGGCGATGGGTGCCGACGCGGCACGAAGCAGATGGTCCTGAGCAGCCGGATGGCAGACCCGGTATCAGAAGCAGATCTGCTCTCAGAATCAGGGTTGGCCTCAACGCCGTCCAGGTCTACGCTTAGCCTGGATCTGGACTGAACCAGATCTGACGAGGGCCCCATAGCTCAGGGGATAGAGCAGTGGTTTCCTAAACCATGTGCCGCAGGTTCGAATCCTGCTGGGGCCGCTGGCGAAGCAAGAAGGGCGTGTCCGCCCGCGACGGGAGACACGCCCTTCTTGGATCCATCAAATAGAAATCAGGCTTGAGCCAGGTACTGGTCGATCTCGCCGTGCAGTTCTGCTTTCAGCACAGCCGGTGCCCACGAGATGTCGACCGCGTTGTGAGCCAGCTGGGCCAAGAACTCGTCCGAAACCTGCCCCTCGTCGGCCACTCGCTGGAAGTTCTCGGCGATGTAGCCACCGAAGTAGGCGGGATCGTCCGAGTTGATCGTCACCTTCACACCCTCGGCCATGAGTTGCTTCACCAGCTCGACCTTGGTGCCCTCCGAGACCCAGGTGTTCGAGATCGGGCAGGAGGTGAGGCCGATACCGCGCTCGACGATGGTCTTCACCAGCTCCGGGTTCTCGACGATGTTGGTGCCGTGGTCGATGCGGGCCACACCGATCTCGTGGATGACCGTCTCGATATGGTCGATCGATCCGGGGATGTCGATATCGCAGTGCATCGTCAGCAGGTAGCCCTCGGCCTTTGCGCGGGCGAAGACGGCAGCGAACTTCGACGGCGGGTTGCCGTTCTCGTCCGAATCGAGTCCTACACCGAGAATCCAGTGTTTATAGGGGAGTGACTCCAGCAGGGTTGCCATCGCGTATTCCGGCTGGAGATCGCGAAGGAAGCACATGATCAGCGCAGAGGTGATGCCGAACTTCTGCTCGGCCTCGATCTGGGCTCGGCGAAGCCCGCTGATCACGGTGTCGAACGAGATACCGCGCGAGGTGTGTGCCTGCGGGTCGAAGAAGATCTCAACGTAACGCAGGTTCTGCGTCGCCACCTTCGCGAAGTAGGCCATCGCGAGGTCGTAAAAATCTTCCGAGGTTCTCAGCACATTCATGCCGTCGTAGTAGGTGTGCAAGAACGACGTCAGGTCGTCGAAATCGTAGGACTCCCGCACCTGCTCGGGGGTATCGAAAGGCAACGTGATCCCGTTGCGCTGGGCGAGTTCGAACTTCAACTCCGGCTCGAGGGTGCCCTCAATGTGCAGGTGGAGTTCGACTTTGGGTAGTCCCATGACAAACGGTGAAATCTCCATGACTCAATCCTTCTACTCGGTGGCCAACACAGGGTCGATGACCTCGAACTTGATGCAATCGACCAGACCCAGATCGGTCATCGCCCAGTCCGGGATCGAGGTGATCGACAAGAAGAGCAGCTGCCCGAAAGCCGAGTCGATCTTGGCGCCCAGTACCTCACGGGCTGCTTTGTCGAGCACGAGTTCGGCAGCGGCCATCTCCTCAGCTTGAAGATCGGCGACGATCCCGCCGATCGGCAGCGGCAGCGAAGCAACGACTTCACCGTCGAGCACAGCGACCTGGCCGCCACCCATGCGGACGACCTCGTTGATCGCGCACGCCATGTCTTCGCTGGTCACGCCAGCACAGACCACGTTGTTGTCGTCGGGGGAGGCCGAGGTTGCGATGGCTCCCTTGGTGATTCCGAAGCCCTGAATGAATGCGACAGGCATGTTATCTGTCTTGCCATAACGCTCTGCAACGGTGAGCATGATGGTGTCTTGCGCGATGTCGGGCTGCACGAGGCCGTCGACGACATCGAGGGTGACCTGGTTGCCCAGACGCCTGAACGCGACACCGGTCGACAACTCGATCGTCTGCACGGTGGCCTTGGTGGCGCCGGCGTCGACGCGCACCTTGAGCCGGTCGGGGTCCACGGTGCCGAGTTTGAAGGTCTCCAGCAGGGTGGACGAACGCTGCGGCGCCTTGGGAGCCTCAACCGGCTTGCCCTCGCGAGCGACGATGCGTCCACCGACGATGACGGTTTGCGGACGGAAGTCTTCCAGCGAATCGACGAAGAGGATATCGGCGAAACGTCCCGGAGCGATCGCACCGATCTTGTCGTCCAAGTGGAGCATGCGTGCAGTGTTGACGGTGGCCATCTGGACGGCCTCCATCGGGGAAACACCACATTCGATGGCGAGCCGGACCACGTAGTCGAGGTGCCCACGGTCGAGCACACTGGATGCTGTGACATCATCGGTGCAGAAACCGATGCGGTGGGTGGGGGCACCCATCTCGGTCACCAGTTTGATGTTCTCCCGAAGCATCGGTGCCGCAGTCGACTCGCGGATGACAATGTTGATGCCATTGCGCAGCTTCTCAAGCTCTTCCTCCGGAGAGTATGACTCGTGGTCGAACGCTATCCCGGAGGCGGCGAATCCGGCAGTGCGTCGGGCGTCGACCAACGGGGAGCAGCCGAAGATCGGCAGCCGGTTGGTTTCGGCCATATCCATGGCTTGTAGGCATTCTTCGTCGCCGTACTCGACGAACTCCTGCACCGTCTCCCACAAGCCGACGCACTCGGGCATCCGCTGGGCGGTCTTGTGTTCCTCGACAGCGAAACGGTGGCCGACATTCGACTCGGGCACCGTATAAGGTGCCTTCGCGGGGGCACCCCACCAAACGCGCATCGAGCC
Organism: Propionibacterium sp.; assembly: GCA_022837595.1. Taxonomy (GTDB): domain Bacteria; phylum Actinomycetota; class Actinomycetes; order Propionibacteriales; family Propionibacteriaceae; genus Brooklawnia. The sequence goes on from JALHFX010000029.1 coordinate 26,403, forward strand.
GCCCTCGGTCTCGGCGAGGAACTCCTTGACACCGTCCATACCGGCGGCGACCAAGATTTGGTCGAGGCCGGAGACCGCCGAGGTCGTGCCGAAGCGGGAGACAAGATCGGAGAACATCGTCACGGACAGCTTTGAGCATTCGATGTGCAGGTGGCCGTCGATCAGACCGGGTGTGAGGAAGCGACCGCCCGCATCGATGATCTGCGTGTCGGGTCCGCGTTGTGCTTCGACATTTCCGACGGCGGCGACCCGTCCCTCGGCAATGGCGACCGAGGCGGGGTAGATCTCGCCGGTGATGACGTTCACGAGTTGACCGTTATCGATGATGATGTCGGCGTGGGCGCGTCCGTAGGCGACGTCCAGCAGGCGGCGGTTAGGCATGTGTATTCTCCTTGTCTCCGGTGAGGCCGGAGGTTGATTCGTCGAGCGAGGAAAGCTTGAGGCTGGTGTCCGAGCGGTTGAGCAGCGCGTAGAGCACACCGGAGACGATCATGCCGACGATGATGCTCAGGTCGGGCGCATATGCGGGGATCTCGGGCGAGAAGAGCGCTGCGAGCGGGCCGACGAAGTAGCCGGAATTCGCGAAGAGCGCGGCCGCAGTCATGCCAACGACGAGCGACACAATGCCGGGAACTCGTACGCCGCCAGCACCCCAGTAGACCCCGCCGCTCTCATCAGCGAGCCCGACGAGGCTGTAACGGCCCTTGCGCATGATCCAGTCAATCAGGTAGATCGTCACCCACGGCGCCAGCCAGATGCCCAGCGATGCCACGAAAGCGTTCAACAGCTCGTAGAACGACGACTGCGAGACAGCGATCGAGGTGATCACGATGCAGGCGATCGTGTCGGTGATCACGATCAGCCAGCGCGGCGCGGGAATACCCGCAGTCTGCAGATTCAGGCTGGACGAGTAGAGGTTCGTGCTGTTCTGTACCATCAGGCCGATCGCGGTAAGAACGAAGAACGGCACCGAGAAGACTGGCGGCAGCACTGCGGGCACAGCCAACGGGTTGGTCAGATCGAAAGCCTCTCCGACCGCGATCGTGGCCATACCGGCGCCCAGGCTCTGCAGCAGCACGTAGGGGATGAAACCACCCAGAGCGGCCCAGATCGCCACCTGGCCGGGCTTCGAATCGGCCGGCAAGTAGCGCGAGAAATTCGCTCCCGAAGGCGCCCATGACAGACCGCCGGAGACCACGACCAAGGCGATCGCCGAGACCATCGACATGATCGAGAACGGCTGCTCAACAGCGGCCGGGTTGATCTGCGGCACGATGAGGAAGGCCAACACGACGAACGAGATCGCGAAGATCGGGGTGATGTACTTCTGTGCGGCCATCATCAGTCTGTGGCCGAACAACGGCAGCAGCATCTGAATCAGACCCAGCCCCACGATCAGCGCGAACTGAGTGACTCCTTCGGGGGTGAAGCCACCGATACCCAGCAGTGACGAGGTCGAATAGTAGACCAGAATCAGCCCGCCGGCTTCGAAGCCGATGAGCATCAGCCACGACAGTACGCCGTTGATCCGGGCTCCGTTCGGGCCGAGCGAGGCACGTGAGATGGTCATCGTGGTCGTCCCGGTGGTCGGGCCTTGGAGCGATGTCAGGCCCAGCAGGGGATAGGCAAGCAGGTTACCGATGATGATCGCAGTGATGGCTTGACCGAAGGAGAGCCCGAAACCGAGGACGAGAAGTGCGCCGTACGAGACGGTGAAGATATTGGTTGTGGTGCCGGCCCAGAGGAAGAAGAGATCGCGTGGGCGACCGTACCTATTCTGAGGTGGGACAAGATCGATTCCGCGTTGTTCAACGGGACCTGACATTAATTGTCTCCTGCGATAAGAGGTGCCCAGCCGAACTGGGTTAGGGTCCTACGCACACCACCACCCGCCCGTCAACGCTGGGGGGTGGTGGTGTGTGAGATCAGTCTATTGGGTGCCTCGATGGCACACCAAGGCGATGCTTGCTCGGTTGCCACGAGTGCAACAGCCACGTCGGTCCGGGTAGGTTTCATCTCATGAGCGAAGCAGAGTTGGCCAGCCTGATTGCGTGGTCGCTGACCGGAGAGAACGCCTTGCCGGCCGGTGTACCTGACTCGGGAAGGCCTACCGCAGATTCCTCGCAGCTTGCTCAGATCGCTGAGGCGCTGGTGGCCGCGGGCTGGAACAGCCGGCGAATCGCCGCGGTGCGTGAGACCAGCATGGAGGCTGGCCGCAGCTGGCCGCTCGCAGTGCCCGCCGAGGTACGCGGCGAGATCGGGGCTGCTCAGCTGTTGACGGCGAGCTGGGCGGTCGCCGAAGAATTAGGTGTCGGTGCCGAGGTGCGGCTGCGCGATAGTTCGGCACCGCTGAGCCCGCGCGATCGGGCCTTAATGAAAGATCGGCCTCCGCATCATGGAAATGTCGGCTGAAGAGGTGAAGCGCTCGAACCGTGGATGGCTCGGCGTGTCAGTATCGCCGCATTGCTTCATGGCTGCGCAGGATGTGGAACCAGCAGCCCTCGCTCAGCAGTTTTTGATCCCGCCGGACTCGATGGCTGTCGAGTCCGGCGGGATCAAAAGAGCACTGGCCGATAGTGGATTCGGCCCGCAAGGGGTGGCGTTCTACATGTTGACGAACTCTTCAGCGGCCCGAGGCTGATCCTCATCACAGTCGATGGGCAATACCACGAGGCCGCTGTCTGAGTTCAGGCATTCTGGAGGCGCTCAGTTTTTCGTGGCCAGCAGATCGCGGATCTCGGTCAACAGTTCGGTTTCGGTGACCTCGGGCTCGGCTTCCTTCTCGGTGCTCATGTGTTCGCGCAGCTTGTTGACGGGCAGCACCAACGCGAAGTAGACGACGGCCGCGATGAGCACGAAGCCGATGACCTGAGTCAGGAACGCCCCGACGGGCAATCCGCCGGGAACCCAATCATCGAAGTTCGGCGGGCCGCCGACTACCTTCGAGATCACGCTGAGCACGATGTTGGTGAATGACTCGACGACGCTGTTGAACGCTGCGCCCATGATGAACGCAACAGCTAATTCGATGAGGTTGCCTCGCAGGAGGAATTGTTTGAAACCCTGCATAACTGCCTTTCGTTTGTGGGTCGGCTCGGGTTGGGGTAGACCCGGTTTGCCTTGGTACCGCCGGCTGGGGCACCGGCGGCTTTTACAACCAGCCGCTGATTCTAGAGCCTCGTGCAGATCATTGTCTTCGCCAGGGGCAGCGTTCTCGACGGGCGGACAGAAGGGGCGTGTCGTCACTGCATGACGATAGCCATCCGCATCTGACTGGAGGCGGCCGCCAACCTCGTGGCGGTTTCCGGGTCTGCGGCGACCACGACGAGCGCTCCGGACTCGCCACCGATGCCGGTGTTTTGCGACACGGGTAGCGCAGCGACCCGCACATCGGTGGCCAGATCGACCGACCCACCATCCATCGTGGATCCGACCACGGTTATCCGGTCACCGACGTGCAAGAGTTCGACAGCTGCCGCATCCGGTACTCGGAAAGGCACCAGCCGTTCGTCACCGCCAGTGGTGTCGCGACCGCTGAGGATATTCGCAGTTGTCAGAACGGTGCCTTGGGTCAGTTCGCTGGTCAGTACCCGGCCGACGGCCTCGTCCGGATCAGCCAGTGCCTGGTCTGGCAGCAGCCCGATCGGCATCTCGATCAGCTGTATATCACCGCTGGTCAGACTGCTGCCGGCCGGCAGTGCTCTGGTTGCAACAACGACCGGCGCAGATTCGGGCTCGGCCGGAGCCAGAGCTGACAGGATCGCAAAGAGACAGATCATGGCCGCCAGCACGCCCAGTCCGCGACGGTGCCATCTGGCGAATCTGCCCACCCGGGTCAACAATGCTGTGGGAGTCATGCTCCCAGAATTACCGAGCGGGCAGGAACTCCGTGAGAATTCCTGCCCGCTGTGGACAATCTTGCGATGTTGAGTCGGGGATTATGCGGCTGCGGTGGTCTTCTCGCTCGAAGCTTTGGTGGTGCTCGATGACTTGGCCGATGAGTCGGACGAGTCGGACGACGTGCTCGTGCTCGTTGAGTGGTCGGTGCTGGCCGGCTTGGCAACGCTGGACGACTTGCGGGAATCGGTTGCGTAGAAGCCCGATCCCTTGAAGACGATGCCGACAGGGTTGAAGACCTTGCGTAACGAGCCACCGCAATCGGGGCAGATCGTCAAGGGATCGTCAGTGAACTTCTGAAAGGCCTCAAGATCGTTGTGGCAAGCCTGGCAGCGGTACTGGTAAGTAGGCATCCTGATCAGCTTTCGATGTTGTCCGGGCAAAGATACGGTGCTCGCAGCGCTAGCACTCGTCGTCTCCGATTGCCAATATTGCCGTGCTGGTGCCGCTCACGCAGGTGCGGTTGAGCCATCGTCGGTGGGCTCGGGCCATACTCAATTCGGTGCGTCCGTACGGATGGTGCGGGTGGGTGTCACCAGCCAGTCCACCGGCTGATCGTGTAGCTCGGTCGGTACGCAGCGGATTTCATCATCGTTGAGCAGGACGATCACCTGCGCACCGGAACGACGGTGCAGCAGTGCTCGATCGAACCAGCCCCCTCCGGTGCCTATCCGGCTGCCATCGGCCCCTGCGCATAATCCTGCCGCGATAACGACATCGGCCTGGCTGAGCGCGGTTGCGCCCAAACCCGGGCCGCTTGGATCGGGAATGCCGAAGACCCCGTCGGTGAGTGCGTCCGGTCCGGTGAACCACGCCCAATCAGGCTCGCGTCGCGGGCGTCCCTGGTCGTCGGGTCCAAGCTTTGGCGCGAGCACCTGGTAGCGCTCGGCCAAGGCGCCGACCAGTCGGGTGGTTCCAGGCTCGCCAGGGCGCGACAGATAGCAGGCCACTACGGGTTTTTGCGGACATTCGTCCAGTATCTCGGTGAGCAATGTTAAGACTCGTACGTCGCGCAGGCGGTCATCCGCCAGCTGTCGCTGCGGCGTGCGCGCCCTCCTCGACGCCTGGATCTCGGCACGTACCTGCTCGCGAACGGGTGCGGTCTGATCCGGTTCGAGAAGCATTCACCTATCGTAGGTCCATGCGCTTGTTCAAACGTCGCAGCGATGTTCCCGAAGTCAGCGCGCCGGTAGCGGCCGAAGCCGCGCCGGTGCTGCCTGATCCTCCCGCCGATACACACGTAGGACGCAGGGTCGCCGACCAACGCGACTATCTGCTATCGCTGGTCCACCCGCTGCCGGCATTCGGGATGTATCTCTTGGACGCCTGGGGCACCGCGGTCTGCGAGGAGATCATCGCTGATGGCAACCTTCCAGCTGCGGACCTTGCCGTGGCTAGCGGATACGCGGTGCGGGTCGACGACCTGCAGGGCCTTGATGAGCTGGGCAGCGCCAAGCTCAGAGTGCGCGACGATGCCGCAGCCTTCAAGGTCGGTTCTGCCGTGCAGGTACGCGCAGGCCAGCCGTTACCCAGCGGAGCTGATGCGGTCATTCCGCTCGATGACGCCGCCCTCGACGGCAGCACGCTCTCGGTGACACATCCGGTCAGAAGCGGTGACCACGTGCGCTGGGCTGGTTCCGAAGTTCGGGCCGGGATGCCGATCATACGTTCGGGTGAGCGCCTGGACGCCCGTCGCAGTGCGCTGCTGGCACTCGCCGGGATTGATCGCGTACTCGCACGTCCGCATCCTCGCGTCGTGGTCTTGAGCGTCGTCGGGGACGATCCTGCCCGCGCAGACATCGAATCACCGCTACTGGCCGCTGCGTTCAAAGCCGATGGCGCCCAGGTCTGGCGCGTGAGCAACGCGAGCGGCACCGACCGCGAGCTTCGAGACACGATCAGCGACCAGTTGATTCGCGCAGATCTTGTTGTGGTTTGCGGTGACCTCAGCGACGAGGCACAGTTGCCGCGTGTGGTTGCCTCGATGGGATTGGTCGACATGGCTGATGTCGCCTGTCAACCAGGCGGGCGTATGGGGTTCGCGATCGTCGGTGAGGACGAGATCCCGCTGCTCATGCTGCCGAACGAGGCGGTCGAGGCCTATTGCGACTATCAGCTTTTCGCCAGACCGCTGTTGCGCAAGCTGATGGGTGCACCGGTGATCACCAGGCCGATGGTTGACTACCTTGCCGGCGGTGAATTACGGGGACGCGAGGGGATCGTCTCGCTGCGGCTCGGAGCGGTGCGCGAGGAACAGGGTGAGAAGGTCGTCGTCCCGCTGGGTAAACCGGATCATCCGCGGTTGAGTGATCTGGTGAGCGCGGATGCGCTGATCGTCCTGGACGAAACAGGGCCGGTGATCTCGCTCGGCGAGCGCGTGGGCTGCTGGCTGCTCAATGACTGAGCCGGACACCTCAAACGCTCCGGTAGCGGGCTGGCCGAGCGGAGTCGTGCTGCCCGCCAAACACAGCTGGCCGGTGGTGGTGCGGGCCGGTGCGGTGGTCCTGCGTCCGTTAACCAAACATGACGCGTCCGCTTGGGATCAGCTGCGGGCGTCCAATCTGCGATGGACCTACGAATGGGACGCGACGCTGCCACCCGACGCATCACAGCGACCGGCGCCGTATCGTGCGTGGCTGCGCCGGATGAACGCGCAGGCGAGGGCTGAATACTCGCTCCCGTGGGCGCTGGCCGTCGATGAGGGTTGGCCCGACCAGCCGGCGCCGGCCTCACGAACACGGCTGATCGGTCAGGTCACCGTCGCGAACATCTTGAAGGGGTCGGCTCGTTCGGGGGTCATCGGCTATTGGATCGATGAGCACTATGCCGGACGCGGACTGGTGCCCGCAGCTGTTGCGTTGGCTTGTGACTACTGCTGGCAGGTGATGCGGCTGCACCGCATCGAGATCTGTATTCGGCCCGAGAACGCGCCCAGCCTGCGCGTGGTGGAGAAGCTCGGATTCCGTGAGGAGGGGCTGCGCCCGCGATTTTTGCACATCAACGGTGATTGGCGAGATCATCGGGTATTCGCTCTCAACCGGGATGAGGTGCGCGGCGGGCTCTTGAATCGGCTCTTTCCCGATGGACAGTTGCCTTCGATCGGACGGGTCGGCTGGCTGTGAGCTGTGGAACTACGATCCGCGCGGCGCGCCTGGCTGACTGGCTGTGCGCTGGGCCCTAGTTTGGGTCGCGTGATGACAGGAGTGATCTTCGGGGCAATCGTTGTCGTGTGGCTGATCATTCTTGTGCCGCAGTATCTCGGACAGCACGATCAGGGCAGCCGACTTGATGAGCGGACGCTCGATGAGTTCGCGGACTCGATGCGGGTGGTTCGGCGCAGCGGTCAAGCCGAGCCGGGCTTTTTGACCGATTCCGGTGCTCAAGTTTCGACTCCTCACACGCGTCGGGCTGCCTGGCGTGATCTTCAGGTGATCTCTCGTACCGCGATGCGGCGGCGCAAGATCGGCCTGCTGGTGAGTCTGGTGCTGGTGGTTGTCGGCGTGGTGTTGCCGTTCGTGCTGCCGGTCTCCCGGTGGTGGACGGTGCTCTCGGTTGGTGTCTTGGTTTTGTGGATCGTGCTCAGCCGTATCAGCGTGGTCACGATCGACCGTGTTCTGCAGGCCGAGCGCGATGAGCTTGCTTTCGGCAACGACGAGATGACCGTCGTCGTGGGGACGCAGGGTGAGACGCAAAGCGAGAATGTCGAGGAGCAGACCGACACGGAGCGTTCGATCGACCTGACCGGTCCGCTCGTCGAAGCGCTCGGCTCGTTGTGGGATCCGATCCCGGTCACCCCGACGACCTATGTCTCGAAGCCGCTGCTGCCGCGTTCGGTGCGGACGATCGACCTGTCGGCTCCGGTCGCCTCGAGCGAGCTCGGGGTTCCGGTGACTGCCGAGCGTCCGGTTCAGCGGGATCGCGATGTCGAGCAGGAGATGCCCCGGGCAGTCGGGGAGTGAATCTCGTCCATCGCAGATTCATAGCGGTGTGACCGGTGTCGCGCGATCGACCAGGATCAACGCGTCATAGCTTGCGCTCGGGGTCATCTTCACGGAGTTGAACCACCTGATCTTGGCCTGCCATTGGTGGAAACGCTCGCCTGCACTGGCCATGCGTACCGGCCGGCTCAAGAGTTCCTGGTTCTCAGGTGAGGCCGTCGCGAATTCGAGGTAGCCCTCCCTGGTGCCTGAGAAGAGGCCACGCAGCGGCGTGCGGTTGGTCAGATTGACCTCCCAGCGGTCTCCGCGCTGCCCGCTGATCAGAGTGCTGTGGTGCAGTTCGGTGCCGATGACGCGGTAGCCGTCGCCGTATTCGTCCACCAGCAGGCTGCCGAGATCAAGACCGCCGAATGCGATGGAGGTCTTCTCGACGTGCCCATTGTGCGCGAACAGCAGACTGTGCCCGTTGCCGCGCTCATGTTCTTCGTCGACCGTGCGCACCGCGTTTGCGGCCATGATCTGCGCGCGTACCTGGGAGTACTCGAGGTCGCCCGCGTCGATCAGATCAAGGTGCTGACTCAACGCTGTGGCCGCGTTGAGCGCGTGGGCTCGTCCAGGAATCTCGGGGGTTTCCTCGATCGCCGCCATTAGCTCGTCGACCACCGGACGCATGGTCGTGGCGTCCGGATCATCGCCCTCATCACTCCAGCCGGCGAGCCGGTCACGCACCTGCTCGGCTGTTGGCGGGTCGTATTCAGCCAGCCAGCTCAGCGCGATCTGTTTGGACGCATCGACCCGCTGCGTATCGATGCCGACCAGGCGGATGCGCTGGTCTTCTGGAAGCCCGGCGTTGTGGTCGCGCAGCCATTGCAACAGCTCCGCCATCTGCTCGGTGTGGTTGATGCGGAATCCGAACTGGCGGGCAGCATCGTGCGCGGTGCCGGGACCGCCCTGGACGAAGTCGTCCACGATCGCGGTGTTGCCGTAGTCCTCTTCGAGCATGATGGCCCGGAACTGCGGCAACTTGCGCACCAAGGTGAGGCGCTGCAGCTGGAACTCGGCATTGCCGTGGGTGGCTTCGCCGAGCGCCAGCACCGTGGCGTCGGCGAGTTCGGACGAGATGGTGGCGTCGGTGAACTCGACCGCTTCTGGGGTGCCCTGGGGGCGGTTGGCATAGGTCGTCAAGCCGGCGATACTGCCTGCGATAAGACCAATGACCCCGACAACGATGAGTAGAACCATGAATCCCCGATACCGGCGGCCTGCGAGACGCGTGAGATCAGTCCGGGTGCTCATCACCGCACCTCCGTCCGCAGTTCACGGGCGACGCCGATGATGCCGGGCACAACGATCCAGGCGAGGATACCGGTAGCCACCTGTGCCACTTCGACCCCGGTGACACCGTCGGCGAGGTCGGCGACAGCATTGATGTCGAGCCACGCGAGCACCTCGGCAGCGCGGGGGAAGATCGAGAGCAACAGTGCCATCGCCGGCCATGCCAGCACGACCGTGATCGCAACCGGTGCCACGCCGGTGGCCAGCCCGATCGCGTAGCCAGACAGTGTCGCCAAGACGATGCCGGCGGTCAGTACGAGCTGAGCGGACCAGTTGACGCTCCACACGATTTCCTTCCCGGTCATCAATGCACCGACCGGGGTGATGAGCGCGGCCATGGCGAACGTCGATGCTGCGGCGATGAGACCGAGCGTGACCACCGCCGCCAGTTGCGCGACCAGTATCCGGCTTCGGGCGGGCACCAGGGCGTAGGTGGTGAGTGCGGTGCGATGGTGACGGGCCGATGTCGCGAGCAGGATGGCGAAGACCGGCAAGAGTGTGAGCAAGGGAATGCCCGCCAGGCGGGCGATGTCCCCGAATGTCACCTTCTCGATGAACAGGGCCGCACCGCCACCGAAGACTCCGGAGAGCAGGACTCCGCCGGCGGCCAGTGCGATACCTGAAGGGGTGTCGATGAGTTTGCGTAATTCGACCAACCACAGCCGTGGCGCCGAGGGTGCACGGGAATCGGCGAGTGCAGAGATGCTGTGAGCAGAGTGGGGACGAACGGTGGTGATCATGGTGCTGTCCTTTCGGTCGTGAGTCCGGATGATGGGGTCGGGATCGAGGCTCAGGCGCTGCGATCGAGATCGGTCGTGGCGGAGAAGTAGAGCTCGGTGATGTCGCCGTGTTGGGCACGCAGCGACGAGAGGGTGCCGTGGGCGACGATCTGGCCGCCGGCGATGATGACGAGCCGATCGGCGAGACGCTCGACCTCGGAGAGCTGATGGCTCGAGAGGAGGATCGCTCCGCCCCGCTCGGCTCTGGCACGCAGAAGGTCGCCGAGCCAGCGCTGACCTTGCGGGTCGAGACCGTTGGCGGGCTCATCGAGTACCAGTACCGGTGGGTCGGTGAGCAGGGCCTGGGCGATGCCGAGACGCTGCTGCATACCGAGCGAATAGCCGCGAACGCGCCGGCGTGCCTCACGGGTGGTCAACCCGACCTGCTCGAGGACCTCGTCCGCTCGTCGTGCGGGCAGGCCGAGGGTGAGGCAAGAGAGTAGGAGGGACTCGCGGCCGCTGCGTCCGGGATGGAACGCGCCGGCATCCAGCAGCGAACCGACGATTGATGCCGGGTTCGGCCAGTCTCGGTAGCGACGGCCGTTGATCGTGGCGCTTCCCGCGTCGGCCGCGGTGAAGCCGAGCAGGATGCGTATCGTTGTTGATTTGCCGGCTCCGTTCGGGCCTAGGAAGCCGGTTACCTGGCCGGACGGAATGGTGAAGGTGACGTTGTCGAGTACCGTGCGAGTCCCGTACGACTTGGTGAGATGGGAGAAGGTGATCATGGTGATAGTCCACCCGGACCAGTCGGCCGCCGGCATCGTGCAGGCGGCCAGTGATCGGGGATCGTTGGGCTGGTGTGCGGGCCAAGCGGGGTAGCCGATGGGCTGCCAAGGTCGAGCCGATGGTCGCTATGGGTTGCTCGGTCCGAATACCTAGGCTGATGGGGTGACCGCCAGCCAATCGTCGAGTGCTCGTACCTCCGCGGATGTCGCGGTGCCGGTCGCTGTCTGGAGCGTCGCCGTGGTGATGTGGCTCTATTACCTGGCGCCTTTTGTTGCCCTGGCATCTCGACCGGTTGGGCCACTGATCGTCGTGCTGGGTTTCGTCCCTCCCGCGTTGGCGCTCGGTCTGCTCGCGTTTCGCCGACGCGCCCGGATGACGGTCGTTGTTGGTATCGGAGTGCTGCTCTTCCTGAGCCCGGGAGTGGTCGGGGCAGCTTTCGCGATGCAAGGATCGGTGGCGCGCTGGACGACGCGGGCACGGACGGTCATGGCTGTCGGGCTTTGGTTCAGCGTGGCGAAGCTCGCCTCGCTGCTGTTGGTTCCGCCTGCCGCCGGTTCGTGGGGAAGCGCGTATTCGTTTGAGTTCGGTCTCACCGTCGTCGGATTGGCGTTCGCGACCCTGGTCGGCTGGCTGCTGCGCACGCTCACGGCCGAGCGTGAGGGCCGGATGGCAGCCGAGCAGGCCAGGCGCGATGCGGAATGGGCCCGGATCGAACAAGCACGGCTCGCCGAGCGCGAGCAAATCGCCCGCGAGATGCATGATGTGCTCGCTCACCGGCTGTCGCTGGTTAGCATGAACGCGGGGGCGCTGGCTTTTCGTACTGATCTCAGCCAGGACGAAACGCGTGAGATCGCAAAGACGATCCAGTGCAATGTGAAGCAATCCCTCGCCGAGTTGCGGGCGGTGCTGTCCACATTGCGCGGTTCGGACGCTCCGCCGGAACCGCCTCAACCGACGCTCGCCGAGTTGCCGGTGCTGGTCGCCGACCTCGAGGAGGATCAGTGCATCGATCTTGAGATTGCCACGGATCTTGAGCAGGTACCAACGCAGACCGGGCGCCAGGCCTTCCGTATTGTGCAGGAGGCGCTCACCAACGCCCGAAAGCATGCTCCGGGCGCCCCGGTGAGCGTCCGGGTTGCCGGGGAACCTGGTGCCCGGCTGGAGGTCACGATCATCAATCCGCTGGCCGATCTGGCGGTGCCCGACGATAGTGGTAGTGGCGTCGGGTTGCTCGGATTGACTGAACGAGCCTCATCGGTCGGAGGATTGGTCAACTATGGGCGTGCGGGCGGCTCGTTTGTTGTTTCGGCCTACTTGCCATGGAAGGAAGACTGATGATCTCAGTGCTGCTGGTCGACGACGATGCGATGGCGCGTACCGGGCTGCGCCTGATCATTGCTGGGGATCCCGAACTGGCGGTCGTCGGCGATGCGGAGGACGGCGAGGCCGGACTTCGAGCCATCCGCGAATTGGCGCCCGACGTGGTGCTACTGGATATCCGCATGCCCGTGCTCGACGGGCTCGGTGTGCTGGAGCGGCTAGCCGCATCGAGGTCTCATCGCCCCCGCGTGTTGGTGTTGACTACGTTCAATACGGACGACTATGTGCTTCGCGCGTTGCGTCAGCACGCGCACGGCTTTCTGCTCAAGGACACCGATCCGGCCGACCTGGTCGCGGCGATCAAGGCCGTCCACCGGGGTGAGCCTGTGTTGTCACCCGATGTGACGACCACTGTCATCGCTGCCGCAACAGCATCCACCAGGCTCTCCCCCGAGGCTTCGGCGGCGATCGCCGATTTGACCGAGCGGGAGCGCCAGATCGCCATCTTGATGGCTCAAGGCCTCACCAACGCCCAAATTGGTAGCCGACTACACCTCAGCCTCGCAACGGTGAAGGCCCATCTGACCAGGCTCTTCATGAAACTGGGCACCGATAACCGAGTGTCGGCGGCCATGCGGGTTCGCGATGCGGGGCTGCTCGATTGATTGTGCGCCGGTGCATCGCGCCTGAGATGACTGGGTTTGATCGTCATCGTCCGAGTGCCGGCTATCGGAGTGTTTCTCTGAGAAAACGGACTCTTCGTGTCACGCTCTGCTCGGTGATTCTGCTCTTGCGAACCCAATCGAAGCCGTGCATCGTCCCTCGTGTCTGGGCGACCTCAACCTCGCACCCTGCTTCGCGGAGTTTGTCCGCGTATAACAATGCTTCGTCGTGCAGGGGGTCGAACTCGGCCGTCTCGATGTAGGCATTCGGCAGGCCGTGTAGCGAGGATGCCTCGAGTGGGGACGCATAGGCGATGTCGGGGACGCTCGGGTTTGGCAGATAGAGGCGCCACATCTTTTCGTTGAGCTGCGTATTCCATATCGGGGTGTCCGTATATCGCCGGGCGGAGGGCGTCTGCATGCGCCGGTCGAGGCCGGGATAGATCAGCAGCTGCCCGTGCAGAGTAGGGCCCTGCCGGTCGCGGGCCATCAGACCGACGGCGGCCGCGAGGTTGCCGCCCGCGCTGTCCCCGCCGACCGCGATTCGCGATGGGTCGATTCCCAGTTGCGTTGCTTTGTCCCGTAGCCACAGTAGTGATGAGTATGCGTCTTCGGTTTGGACGGGGAACCGGTGTCGGGGGAGCAGCCGATAGTCGGGTAACAGCACCACGCACGGTGTCAGCGCAGCGTATGCCCGGGCCAGTCTGAAGTGATGTGGCGCTGCTTTGAACGCGAACGCACCGCCGTGCAGGTCAAGCAGCGCGGGCATCGGACGATCAGTTTCGGCCGGTCTGAAGAGAAGCGCCGGGATTGTCTCGCCGTCGGCGACCGGGATCTCGTGGCGGGTGACGGTGAGCTTCTCGTCCGATCGTTGAAGTCCGGGTAGGACGCCCAGTGTGAGAGCGCCCAGCCGGATCGCCGCCGGGTTCAGCGGTATACGAAACCACGCGTACCGAGCGAAATCCGGATCCAGGGGATAGCGCACAGAACAAGCCTAAGCTTGGTCGGATCGAGCCGGACGCCGGATCGTTGTACGAGCTATCGTCCCTTGTGCGAACCGTGTTTTGGGAGGCGGCCACGAGGTCGTGTAACATCTTTGGGTACCACAAAACTGGATATGGGGCATTGGCGCAGCTGGTAGCGCGTCTCGTTCGCAATGAGAAGGTCAGGGGTTCGAATCCCCTATGCTCCAC